>JALHON010000033.1 GCA_022842985.1 Acidobacteriota bacterium | reverse complement strand
CGGGCTGGCGGGCGCGGCGGCCTCCGGTGCGGTGGCGGCCGGGGCTGCGGTCGAGGCGGGCGCCGGGGACTGCGGAGACGAGCAGCCGACTCCCGCGACGAGGAGGCCCGAGACAATCCAGGGAATGGCGCGCATGTCGACTCCTTCGGGTGCGAAGCGCACCCTGTTCCGATCGTGCGTCAGGTGGGGCGAGGCTGGCTGTGCACTAACGCGCTCTGCCGGCGCGGGGGTTTTGGCGGTAATCTGGCGTGCGCTTCGAGCCGAGCCGAAGCGGGAGGCATCCATGCGACACGCACTCGCCCTGCTGAGCACTCTGTGGCTGCTGGCCAGCACGCTCCCGGCCGCGGCCGCGCCAGCGCCGGCGCCGTTCACCGACCACTACGTCGAGGTCAACGGCCTGCGCCTGCACTATGCCAGTGTGGGTGAGGGGCCGCTCGTGCTCTTCCTGCACGGCTATCCGTCGTTCTGGTACCAGTGGAAAGACCAGATGCTCGAGATGGGCCGCGATCATCGCGCCGTCGGGCTCGACATGCGCGGCTACAACCTGTCGGCCCGGCCCGAAGGGCTCGAGGCCTACACGATGCCGCATCTGGTCGAAGACGTGCGGCGGTTCGTCGAGGCGATAAACGGCCCCGGCCGGAAGTTCACGCTGGTCGCGCACGACTGGGGGGCGAATGTGGCGTGGGTGTTCGCCATGTATCACCCGGAGATGCTCGAGAAGCTCATCATCGTGAACGGCGCGCATCCGTTCATCTCGGAACGCGAGCTGCGCGAGAACCCGGCGCAGCGGTACGCCAGCAACTACTTCTTCGTGTTCAACAAGTATCTGGCGCCGGGCGAGCAGCCGATCGACGAGAACGACACCGTCGCCCGCGCCACGCAGCGCGCGCGCACGGGGTTCGTGGATGCCGAGGTGAAGGCCGGCCGCTACACCGAGGCCGACCGGCAGATGTGGATCGACGCCTGGTCACAGCCCGGCTCGACCACGGCGGGGCTCAACTACTACCGCGCCAATCATCGCAATCCGCCGTTCAACGACCGGCATCCGGCCTCGACGATTCCGCGCTCGTGGTCGGCGGCCGAGATGACGAAGGGCGCGAAGTCCACGACGATTCACGTGCCCACGCTGGTCATCTGGGGGCTGAAGGACGGGGCCATCCTGTCGGGCCACCTGAGCGGGCTCGACAAATGGGTGCCGAACCTGAGCGTGCGGCTCTATCCGGATGACGACCACTGGATCATGATGGCCAACGGCAAGGCCGTGGCGCGCGACGTCCGCGGCTTCATCACCGATCCGGCGTTTCCGAAGGAGTCGGTCTTCCGTCCGGCCGCTAAATGAAGAACGGCCGCGAGCGGATCCTCTCCGCCCGCGGCCGCTCATTTCGCTGGAGGCCTACTTCGGCGAGTACTTCGTGAACGCGCCGCCGGCCTGGCGGATCGAGTTCGGCCCTTCGGCGGCGAAGATGTTGCCGTCGGCGTCCACGGCGACGCCTTCACCGGCCGTGCCCTGATACACGCGATCCTCGCGCTCGAACGGCGGCACGAAGGCGACGATGCGGTCTTCGTCGAGCGGCCCGATGCGCACGCCGTTCCTCCAGCCCACGTGGTTGAAGGGGCCCGATTCCGAGTCGATGGCGTAGACCTGATCGTTCTTGATGAAGAAGCCGCTGATGCGGCCGTAGGCGTAGCGCGACTCGAGGTAGTTGCCGTTCTGGTCGAAGATCTCGAGGCGGTGGTTGCCGCGGTCGGCCACCCACAGGCGGCCCTTGCTGTCGAACATCAGCGCGTGCGGCGTGCGGAACTCGCCGTGCTTCACGCCGATGCCGCCCCACGCCTTGATGAACTTGCCGTCGGGCGAGAACTTCTGGATGCGCGAGGTGGCGCCGCGCTTGATGCCTTCGGCCACCTGCTGCGGCGTGGTGAAGCCCTGCGCGTCGTGGCCGTCCGAGACGTAGATGCTGCCATCGGGGCCGGTGACGACGTCGTTCGGCTGGTTGAACTGGCCGTCGGCGTTGCCGGGCTTGCCGGCGATGCCGAGGCTCATGAGCTTCTCGCCCTTCGGGCTGAACTTGTGCACCTGGTGGCCGCGGTCACCGGCCTTGTTGCCGGCGAAGTCGGCAATCCACACGTTGCCGTCCTTGTCCACGTGGATGCCGTGCGGCGTCACCATCACGCCCTTGCCGATGTTGGCGAGCACGGCGCCGGTCTTGCGATCGAACTTGAAGACCGGATCGACCGGATTGTTCTCGCAGTCCACCGGGCCGCCGCCGGCCGTGCCGGCGCCGCAGCGCTCGTAGGCCCACACGTGGCCGTCCTTCGGGTCGATGTCGATGCCGGCCGAGGTGCCCCACGTGCGGCCCGCCGGCAGCGTGCCCCAGTTCTTCGTGACGACGGGCGTCGGGTTCGGCAGACCTTCCCCCGTGATGATGTTGGCGACCGTGGCGCGGCGCGCCTGCGCCTGGGCATCTGAGCCGGCGGTCGAGACCGCGAACGCGGCCAGACCGACGCCGGCGGCCGACACGAGAATCCGTGACAGTGACATGGCAGCTCCTAAGTGTGTGGAGACGAGGCGGGACCCGGGTCCCGGGGCTCGGGGCTCGACGGAATACTACTGCTTTGGCGGCGTCACCGAGGCGGCGGGACGCGTGCCCTTCAGAATCCACCGCTGCATCCGGCGGCCGTTGCCGGCTTCACCCGTGTACATGCGGTTCTTCGAGTCGATGGCGATCATGTGCGCGCGGATGAACTCGCCGGCCTGACGGCCGGGCTTGCCGAAGCGGTCGAGGATCGCCAGATCCTTCCGGCGCAGCATCCAGACGCGCTGATTCGTGCCGTCCATCAGATAGAGGATGCTCTGCTCCGGGTCGCGCGAGAACTGCAGGCTGAAGCCGCTGCCCGAGCCGCCGGTCTCCGGCCGCACGAACTTCTCCATCAGGAACTCGCCATTCTGGCGGAAGACCTGGATGCGGTTGCCGCGGCGGTCCGACACGTAGATGAGGCCGTCTTTCGAGCCGACGAGGCCGTGCAGCGTGGAGTACTGCTGCGGCGGGTCACTCACCCGCACCGGGTACTGATATTTCTCGGTGTCGTTCGGCACCTTGCCATAGGCACCCCAGTGGCGCTTGTACTTGCCGGTGGCGGCGTCGTACACCACGACGCGCTTGTTGATGTAGCCGTCGGCGATGAAGAGCTCGTTGGTCTTCGGCTCGACGTAGAAGTTGGCCGGGCCGCCGAGGTGGTCGGGATCGTTGCTGCCCTTGTTCACGCCGGGCGTGCCGATCGTGAGCACGTGTTTGCCCTCGCGCGTGAACTTCATCACGTGCATGCCGTTGCTCGTGCCCGTCCACACGAAGTTGTTGTGGTCGATGTAGATGCCGTGTTCCTGGTCGTACCAGGTGTAGCCCTCGCCGGGGCCGCCCCACGTGCGCAGCACCTTCCCCTCGGCGTCGAGTTCGAGCACGGGCGGCGCGGGGAAACAGCAGTCCGCAATCGGCGGCTTCACGGCGGCGCCGATCTCCTGCGGCGTGAGGCTCGACGGCATGTGGATCACCCACAGGTGATCCTGGTCGTCCACGAAGAGGCCGCGGATGTCGCCGAGGATCCAGTCGTTCGGCAGGGTCGGCGGCCAGGTGGGGTCGATCTCGTAGATCGGCAGCCGATCGGCGGTGGGGGAGCCCGGCGCCACCGCGGCATTGGCGCTCTGCGCGTGCGCGGCGAGCGGGACGAGCAGGCAGGCGGCAAGCGCCGCACCAATCCGCGAGCGTGTCATGACCTTCGGCTCCTTCCTCGGGAGGGACGACGAATCCCCCGCCACGCACGGGGCGCGACGGGGGATTATGCCCCACGAGGCGGCGCCGTGGGCCGCGTCAGTACTCTCGCTGGCATACGTTGACGTTGCTCGCCAGGCGCATGCAGCGGAACTGTGTCAGTTCCGCGCGGCTGTTCGACCCGGTCTGCGCCACCGTGGCCCGGATCATGCTGCCTTCACCGCAGAAGGTGGCCTCGATGGCTGTGCCCGGCGAGATCGCGGTGCTGTGCCGCGATTTCATGTCGGCGCCGAACGGGAACGCGAAGGTGCAGTTGACCGGGTGGATGAGCGAAAACGCCCGGATCCCCGTGGCCGTCGCCCGCAGGCGCACGGTGGCGGCGTTGGGCGATTCGAGCACCCAGCCCGGTCCGTCGTAGTGCGTCTGGGTCACCGGCGAGACGTCGCTGTAGCCGAATTCGGTCGGTGTTGGCAGGACGAACGTGCCGGTCGGCCCCGCAGGTCCGGTGTTGCCCTGCGCGCCCTGGATGCCCTGCAACCCCTGGAGCCCCTGCGGCCCCTGCGGCCCGGGAGGTCCCGGCGGCCCCGCGGCACCGGTCGGGCCCGTGGCCCCGGCCGGCCCGGCCGGGCCGGGCGGACCCACGATGCCGCTCTGCACCGGCACCAGATCGCGATTGCGGACCACGGCCCCGGCCGACACGGCCAGTGGCACGAAGGCGGCCGAGGGCGACGAGGCGGCCTGCAGGTAATAGCGGTCGAACACGGTGCCCACGAAGGGCGGCGTCACCGTCACGACCACCTGCCCCGTGCCCGGCATCACGCCCGTGCCGAGAATCACGAAGTCTGGCCCCACCGAGAGATTCACGCCCGCATAGGCCACGCCGGCGTTCACCGCGCTGCCGAGGAGGGCCCATTGCTGGCCGGGCGTGCCGGCGATCGTTGCCGTCACGCTCGCGCCCGGCGCCACCGTATCCGCCGACAGCGCCAGCGTGGGCTGCGCCACGGCACGGACTGCCCCTGCCATCGTCATCAGTCCCGCGAGCGCCAGCGCGCTCCATCCCCTTCGCACCATGACCGCCTCCAGAGCGCCGATCCGGTGGCGCCATCCCGTTAAGCGCAGCTCGAGGCCGAACTGGACCGCGGCCGCCCCGCATGGACCGCCGGGCGGATCTGGGGCAGTATGCGAAGGCGATGCATTACGCCACCGCCGAACGCCGCGAGCACCTGAAACACGGACTCACGCACGATCCCTTCAAGGCGCTCGTCGTGCCGCGGCCCATCGGCTGGATCACCACGGTTGGTCCGGACGGCGTCGTGAACCTCGCGCCCTACAGCTTTTTCAACGCCGTGTCGGACGTGCCGCCGATGGTGATGTTCGCCTCGTCGGGGCGGAAGGATAGCCTGCGCAACATCGAAACGACTGGTGAGTTCACCTGTTCGATCGCCAGCCAGGATCTGGTGGACGCGATGAACCTGAGCTCGGCCGCCGTACCGCCCGACGTCAGCGAGTACGCACTCGCGGGCCTCGCCACGGCGCCGTCGCTCGTCGTGGCGCCGCCGCGCGTGGCGGCAAGTCCGGCTGCGCTCGAATGCCGGCTGTGGAAGACGGTGGAACTGCCGGGGCTCGACGGCGCGCCCGGGCCCACCGTGGTCTTCGGGCACGTCGTCGCGATCTTCGTGGACGCACGTGTCGTGAAGGACGGTCTCGTGGACACCGCGGCGATGCGTCCGCTCGCCCGCATGGGCTACATGGACTACGCCGTCGTCACGCCCGAGACCACCTTCACGCTGAACCGTCCGCGCGTGTCAGACGACCGCCGCACGGCCACGGTCACGCCCGGACCGTGGGACGGCACGTACCGCTAGCTGCCGGGCCGGACCGCTCGTCGCGCCACGACCTCGCCGAGCAGCGTCTCGACGCGGCCGAGCACCGTGGGCCAGCGGTACTCCCGCTCCACGTAGGCCAGCCCCTGCCGGCCGAGCGCCGTCCGCATCGCGTGCGAGCCGAGCAGCAGGTCGGCGCCTTCGCTGAACTCCCGCGCCGTGCGGTAGTGCAGGCCGCCATTGGCGCGGCGCACCTGGCCCTGCAGCACCGAGCAGTGCGAATTGACGAGGGCCGGCACGCCGCGGTTCCAGGCTTCGAGCAGCACGATGCTCAGGCTTTCGTAGGGCGAGGGCACGACCAGGGCATCCGCGCTCGCCAGCAGGGCGTTGCGCACGGCGTCCGTCACGTAGCCGAGGGCGTGAATACGTGGGTGCGCGGGCACCGGCAGCGTCGCCGGCCCGGCCAGCACCAGGTGGGCGCCGGGCCGGTCGGCCGCGTACTCCTCGAAGTAGTCGAAGAGCGTCTGGCAGCCCTTGTTGCGATCGATCCGGCCGAGATAGAGCAGGAAATGCTCCGGCAGAGCGAGTGGCGTCAGCACGTCGGCCGTCACGGCCGGCGCCGGCTCCAGCCCCATGCCGATGACGGTCGCCGGCTCGAGGCGCCGCCCGGCGCGCGCGCCGACGAACGCCTGCTCCTCCGGCGTGAGGAAGATGAAGCCGGCCGGTCGCGCCAGGAACTCCTGCAGGAGATCCAGGTCGAGCGCGGCGTCTTCCTCGGCTGTCGGCACGAGCACGGCGCGGTCGGCCACGAGCGGCAGGCCGAAGAACGACGGGGCGTAGCGGAAGGTCCAGAAGAGCACCAGGTCGTAGCCGGCGCCCTGCGTGCGCAGATGCTCGAGGAGTGCCGGTGCGTCGGGACCGTTCTCACGGAACCACGCCTCCTGATCGTCGCGTGACGAGGCGCTGTCGAAGACACGATCGCTCAGGTCCGCGAAGTGCGAGAGCCGCCTCGTGCGGGCCACGGGAAACCGCATCACCGTGACGCCGCGTTCGCGGAACGCCCCGGCCGGCATCGCATTCGCCCACGTGACGTAGTCGCGGGCCGTCGTCGTGAGCACCGTGACCTCGTGCGCGGCCGCCAGATGTTCGGCGACTTCCCGGCAGTGCGCCTCGGAACCGCCGGCGATGTCGGCGCCGTAGCGCTGCACGACGCAGGCGATCTTCACGGCCGTCGACGCAGGTCCTGGCGCAAGCGGGCCGTTTCCGCCGCCAGTTCCTCCACGCAGGCGAAGAGCACCAGGTTCACCCGCCGCTGCCGCTCGAAGTTGTCGCGGCTGTACTCGAACATCCACCGCAGTACGGGCATCAACAGGCGCTGCTTGGCGAACCGGATGATCGCGGCCGGTCCGGCGGCGCGATGCGACGGCCAGCGCATGGCCGTGTCGAGGCGCCACGCCTCGGGCGGGCCCAGCAGCTCCGGCAGCACCAGAGCCTTCGAGTCGCCGCGGTCGACGGCCGTATGCAGGATGCGCTCGACCTCGGCGAAGAGTGCCGGATCGCTGAACTCGCCCGGACCGCCATGGCGCAGCACGTCCTGGCGAAGCCGCTCACGGACGCGGGCGCGCAGGTCGTGCATCACGGCATCGACGACGACGCCGTCACTCTCCGCCGGGGCGGCGGTGGGGCGACTGGCATCGCCCGTCGTGGACATGCCCGGATTCTACCGCGCCGAGCCCCGCGCGTCCTGTCCCGGCGTGGAGGTCCACTTCAGCGCCGGGCCCGTGGACCTGAGGCGCGCCCTACTTCCGCGCCGCCGGCGCGCCCGGCACGATGACGAACGTGGCGTACATCATGTCGGAGTCGAGCTCGATGGTGCGCAGCAGCGTTGCCGCATCCGCCGAATAGACCTCGATCGTGCGCCCGGCTTCGTAGAGATAGAGCAGCCCGGTCGAGCTCGTGCGCATCTGCATGCGCGTGCGGGTGGGCACCTCGACGCGGCGCGTCACGGCGCGCGCCGCCATGTCGATCATCCACAGTTCGTGGCGGCCGATCTCGCCGCGCAGCACGTTCGCGCGTGTGCCATCGGGCGACATCGTGAAGCTCAGGCTGCCGGTCTCGGGCGCGGGGCCGAGGGGAAACGTGTCGACCGTCTTCTGTGCCAGATCGACCTTGCCGACGACGGCGATCTTCCGGCCGTGCACGGCGTCGCGCATCACGAACAGGCTCGTGACCGTGCCCTGCGGATCGGCCGAGTCGTCCCACGGACCGGGATCGAAGCGCCCGAGCGACGGATCGGCCGGCAACGAGAGGTCCCACGTGTCTTCCTGCGCGAGTGTGGCGGCGTTCAGGATGGTGACCTCGCTGCCGAACACGTAGAGCAGGCGGCCATCGGGCGAGAAGCGCAGTGCCACCGAGAAGTGCCCCGGCTCGGGATCGATCGTCCACGGCACTTCACGCACGATCCGGTGTTCGGCGAGGTCGTAGACGAGGAACTCCGGATCGCCGATCTCCCAGCGGTCGATGAGCTTCGTCGCCGGCTTGGCCACGACCACCATGGTGCGATGCGTGGGATCCACTTCGTAGGCGAGTGCGCGGATGTGCCGCTGGCCGCTCGAGAGCGTGAAGGTGTCGAGCGTCTGCCGCGTCTTCACGTCCACGATCTCGAAGCGTTCCTGGTTGGCGCTCTGCACGTAGAAGCGCGAGCGGTCGGGCGAGAGACGCACGACGAAGGGCGGGCCGGTCTTGAGCGGGATCTTGCTGAAGGTGCCGGTGGCTTCGTCCACCGCAGTGATGTGGCCCGAATACGAGCCCACGTAGATGGTGCCGGTGCCGGAGACCGGCGTGGGTCGCGGCTGGGCGTCCAGCGGCGCGGCGCTCAGTAGCAGAACCATAAGGAGGGGCGCGAGGCCGCGGGTCATGGGCGGGATTCTGCCATGGAACATGGTTGAGCCGGCGGGGCATCAGGCGCTCGCGCCCGACCTTGCACATCACTCGTGACGAGTAGGGGCGAATGGCACCGCGGGACCGAGGGTGCCCCGCTACAATCCGGCCATGCGGACCGTTCCCGTCGTTCCAGGAGTGGACCTGCGACGCGGTGCTGCCGTGCTGGCGCTCGTCGCGCTGCTCGCCGCCACTGCGTTGGCCGCGCAACCCGCGGTGCCAGGCGATACGGCATCACCTGCGGCCGTCGCCCTGCCGCCCGAACTCGACCGCGTGCTGCGCGACTACGAACGCGCGTGGCGCGCGGGCGACGGCGCGGCGCTTGCGGCCCTCTTCACCGACGATGGCTTCGCGGTGCAGAGTGGCAGTCCGCTGGCGCGCGGTCCTGCGGCGATTGCCGGCAACATCAGCGGGCCGGGCGGCGCGCTGCGGCTCTCTGCCTACGCCTTCTCCGTGTCGGGGACCGTGGGCTACATCGTGGGCGGCTACCGCTACCCGGACACCACCGGTCCCGGCGGCCGTTTCGTGCTGGCGCTCCGTCAGGGGCCCGACGGCCGCTGGCGGATTGCCGCGGACCTCGACAACAGCGGTCCGCCGCCGGCCGCGCCCGCAAGCGACGACCGCGCGACGCTCGCCGCGCTCAACGCCGACTACGTGCGCGCGGTGCTCACGTCCGACGTCGCCAGGTTCCGCGAGATCCTCGCCGACGACTTCCGCAACACCAATCCCGACGGCACCATCCTCGACCGCGCGGGATTCCTGGCGCAGGTGGCGCGTCCCTCGAATCTGAAGAGCCTGCGCGCAGAGGACGTCGAGATCCGCATCATGGGGACCACCGCGATCATCCACGCTCGCACGGAGTACGAGACGAGCGATGGCCGGCCCGGGAGCGGCCGCTACACGGACATCTGGCAGAAGCGCGACGGCCGCTGGCTGGCCGTGGCCGCACACGTCACGCGCCTCGTACGCTGAGCCGGCCGCGCGGCTACGGCTCAGGTGGCTCTCACGCTGCTCTCATGCGGCGCATCCATACTGCGCGGCATGGCTGAACTTCACCCGCAGGTCGTGCACGTCACCATCATCCTCGCCCTCGCGGGCGTGGCCTTTCGCCTGCTGTCGCTGACCGGCCGCGCCGCGTGGGCCAGCCCGGCGGCGGCGCTGCTGCTCATCGGCGCGGCGGCGTCGTCGATCGCCTCCGTGCAGTCGGGCATCGATGCGCATGGCCCGGTGGAACGTGTGCCCGGCGCGCGACCGGCCGTCGTGGAACACGAGGAGTGGGGCGAACGCGCCAGGAACGTGCTGCTCGTGCTCGGCGCCATCGAGCTCCTGGGCCTGGCGCTGCGCAAGTCGCCGAAGGTGAAGCTCGTGCACGGCGCGGCTGCGGCTGTCGGCCTCGTGGCGGCGTTTGCCGTGTATGAAGCCGGCGAACACGGCGGCGAACTCGTCTACAGCTACGCCGGCGGCATCGGCATCCGCTCGGGCGATCCGAAGGACGTCGAGCGGCTGCTCGTGGCGGCCACGTATCACCAGGCGCAGGCCGACCGGAAGGCGGGCCGGGCCGAGGCTGCCGCGGACCTTATCGCGCAGACGGCGAAGCGTTTCCCGGCCGACCCCGAGATGCAGATGTTCGCGGCCGAGTCGCTGCTGCTCGACCAGAAGAACGCGCAGGCGGCGCTCGACGCGCTGGCTACCGTGACCCCGCCCGAGGGCAACCGCATCCTCATCGGCCGCAAGGCCACACTTCAGGCCGATGCCTACGAAGCGGCCGGCCAGAAGGATCAGGCGATCGCGGTGCTCGAAAAGACCGTCGCCGCGTTCCCGAGTCCGCGCATGCAGCAGCGCCTCGACGCCCTCAAGGGCGGCGCGAAGTAACCGCACGGTCTGCGCGGCTCGCGCCCGGCGCCCTTCCCCCTGTATCGTAAGGGCGGAGGAAGACGAGCATGATTCGCGGAACACGGACTCTGGCCGGCACGGCGCTCATCGCCCTGGCCGCGGTGGTGAGCGTCGGCGCCGAGCAGGCGGCGGTGCGCAAGTCGTTGATGGTGCCGGGCAACTTCAAGGAAACGGCGCCCGAGACCTACAACGTCAAGTTCGATACCAGCATCGGCGAGTTCGTGGTGAAGGTCACGCGCGCCTGGGCGCCGAACGGGGCCGACCGCTTCTACAACCTCGTGAAGAACGGCTTCTACGACGAGGCCCGCTTCTTCCGTGCCGTGCCCAACTTCATGGTGCAGTTCGGCCTGCACGCCAACCCCACCATCACCAAGGTGTGGCAGAGCGCGCGGATCCCGCCCGACAAGGTCACGCAGAGCAACAGGAAGGGCTTCATCACCTTCGCGATGGGCGCGACGCCCGACACCCGCACCACGCAGGTGTTCATCAACTTCCGCAACAACACCAACCTCGACAGCATGGGCTTTGCGCCGTTCGGCGAAGTGGTGAGCGGTATCGAGGTGGTCGACAAGATCTACACGGGGTACGGCGAAGGCTCGCCGCGGGGCAGTGGTCCGCCGCAGGCGCGCGTCGCCGCCGAGGGCAACGCCTATCTCATCAAGTCGTTCCCGAAGATGGACTTCATCAAGAAGGCCACGATCGAGCCCTAGGCCGATGCCGTTCGACGCCATTCGCGCGTGGCTCGGGTTCGCGGACCAGCCGTCCGCCGAGCCCGACCACGCGCCGCTTCGCGATCTCGTCGACACGCTCGAGCACCTCGAACCGGAGCGCGCCCGCTTCCTGGCGCGTTTCGCCTACGTGCTCGGGCGCGTCGCGCACGCCGACCGCCACATCAGCCCCGAGGAAACCCGCGCCATGGAAACGATCGTGGCCGAGGAAGGCGGGCTGAGCGCCGACCAGGCGATCGTGGTCGTGGGCCTCGCCAAGTCGAGCAACATGCTCTTCGGCAATACCGCGGACTTCCAGGTGGCGCAGGAATTCGCGGACAGCGCCACCTACGCGCAGAGGCTCGCGCTCGTGCGCTGCCTCTTCCGCGTGGCCGCGACGGATGCCGCCATCTCGATGGCCGAAGAGGCCGAGATCCACCGCGTGGCCAACCAGTTCAAGATCGAGCGGCAGGACCTGACGTCGCTGCGGGTGGCGCACGCGGGTTACCTGCCGGGGCTCACCTCGCGCAGGCCGCCCGAGCCCGGCGCGTAGCGCCGGTGGCGCGGCTCGCGTCACAATAGTCCGTGCCCACCGCCACGCGGCCGCGCGCCGCCATCTTCGATCTCGACGGCACCGTCGTCGACAACATGTCCCTGCATGCCGAGGCGTTCGCGGTCTTCGTCGAGCGCCACGGCCTGCCGCCCCTCACGCCCGCCGACCGCGCGAAGACCGACGGCCGCCGCAACAGCGAGATCTTTCCGCTGCTCTTCGGGCGCGAGATGTCGCGCGAGGAATGGCTGGCCTACGAACACGAGAAGGAAGGCCTGTACCGCGAGGTGTCACGCGGCCGCCTCCGCGTCGTGCCCGGGCTGCCGGCGCTGCTCGCGCGGCTGCGCGCGCACGATATCGCGGTCGCGCTCGCCACCTCCGCCCCGGGGCCGAATGTGGTGCACACGCTCGGCGAGATCGGCCTGGCCGATGCGTTTCCCACGATCGTGCGCGGCGATCAGGTGGCGATGGGGAAGCCGGCGCCGGATGTCTTCATCGAGGCCGGGCGTCAGCTCGCCGTGGCCGCGGCCCACTGCGTGGTGTTCGAAGACGCGCCGATGGGCATCACGGCGGCGCGCGCCGCCGGCATGCCCGTGGTGGCGGTGACCACGACCTTCACGGCCGACCAGTTCGCGGCGCTCGACGACACGCCGGATCTGGTCGTGCGCGACTTCGACGACTACCTCGCCCGCGTCGCCTGGTAGGGATGGTCTACTGCCAGTCGTTCCCCGGCATGATGCGCTTCATGAAGTCGTCGAACAGAGGCACGGTAAATGCGGTGTCGCCGTGGTTCGGACTCCAGATCATGCCTTTCGCGATCAGCTGATTGCGTGTCGGGCCGAGGGCGGTGACTTTGCGCTTCAACCGTTCCGCGATGTCGCCCGAACGATGGGGGCCCGGCCCCAGTTCTGCCATGGCGCGCAGATACTTCTTCTCAGCCGGCGTAAGTCGGTCGAAGCGAACCCGGAAGAAGCTTGCGTCGAGGGCCGAAAGCGCGGTCCGTGCGCCGGCAATAACGTCCGCCAGCGTGATCGGCGACTCGTTGGCCGCGTCCCACGCGTGCTTGCCCCACTCCTGAAGGAAGTACGGATAGCCCTTGGTCTCAGTCAGGATGGCCGCGACGGCCTCAGGCGTGTATGCCACGTTTGCCTTCTCGGCGGGCCGAATGATCGCGAGCGTCGCTGCCTGGGGCGGCAGCGGGCCCACCTCCGGAAACTCGAAGAGTCTTTCGGCGTACGACTTCGCCTTGCCCATCCGTCCACGCAGCTGAGGCAGTCCCGCACCTACCAGCACGACGGGCAGCTGTCGTTGCGCACAGCGGTGAAGGGCCGTGATGAGCGCGGCGAGCTCCGACTCCTCGACGTATTGCAGCTCATCGATGAAGAGGGCCACCGCGGTTCCCGCTTCCTTCGCTGCCTGTCCCGTCGCCTCGAGCAGCGCCGGCAGGTCCTGCTCGAGGTCACCGTTGTCGGCGAGACCGGCCTCGGGTTCGAGGTCGTAGGCGATCTGAATATCGGCGTATCTGACCTTGAGGCCTTTCGCGAAGCCTGCGAGCGCGCGGAGGCCGCGTTGCGCGAGATCTCGTGCCCGCTCGTTGCGGCTGAGGCGGAGCAGCGCCGAGCGGAGCTCTGGCGCCAGAAGCGCAGGTAGTGACCGAGATTCCGGGGCCTCCATCCGCACGGTCTGAATTCCAGAACCTTCAGCCGCCTCTCGAATGGAGTCCAGAAGGACGGTCTTGCCAACGCCGCGGAGCCCTACCATCAAGACGCTCTTTGCGGGCAATCCCAGCCGCGTTCGTTCGAGGGCGACTCGCGCCTGTTCGCGCAGGTCGTCGCGGCCGGCCAGCTCGGGAGGCGGGGTGCCAGCACCTGGAGCGTAAGGATTGGTAACGGGATTCACGGCCCTATTATATCAATATTAATGACTTTATTTCAGGAAGATAATATTGCAAATCTTGGCATATTCTCGCCTGGCTACCAGCCCACCGCCTGGCCGTCCTTGCGGTGGTCCGATCCGGCGCGGTAGATGCCGTTCACGGGGCGATCTTCGGTCACGCTGATCCGGTCGAACACCGGTGCCGGCATCCGCGGATCGCGGCTGAAGAGAATGCCCTGATAGCCGCCCACGGCGCCGCCATCCACCGCGCGCACCTTGTGGCCCTTCGCTTCGAGCGCCTTGCCCACCAGGTTGAAGAGGTTGTGCTCGAGCGACAGCGTGTTGTTGTTCTGGTTGTGCGTGAAGCGCGCCGCGTCGGTCGTCATCTGCACGTTCATCCCGTGATCGATGACGTTCACCATGTGCTGCGCATGCGTTTCGGGCTGCACGCTGCCGCCCATGTTGCCGAAGGCCATGAGCGGCTCGCCGTCCTTCATCACGAAGCCGGCGATGATGCTGTGGAACGGCCGCTTGCGCGGCGCCACCACGTTCGGATGCTTCGGATCGAGCGAGAAGGCGCTGCCGCGGTTGTGCAGCACGAAGCCGTACGGGCCCACCGTGGCGCGGCTGCCGTAGACGCTGAACACGCTGTGCACGAGCGACACCATGTTGCCCCAGCGATCGGCGGTCGTGAGGTAGATGGTGCCGCCGTCCATGCCGCCGGTGGTCGTCGGCGCGGCGGCCTTGCCCGGATCGATCTTCCCGCAGAGCGTGGCGGCATGCGCCTTCGAGATGAGCTGCGCCACCGGCACCTGCGAGAACTTCGGATCGCCGTTCTTCGCCAGCAGGTCCGCGTAGGCCAGCTTCTTCGCCTCGACCATCATGTGCCAGTAGGTCGGGTCTGACGGCCCCAGCGCCGCGAGGTTCACGCCGAGCTTCGGCATGCACACCTCGAGGATGTTCAGCATCTCGAGCGCCGCGAAGCCCTGCCCGGGCGGCGGCAGCTGGAAGATGTCGTAGCCGTGGTAGCTGGTGGTGATGGGCTCGACCCACTCGGGCGCGTAGCTGGCGAGGTCGTCGAGGGTCATGACGCCGCCGCCGGCCTTCACCTTCGCCACGATGGCATCGGCGATCGGGCCCTTGTAGAACGCGTCCTTGCCCTGCGCCTGCAGCAGGCGCAGCGCCTTGGCCAGATTGGGATTGCGGATGATGCCGTAGAGCGGCGGCGCGTTCGCGCCGTCGAGGAAGATGGCCTTCGAGTCCACGTCCGCGTTCAGGCCCTTTACCGAGTTGAGCAGGTCGCCGTGGCGGCGCTCCGCGAGGCCCCAGCCTTCCTCGGCCACCTGCGCGGCGCGCGCGAAGGTCTCCTTGAAGCTCATCGTGCCGAAGCGCGTGAGCAGCGCGTCGTAGCCGGCCACGGCCCCGGGCACCGTCGCGGCGTTCACGCCGGACCCCGGCACCTGCTTCACGCCGAGCTTCGCGAAGAACTCCGGCGTCCAGCCGGCCGGCGCCCAGCCCGCGGCCGAGAGCGCGTAGAGCTTCTTCTCGCGCGCCACCCAGACGATGGCGAAGAGGTCGCCGCCGATGCCGGTGTCGTTCTGCGAGGTCACATCCAGCATGGCGCCCGTGGCCACGGCGGCGTCGATGGCGTTGCCGCCCTGGCGCAGGATGTCGAGCCCGGCCTGTGCCGCCAGCGGATCGCTCGTGGCGACGATGCCGTGCCGCGCCACCACTTCCGAGCGTCCCTGGCTCAACCAGCCCTGGGCGCGCGAGCCCGGCACCGCCTTCACCTGCGAGGCCGGCTGGGGCTGGCTGGCCGACGGCTGGCCGAAGGGATGCTGCGACTGGGCGCGGGCGGTGATGGCCCACGTGCCAGCGACAGCGAGGATGACGACGAGCGCGAGACGCAAGGAACGCATAACGGGGCCTCCGAGAACCGGCCCATCCTCTCGTACTTTCGCGCCAATCGAACGGGGCCCCGGGCTTGCCGGGGCCCGCAGCCGGGAACTATCATGGTCACGGCATCATGGTCACGAAGCGCCGTCCGCCGGTTCGCAAGGCCCAGGTCGTCCGCGAGTCTCCGGCGACCTATCGGGCGTCGGGTACAAGTCGCGCGATTCCGGCCGGCGAGTTCAAGGCGCGGTGCCTGGCGCTGATGGACCACGTGCAGCGGTCGGGCATCGAGTACGTGATCACGAAACGTGGTGTCCCCGTGGCGCGGTTGCTTCCGGCCACCTTCGAGCGTCGGCCGCTGCTCGGCAGCCTCGCGGGCACCGTGCTGGCTGCAGACGACCTTACCGGCCCGCTCGACGAGCCATGGGAGGCGCTGGAAGGCTGGGATGGCGAAGACTGAACGTGCCGGCCCGGTGCTGCTCGATACGCACATCTGGGTCTGGTACGTCGAGGGCGACCGCGCGCGCTTCTCGCCTCGCATCGAGCCGGTCGTCGAGGCCGCGGTCGAGCGGGGGGATCTGCTGGTGTCGGCGATCTCCGTGTGGGAACTCGCGCAACTCGATGCCCTCGGGCGCCTGGCGCTGGCACTCGACGTCCGTGTATGGGTGGCGCGCGCGCTCGCCTTCCCCGGCGTTCGCCTGAAGGGGATCTCACCCGCGATTGCGATCGAGAGCACGCGGCTGCCCGGCACACTCCATCGCGACCCCGCTGACCGGATGCTCATCGCGACGGCGCGCCTGACCGGGGCGACGCTCGTGACCTGCGACGCGCGCGTGCTTGACTACGCGGCGCACGGGCATGTCGGCGTCATCGATGCCCGGCGATAGCGCGGCCGCGCCGCCGCCGGGCCGCACCGCGCCGCTAACGTCAGCCGAGGAACGTCGTGTCGATGAGGCGGGTGAGCCGGTCGGCGGCCGCCACGAGGGCAACCCGGCGCCGCGTGACCACAGGGGATGGGCCTGACAGGGCCGCGATCGCATCCGCCACCCGTTCGGCGAGCGGCAGGCGCTGGCCACGCCTCGGCTCGCTGCCCGCGAGCAGCGCCCGCACGCGCGCCACCTGCGCCTTCGCCGCGGCAATCCGCGACAGGGCGTCGGCCACGGTCACCTCGCCGCTCTCGGCCTGCTGCAGCAGCCGGCACTCGAACGTGCGGCAGCACTGCGGACGATGCGCGTAGACGCCGCAGCGTGTGCCGCGAAGTCCGGCGCACGGCAGCGCCAGCAGCTCGACGTCCGCGTCGTCGCTGTCCACGTCGAGGCCGAGCGCTTCGAGCCGGGTGGCTTCGCGCCGTCCGCGGAGCTCGACGTCCCCGAAGAGCGTGCCGTCGCAGCAGAGCCCGCACTGCGTGCAGAGCGTATCGGTCAGCATGACGGCGCCGTCGTCACGCCCGGCCGCGGTTACTGGACAAGGACCGTCTCGGGATACTGCGCCCGCCAGCCGAACCAGAAGGCCCGCTGGGCGCTCGTGCGCGGCAGGGTGGTACCGTCCGGGCCGACGAGCCCGTCTTCCGTCACCCGCCAATCCCGGCCGTTGCCGTCGCGCACGACGTCGCTCGGGGTGGTAGCCGCCTGGAACACGACGTCGCTGCTGCCGAGGGCATAGACGCGGTTGGCGCCGCGCCGGCTGGTGACGATGAGGAAGCGCCGGCCGGCGGCTTCGAACGGATAGACCGGCTCCCGTGTCAGGCGCGACTGCGCGATCGCCACCGGCAAAGCGGCGCCGTCTGATGCCCGCACCTTGAACGTGAGCACTTCGGCCTTGTTCTTCAGCCGCGTGTCGTCCCCGGGCACCTGGAAATACAGCGTGTCGTTGGAGAAGTAGTCGCGGTAGGCGGCGCCCTCGGCGTAGTCGCGCTCGTGGCCGGTGTCGAGCGACAGCACGGTGGTCTCGGGGTGCAGCGCTTTCCACTCGCCCCAGGTGGTCGTGACGACGGGCCGCGACTGCAACTCGATACCGCGGTCCACCAGTTCGCCGATGACCGGCTTGCCTTCGAGCGTCGACCAGAGACTGCCGGTCTCCTCGTCGAACATGAGTTTGTTCGAGCGGTACAGCAGGCCGCTCGTGCCGAGCCGCCACGTGCGTCCGGCGGCCACGCTCTCGTACGGAATGACCGTGCCGCAGAGCGTGCAGTAGACGACGTGCAGCTCCACGCCGCCCACCTTGTCGCGCGCCATCTCGTGCCAGGCGAGGATGCGCTTCGGGTACGCACGCGCCTCGCCGTTCACGACGAGGCCGAAGACGATGTGGTTGTCGCGCAGATAGCGGGCATCGCCCGCGGGCACGACCTTCGGATAGTAGAGCGGCGGGATGCCGTTGACCGGCACGCCGCCCCAGTCCACCTCGTCGAGCCTGATGAGCGCCTTGGCGCCGGGCTGGAAGAAGCGCGCCATGCGGCGATCGATGCGGCTGTAGAGCGCGCTCTTGAAGCGCGCGTAGTCGGGATGCGGCTGGTAGGGCCGCGACCAGACCCAGCGTCGCCATTCGCGCAGCTGCGGATCGAACTGTTTGCCGGTGCGGCGTTCGAGGAACTGGATGAGCCGCGCCCGCGTCAGCCCCTCGGCCGTGGGGCGTCGGCGCACCGGGCCGCCCATGTCGTCGCGCCGCAGGCTGCCGCCGCCGCTGTCGTCCGCCGGATCGGTCGCGCCGGCGAACTCGGCCGTGGACGTGTCGTCCGGGCCAGTCGCCGACGGACGAAGGAACCGCGCGAGATCCACGATCATCGCCGCGTAGTCGTCGCGCCACAGCGGTCCGATCTCGTCGAGGGCCGCGCGCGACTGGCGTTCGTCGAGAGCGCCGGCGGCAAGGAACACCTCGATGGACGGCACATTCGGCTGGGCGAGCACGGCTGAGCCGGCCAGGAGGACGACGAGTCCGATCCGCATGCGCATCATTCTCGTATGAACAGCGGAACGGACGCCGGAGTTCCCGCCGGCTCGGCCGTCACCAGCGTCCGCTGGCGCCGCCGCCGCCCGAGCGGCCGCCGCCGAAGCTGCTCGACGAGCCTGATGACGACCCGGATGACGAGCGGCCCGACGACGAACCGCCCGACGATGAACCGCCCATGCCCCACACCCAGCGGTTCCCGGCCTTCTTCGAACTGCCCCGCATCGACGCCCGGCTGCCCGGCCGCCGGCCCAGCCGGAACCCGATGACGAGCGCCAGCAGCGCGATGCCGGCGAGGATCCAGGCGCCGCGCGGCATCCCGACCGAAGCGCCGAGCGCCATGGGAATGCCGCCAAAGACCGCCCCGAAGACGATCGGCCCGATGGCGCGGGCGCCCAGGCCGGCGCCGGCCATGCCGAACCCGATCGACACGAACAGCCCGAGAAAGGGCACCAGCACGAACGGCAGCATCGCGTCGTTGTCGCTGGCGGGGCTCTGTGCAGCGGCGAGCGCCTGCAGTTCCGCGTCCGTCAGCGGCTGATTGCGGCGCACGATGCCGGCCACGCGCGTCGTGCCCTCGACGATGCCGCGACGGTAGTTGCCGTCGCGAAACGCGGGCGTGAACGTCTCGCGGATGACCTGGCCGGCGAGGCCGTCCGGCAGCACGCCTTCGAGGCCGTAGCCGACTTCGATGCGCATCACGCGCTCCGACGGCGCCACGAGGATGAGCACGCCGTTGTCCTTGCCCGCCTGGCCGACGCCCCAGGCGGCGAAGAGCTTCGTGGCGTACTCCTCCACCGTGAGGCCGTCGAGCGACGTCACCGTGGCCACGGCAATCTCGGCGCCGGTGGCGCGTTCGACGTCTTCGGCCAGGGCCGTGAGCGTCTGCACCTCGGACGCGCTCAGCACGCCTGCGAAGTCGTTGATGGCGCCCGTGGGCCCGGGCAGCTGCTGCGCGGCCGCTGGCGCAAGCAGGCCGACGAGGAGAGCGACGAGGAGGGAGGCCCGTAGCCGGAGCATGTCGCTCCGGACTATAGCGTGCGCCGCGCCTTGATGTGGTGCCACGTCAGGGCGTACGCGCTCGTCAGCACGATCATGCCGGCCGCCAGGAACAGTGCCTGCGGCAGCGTCCGCGTCTCGCCGATGCGGCGGGCCAGCTGGATGTTGAAGCCGAAGAGCACGACGAGGTGGAACATGTAGATCGTCAGCGTCTCGCCCGACAGGATGCGCAGCGTGCGCGGCAGCGAGCGCATCGGCGAGGTCACGATCGACAGGCCCAGCGTGAGCACGAGCACGGCCGCCAGATTCGACACGACGAAGGCGGGTCGCGCCGACGGATGGGTCGTGGCCGTCGCGAGCGTCCACGGTGATGCCTGCGCCGCCATGGCGAGCGCGCCCACGACGACGGCCAGCGCCGCGAGGCGCGCCCAGATAACGCGGTACGCCGTGTGGCCGCCCTGCGGCAGCACGATCCATCCCACGACCACGCCGGCAAAGACGTTGCCCGACCAGGGCAGCAGTGGAAACGGCGAGCCGCCGCCGTGCGAGATCCAGTTCAGCAGCGGATGCCACCCGCCGCCGGCGAGCGTGCCATCGGCCGCGGGAGCGAGCGCGAACGCGAGCACGGCCAGCACGCCCGTGGCCACGACCACCTGCTGCGCCGACCGCGAGGCCAGCACCAGCAGTTCGAGCATGATGAGCGCCGCGCCGATGCTGTGGAGAATGCCCACGGAGAAGAAGTAGCGCCACGCCAGGTCCGCCTGCGCCGGGTCGGGTGAGGTCGCCGCCCACGGGAACCCGAGGAAGTAGCCACCGGCGATGACCACGAGGGCGCGGCGGAAGCGCCGGCGGATGGCGGCGGGATTGCGGCGATGCTGTTCGTAGCGCGCGAGCGAGCTCAGATGGAACGCGATGCCGGCGACCATCAGGAAGCAGACCGAGACCAGGCCGCGGGCCCAGTTGTAGCGGTCGAAGATCGGGCCCTGCTCGATCGCCGGCAGCAGCACGGCGTCGATGGTGTGGCCGTTGACCATCTGCAGCGACGCCAGCAGGCGCACCACGTCCACGAACCAGACACGTGGCGGACGCGCCGGCGCCGTCTGCGGTTCGATGCTCACTGGCGGTCGAGTACGGAAAACATGACGGAAGTCGCGCGGCGGCGCCTACTATACTTCCACGCCCTGGCCGGGACGGTGGGAGCGACGATGAGCGACGAGTCGTGGACGGACGTGGGAGCGGCGGAAGATCTGGCAACGCGTGCCGTGCAGGAAGTCACCGTGGGCCGCACGAAGATCGCGCTCACGTACAAGGACGGCACCTTCGGCGCCATCTCCGGCGTGTGCAATCACGTGGGCGGGCCGCTCGGCAGAGGCGCGCTCGACGGCGACTACGTGGTGTGCCCGTGGCACTACTGGAAGTTCCATTGCCGCACCGGCGTCGGCGAACCCGGATACGAAGCCGATCGTGTGCCCGCCCATGACGTGAAGGTCGAGGCCGGCCGCGTGCTCGTGAAGAACACCGCGAGCTCCACGCGCGCCAAAGCCCCGCACACGCCCCATCCCCTGGCGCGTCCGGTGCAGCGTGAGGCGGGTCCCATCCGCATCCTCGGCATCTCCACCACCGCGATGACCGACGGGCATCCGCGTTACAGCACGTCCGACGCCCTGCTGGAGCACGCACTCACGTGCGCCGCCGCGGAGGACGCCTGCGACACCCGTCTCGTGCGCCTGCGCGATCTCAGCTTCCGCACCTGCGAGGGGTTCTACAGCAAGGCGGCGCGCGCCTGCACCTGGCCGTGTTCCATCACGCAGATGGACGCGAACGACCAGATGGACCGCATCTACGAAGGCGTCGTGCACTGGGCCGATGCCGTGCTCGTGGCGACGCCCATCCGCTGGGGCGGCGCGAGCAGCCTCTACTACAAGATGGCCGAGCGGATGAACTGCATCCAGAACCAGGAAACCATCGCCAACAAGCACCTGCTGCGCAACAAGGTGGCCGGCTTCATCATCACCGGCGGGCAGGACAACGTGCAGGCGGTGGCCGGGCAGATGCTCGGCTTCTTCGCCGAACTCGGCCTGCAGTTCCCGCAGTTCCCCTACATCGCCCACTCGCGCGGCTGGTCGGCAGAAGACATGGAGAACAACGAACGCCACGTGCAGGAATCGACCGCGCTGCACGACGGCGCGGCAGCGCTTGCCGACCGCTGCGCCGTGATGGCGCGCGGCCTGGTCGAAGCCAGCGAAGGCAAGAGCGCGCTCGTACGCGGTGGCCGCAAGGGCATGCGCCTCGACGCCTAGGGCCGCCGCATTCAGGCCGGCGCGGCGCTCGCGCCGCTGGTGGGTGTCTGGCCCGCCGACGCGGCGACACCAGGTGGCCGGCGCGCCGACACCGTCACGGGTGACGCGCAGGGATTTCCGGCCGATTACTCGTGGATGCCGGCCCACACCGCTCCGGCACGACCCTTGTAATCAGACGGGAACAGGTCTTGGGAGGACCAATGAACACACCCGTCTCCGACGTCAACAGCGCGATGAAACAGCTGGCCGGCTCGCTGATGCAGAAGCTGGACACCAACAAGGACAAGCAGCTGTCGAGCGAGGAGTTCTCGCAGTTTCTCACGCTGCTCACGAGCACCGTGGGTTCGACCCCCCTGTCCGGCATCGCCGCGTCCGGCTCCGCCCGGGCGGCGGCCGCGGGCCCGGCCTGCGTCTTCGAAGGCTTCGACTTCGCACGGCCGCAGGACACGCAGAAGTCGTGCAAGGACGCCTTCGCGTCGCTGGCCATGAAGGCCGGCTACATGCCGACGACGAAGGCCGGCGCCGAGGAGTGGTTCAACACCAACATCAAGGCCGGCCTGACCGACCTCGGCCACACGGTCAACTGGGTGCAGGGCGACAAGTTCCAGTTCTCCAACTGGCAGGGCACCTGGGTGGTGGACTTCGTGCGCGGCGCCGACGGTCCGAACCCGGCACTGGCGTGGGGCGCCGAACAGGGCTGACGCCGGATCAGGGCGCCCCCGGCCCGCATCTTCGACAACCTCGCCTACGTCGGGTCGAAGCCGGAGAATGCCTGGCTGGTGACCACCTCGCAGGGCCACATCCTGGTCGACGCGCTGTCCTCGTTCGCGAACGAGGACGTCGATGGTCGGCGAACATGCCTCCAGGTGGACGTGGCCGGCGTCAGCCCACCAGTGGCGGCCTGCGGTAGCTCGCAAAGCGCCACGTGCGGGCGTGGGCGAGCGCCGCTCCACTGAGCGCTTCCGCACCGGCGGCTCTGCACCGCGATCGAGCGTCAGCGACAACACCACCGGGCCTGTCACCCGGGCGCTCTGGGCAATCGGCGGATACACGGCCTCGCCCCGCTCACTGATCCACGGCTCCGCCGTCCAATAGATGCCACCCTGCCGGGTCGGCCCCTTGCAGGTCGTGAGCACCACCAGGTTCTGGTGCGTCAGACGGAACAGGCCCCGCGTGTCGTCGTTGCAGCGCCCGTAGTCGATCTCGAAGCGATACGCGACGACGGCGCTGGCCGGTCCCGGCTCGAACGTCCACTGGCGCACGTTGTCGACGGCCGATGACGACAGCGCGGGCGGCCCCGCGAGCGCCTCGGCCGCCGTGACCCGGCCACTGGCGTCGAGCGGGCCCGCACGACGACCGTGCCCTGCATCTGCGCGGCGAGCCCGGCCGCCGGGTAGCCCATCTCGACGAAGTCACGCCGCTTCGCGGCCGGCACGGCCTCCGGGACCGAGTGAGCTGGTTCGGACATCGACCTTCGTTCGTACCTAGTGAACCCGGAAAGGACCCCGATGCCGATTCGCAGACTCCCCTCACTCGCCTTGTGTCTCGTCCTGATCGTTACGGCGGCCATGCCTCGGCTGGCTGTCGCTCAGCCGGCCGTGCCCGGCGCGCCCTCGAACCTGACGGCCGCCGTCAACGGCAACTCGTTGACCCTGAACTGGAACGCGCCCACGAGCGGCGGCCTGCCCGCGGGCTACTCGCTCCTGGCCCGCGCTTCTGCCGGCGGTCCGCTGCTGGTCAATCTGCCCGTGGGGAACGTGACGTCGTTCTCGGCGGTCGGTCCGAACGGCGTGTTCGTGCTCAGCATCGCCGCGACCAATGCCTCGGGCACCGGCCCGGAGTCGTCGCCGGTCACGATCACCCTGCCGACGGTTCCGTCGCCGCCTGGGCCGCCGACGAATCTCGTGGCGACGGCCTCGGGCGCGACGGCGAGCTTTTCCTGGTCGGCGCCCACGACGGGCGGCGCGGTTGGCGGCTACCTGCTGCAGGCCGGGCTGACGCCCGGATTCGCCGTGCCCATCGCCTCGGTGCCGGTCGCGACCACGGGGCTCGTGATCCCCGGCGTGCCTCCCGGCACCTACTACCTCCGCGTCGTGGCCGTGAACGCCGGCGGCAGCAGCGCGCAGTCGAATGAAGCCACCCTCACGGTCGCGGGACCGACGGCTCCCGCGGCGCCCACGCTGAACCCGGCGACGGGCACTGGCAACACACTGAATCTTTCGTGGTCGCCCGGACTCGGCGGTGCGCCGGCGTTCTACCGGCTCTCGGCCTTCGCGCCCGGTGGCGCGCTGCTCGCGACGGTGCCGCTGACCGGCACGTCGGTGACGTTCCCTGGCGTGCCGAACGGCACCTACGACCTGCAGCTCGTTGCCGTCAACGGCGTCGGCACGAGTCCGGCGTCGAATCAGATCACGGTCACGCTGCCGTTCACTGCGCCGCCGTCGCCGATCACGCCGCTCGGCGCCGACATCCTGAGCAGCGACGGCGGCTTCGGCAGCCAGATCGCACTCTCGGCCAACGGCCAGCGGGTGGCGGTGAGCGCGGCCACCACCACGAACGGCACCGTGCGCGTCTACGAACGCGTCGGCGGCGCCTGGGTGCAGCTTGGCGCTGACATCATCGGCGAGTCCTCGGGCGACCGGGCGGGCACCGGCATCGACCTCAACGCGGCGGGCACTCGCCTCGTCGTCGGCGCCTACCTGAACGACGGCGGTGGCACGAACGCCGGTCATGTGCGCGTGTTCGACCTCGTGGGTGGGACCTGGACGCAGGTCGGCGGCGACCTGGACGGCGGCGGCACGAACTGGGGCCTGGGCTGGAGCGTGGCCATCTCGGCCGACGGTTCGCGCGTGGTTGCCGGCGGGCCGGGCGTCAGTTCCACCACCGGCCGCGTGCGCGTCTACGAGCTGGTGGGCGGCGCGTGGACCCTGCTCGGTCAGACCCTGAGCGACGGCAACGAGTTCGGCGGCGCCGTGGACATCTCCGCCGACGGGACGACGATCGCCGTGTCATCGCCGTCAGCCGCCGGGTCCTCTCGCGCCGGTACGGCGCAGGTGTTCCGGCTGAGCGGCGGCGCCTGGGTGCAGGTGGGCAACACGCTGCAGGGCGAGGACATCGCCGACAACTTCGGCACCCGGCTGTCGCTGTCCGCGACCGGCACGCGCATCGCGGTGGCCGCGGAGGGCGATGACGACGGCGGGCCGGAGGCGGGCAAGGTACGCATGTTCGATCTCGTCGGCGGCTCATGGACCCAGGTGGGCGCCGACGTCCTCGGCCGGGCCGGCGGCGAGCGGCTCGGCGAGCGGCTGGAGATCTCCGCCGACGGCACGCGCGTCGCCGCCACGGCCGCCAGCTTCAGTGTGGCCCGTGTCTACCGGCTCGTGAACGGCGCGTGGGTGCAGGTCGGCGCCGACATCACGAGTACGCCCGGTGGCGCCGTGCGCGCCGAGGGCCTGGCGCTCTCGGGCGACGGAAGCACGGTGGCGGCAGGCTTCGTGAACGGCACGCCGCGGCGGGTGCGCCTGTTCAGC
>JALHON010000032.1 GCA_022842985.1 Acidobacteriota bacterium | reverse complement strand
CGGCTCCGATGAGTCGCGTCGGTCACTCGCGCCTTCCGGCGACTTGTCCTGCCGTCCAAAGCGTTTCTGGGGACCCCTATCCCCTACCCTGCGTGTCGCCCGCACTCCCGGCGCGAGTGTCAGCCTCTTGTGCGACGACGACTCATAGTCGCTCGCCGGCCGGACACCACGCCGACGCAAGTGCTTGCCGCCGCATGCCGCACGAACCCGGCCAAGTGTGGCGTGCTCCGGACGGACGCGGGGACGTGGTGCGCCCCCACGTCGACGCCGACGCCGCCGACAACGAAGTCAGCGCGCGAAGAGGTCCGGCACGTCCGTGATCGTGAGATCGCCGGGCGTGGGGATGAGGCCGCCGAGGTGGGCGGCGTGGCCGAGCACGCGTTCGCGCGTCCAGCCGGCGGCGCGCAGGTCGCGGACGCCGCTCGCGCCATCCGACTTGCTCAGCTTCTGTGTGGGCGTCTGCATCACGAGGCCGTGATGGAAGAACGCCGGCGGTGACTCGCGGCCGAGCAGGCGCGCGAGCAGGATCTGGCGCCCGGTGGAGGCGAAGAGGTCGTCGCCGCGCACCACGAGGTCGATGCCGTGCCGCAGGTCATCGACGACCACCGCGAGCTGATAGGTCCAGTTGCCGAGCCGATCGCGCAACAGCAGATCGCCGCACTGCGCCGACGGCGTCTGCGTGGTGGGGCCGTGCGCGAGGTCGTCGAACGTGACGGTGTCGTCGGGCAGCGCGAGGCGCCAGCCCACGCCCTCCGTGAGCGGCAGTCCGCGATGCCGGCACGTGCCCGGGTAGCGGAGCTCGCCCGCGTCAGGCGCGCCCGATGTGGCCGCTTCGATCTCGCGCCGGGTGCACGCGCAGGCGTAGACACGCCCGCGGGCGGCGAGTGTGTCGACGGCGCGGGCGTAGTGCGCGTAACGGTCTGACTGCCGCCCGTCGCAGCGTCCGGCGCGGAAGGTACTCGTAGGGAAGACGTCCGGCACGAAGCCGAGCCAGTCGAGGTCGTCGAGCAGCGCCGCTTCGTACTCCGGCCGGCAGCGCTGGCGGTCGTGGTCTTCGACGCGCAGCAGCACGCGTCCGCTGCGCGCGCGGGCCAGGCCCCAGACGTGCAGCGCGTTCACCACGTGGCCCAGATGCAGGTAGCCCGTGGGCGCGGGGGCGAAACGTGTCAGCGGCGGCACGCCCGCATTGTGCCTCAGCGACTGCGGCTCCTGGCGCGTCCACTCGACGATGCCACCCGGCCGTTCGACATCCTCTCGCCGCCGTCCGTCCATCCCCGTTGCCCCGCCAGCCTCCCGGGCGTCGTATGCTCCTGATGTCGGCCATGTCCACCGCCATCGACATCGCGTTCCTGCTCGTCTACGTGCTGGGCGCCTTCGCGTACGGCTCCGCGCTCACCCTGTCGGTGCGCCAGGCGGCGCCCGTGTGGGCGCCGCACCACACCCATGGCGGCAGCTCCACGGGACGGCTCGATCCGTCGGGCGTGGCCCTCTTCGCCTGGTCGGCCGTGTGGTTCATCGTGCTGGCCCTCGATCAGTTCATCGACATGGCCACCGGGCCGAGCCGCCGGAGCCTGCTCGATCTCATGCAGCTCGCGCTGGTGTTCGGCTTCCCGCCGCTCATCATGCATACGACGCGGCGCGATGCGCACGTGAGCGAATGGCCCGAGCCGTCGCGCACATGGGCCAACCGCGCCCTGGGGGCCGGCTACGTGCTGGCCGCTGCCGCCGGCATCGTCACCGTCGGGGCCGCCATGCGGCTCTGGCGCCTGCCGAATGCCGACCTCACCGTGGGGTTCACGATCGCCGTGCTCTTCACGATCTCGGGCATCTTCTCGGGCGTCGTGCTGCACCGCAATCCGCGCGGCGCCCGGACGCCGGAGGGCGACAAGCTGCGCCGGGTGCTGAACGGGCTGTTCTTCGTGCTGGCGCTCATGAACTTCGTGCCGGTGCTGGTGTCCGAGTCGACGTTCTCCTTCGGCATGCTCGGCAAGCTCATGAGCGTGACGCCGCTGCTCTTCTTCTCGGCCACGACCTACTACGAGAACCGCTTCGAGTTCTACGACCTGCTCGTGAAGCGCGGCGCGATGCTGCTGGCGACGCTCGTCGCCCTCGGCGGCTTCTACGTCGTGGTGCTGCCGCTGCTCGACGCGCTGCCGCGCGACGGCGCGCGGCCGTGGCTCTTCGCACTCGCCGCCGTGCCGCTCATGATGGTGGCGCCGCGCCTGTCGCGCTGGCTCAGCCAGCAGCTCGATCGAGCCTGGTTCGGCCGGCACTACACGCCGGTGAGCGCCGTCACCACGGTGCTCGCATCGCTGCAGACCGCGACGGACGAGGCGAGCCTGCTCGCGTTGTCGGAGGCCAGCCTCAAGGAAGTACTCGGCGTGACCGTGCGCCTCAGCACCGTGGACGATCCGCCGGTCAACGTCCGCACCGCCTTCAAGATCGACGGCAGCGCCGCCGACCCGAGCCTGTGGGTGGTCGTGCCGGTCGTGCATGGCGAACGGGTGCTGCTCAGCGAAGACCTCACACTGCTGCGTTCGCTCGGCACGGTCATCACCTACCTGGTCGAGAACGTGCGCCTGCAGCAGCGGCGTCAGGAGCAGGACCTGCTCGCGCAGGAGCTGCGTCTGCAGTCGAGCCAGTCGGAACTGAAGGCGCTGCGGGCGCAGATCAATCCGCACTTCCTCTTCAACGCGCTCAATACGGTGGCCTCGCTCATCCACAGCGACCCGGCACGCGCTGACCGCGCCGTCGAGCAGCTCTCGGAAGTATTCCGCCACACGCTGCGTCGATCCGACAGCGAGTGGGCGCCGCTCGATCAGGAACTGGCGTTCGCCGCCGCGTATCTCGACGTCGAGGAGGCGCGCTTCGGCGCCCGCCTCCGTTACACGATCGAGGCGGATGCCGCCGCCCGCCGCGCCCACGTGCCGGCGATGCTCGTGCACACGCTGGTCGAGAACGCCGTGAAACACGGCATCGCGCAGGTACGCGGGCACGGCACGCTGGACGTCATGGCGACGGCGGCCGGCGACCGCCTCACGATCGACATCTGCGACAACGGCCCCGGCCTGGAGCAGACGCCCGAACGCGCCGCCTTCGCCCGCCGCGCCGGTGAGCAGTTCGGCCTGCGCAGCGTGCGCGACCGCCTGCGCGGCCACTTCGGCGAGGCCGCCACGTTCACCCTCACGCGCGATCCGCTGCGGCACGTCACCATCGCGCGCATCGACATGCCGTTCGTGGGGGCCGACCAGCGTCCCGTCGCCGCGGCCGAGGCCACGGCATGATGCGCGTCGTGCTGGTGGACGACGAAGCGCCGGCACGCGCGCGGCTCATGGCGCTGCTCGGCGAAGCGGGCGGCGTGACCGTGGTGGGCCAGGCGGCCAACGCGGACGAAGCGCGCGCCGTCATCGCGCAGGTGACGCCGGATGTCGTGTTCCTCGATATCGAGATGCCGGCCGAACGCGGCACCGAGCTCGCCGCCTCACTGCCGGAGCCGCGTCCGTTCGTGGTCTTCGCCACTGCCTACGAACGGTTCGCGGTGGACGCCTTCCAGTACGACCCGGCCGACTACCTGCTGAAGCCGGTGAACCGGCAGCGCCTGGCGCAGACGCTCGACCGCCTGCGCGTGAAGCTCGCCGCCCGCCGCGACACCGAGCGTGAATGGACGGCGGCCGCGCGTGCGCAGGCCCATCTGCTGCCACGCACGCTGCCCGACGTGCCCGGCTACGCGATGGCCGCCCGCACGCTGCCGGCCCGTGCCGTGGGCGGCGACTTCTACGACGCGACGATCGTCGAGGGCCGGCTCGCGTTCGTGCTCGGCGACGTCGCCGGCAAGGGCATGGCTGCGGGACTCATCGCCTCGAGCGTGCAGGCACGCTGGCAGGCGGCGATGAAGCAGCGCGATCTGACGGCCACCGAGATGATGACGGCGCTCAATCGCGACATCCTCGGCTCCACCGAGGGGTCGCGCTACGCGACCCTCGTGCATGCACTGCTCGACCCGCCAAGCGGCGCCGTGCGCTACGTGAACGCCGGGCATCCCGCGCCGCTCGTCATCGGGCCCGACGGCGCGGCCACCGTGAGCCTCGACGTGACCGCGCCGGCCGTGGGGCTGCTCGACGCGCCGCACTTTGCCGACGCCGGGCACGTGCTCGCGCCCGGCGACACGCTGGTCGTCGTGAGCGACGGCGTGACCGAGGCGCGCGATGCGGCCGGCACCGACTGGGATCTCGCGCACATCCCCGCGCCCGTGGCCCGCCACGCGGCCGACTGCGAGGCGCTCGCCGCGGCCATCGTCGCCGCCGTATGCGACCATCGCGGCCACGATCAGACACAGGACGACGTCACGGTGTTCGTCCTGCGGAGAACGGCATGACCCTGACCGCCCTGCTCGTGGACGACGAAGCGCCGGCCCGGGCGCGCCTGCGCCAGCTCCTCTCGGAGCGCGCCGATCTCACCATCGTCGGCGAAGCCGAAGACGGCGTGCAGGCGGTGGAGCGTATTCAGGCGCTCGCGCCCGACGTCGTCTTCCTCGACATCCAGATGCCCGGCTGCAGCGGCCTCGAAGTGGCGGCCTCGCTCGGCCAGCCGCGGCCGGCCATCATCTTCTGCACCGCGTTCGACCAGCACGCAGTGGACGCCTTCGAACTGCAGGCCGTGGACTACCTGCTGAAGCCGGTGACGCGGGCCCGGCTCGATGCCGCGATCGCGCGGGTGACGCGGCCCGTGCCTCCCGTCGCGCCCACGCCCGCCCCGGCCGCCGAGGCCGACAGCGACGGTGCCGACGAGGCCGGCGCCACCGAAGCGCCGCTCCCCGGCGGGCCGCCCACACGGTTCCTCGCCCGCCGCGGCGCCCGCTACCTCGTGGTGCCGGTGGCCGAGGTCATCGCCTTCAGCTTCGACGACGGGCAGACGCGCCTGCACACCGCCACCGAGCAGCTGCTGATGCAGCCCACGCTGGCGCAGCTCCTGCGGCGGCTCGACGGCGCCCGCTTCTTCCAGATCTCGCGCTCCGTCGTCGTCCATCTCGACGCCGTGCGCGAAGCCAAGCCGCACACCGACGGCACCGGACAGCTCGTGCTCGCGAACGGCACGACGGTGGAAGTCTCGCGCCGCCGCTGGCGTCCGCTGCTCGACCAGCTCGAAGCGTGAGCGATGTCACGCCGACGTGACACGGCCGCCGCGGACCCGCGTGCTAGCATCGCCGGATGCGCGCGTTCGCCGTCTCCGTCCTGGTTCTGAGTTCGTTCCTGCCGGCCCTCACGGGCCCCGTGCTGGCCGCAACGCGGCTCAGGATCATGCCGCCGTCGGGCGCGACGATGGCCGTCGGCCAGCGCTTCGATCTGCGCGTCGAAGCGGAGGGTGACGGCACGGCGCCGCGCGGGCTGAGCGTGATGCTCGATGGCCGCGACATCACGACCCGCAACGTGCTCGCGCCCGGGCTGAACGGCGAACTCGGCGTGGGCGGCACCGGCACCGCGCCGGATGCCAGCGCCCGCGCCACGGCGCCGGCCGCCGCCACGAGTTCCAACTTCCTTGTGCGCGATCAGAGCTTCACCACGCCCGGCCGGCACGAGGTCGTCGTGCGCACGAACGACGGCGCAACGCTCACCGCCAGCTACGAGGTGGCGGCGTGGCAGACGCCGCGCGCCGGCACGCGGCCGGCGAAGAACATCATCATGCTCGTGGGTGACGGCATGGGCATCCAGCACCGCACGGCGGCGCGCATCGTCTCGCGCGGCCAGACCTACGGCAAGACCAACGGTCCGCTCGCCATGGACACGCTCGGCGTGACCGGCCTCGTCATGACCTCGTCACTGAACGCCACGGTGACGGATTCGGCGCCCGGCATGTCGTCGTACGCCACGGGCCACAAGGCCAACAACAACCACGTCGGCGTCTATCCCGACAACACGCCGGATCACTTCGACAACCCGCGCGTCGAGTACATCGGCGAGATGCTGCGGCGCACGCGCGGCCGCGGCTTCAACGTGGGCATCGTCACGACCGCGGCGGTCATCGACGCGACGCCGGCCGGCAACGCCGTGCACACCTCCTTCCGCGACGCCTACTACGACATCGCCGCGCGGTTCTTCGATGAGCGCGCGACGAACGGCGTCTCGGTGCTGCTCGGCGGCGGCGCCACCTATTTCTCGCCGGCGAGCCAGGGCGGCACGCGCAAGGACTCGCGCGATCTCGTGGCCGCCTACGCGGCCGAGGGCTACGACGTGCTGCGCACGCGCGCCGAGGTCACGGCGAAGCTGGCGGGGCCCGCGCCGAAGGCGCTCCTCGGCCTCTTCCACCCGCGCCACATGTCGGTGGCCTTCGACAAGGTGGGCGCCGGACGCTACAGCGACGAGCTCGCGCTCGACGCGAACAAGGACCTGCGCGACCAGCCGATGCTCGAAGAGATGACGGCGCTCGCGCTCAAGTCGCTCAGCGCCAGCTCGCCGCGCGGCTTCTACCTGATGGTCGAAGGCGCGTCGATCGACAAGCAGGCACACGAGTCGGACGCCGACCGCACCATCTGGGACACGATCGAATTCGACAACGCCGTGAAGGTCGCGCTCGACTTCGCGCGCGGCACCAATACGGACGCCGACCCGGCCAACGACACGCTCGTCATCGTCACCGCGGACCACGAGAGCGGCGGCTTCGGCATCATCGGCGTGGGCAATGACCGCTACGCGCCGGCCACCATCGGCAAGTCGGTGCGCGACTACGCCGCCACGTTCCGCTTCATCCCGGCGCAGACGCTCAACTTCTTCACCAACTACACGGTGGACGCCAAGGGCTTCCCGACCGATCCCGATCCCTCGCGCAAGCTGCTCATCGGGTTTGCCGCCGGCCCCGACCGCTACGAGAACTGGCTCTCGAACCGCCTGGCCCAGAAGGCGACCATCACCGACCCGGCCAGCCGCATCGCCGTGGCCAACCCGCGCCGCGACGGCCCCTCGGGCCAGACCGACAACATCGGCGTGGACCGCAAGGCGTACCCCGGCTTCCTCGTCTCCGGCGCCATCGAGAACAACGCCACGGGCTGCCTCGCGGCCGACGGCTGCCCCGACGACACGCGCGCCAATCCCGTGGATATCGCGGGCCACACCGCGAGCGACGTGCCGCTGTCGGCCGACGGACCGGGCGCGTGGCAGTTCACCGGCGTCTACGACAACACCGACGTCTTCGTGAAGCTCCTCCGGGCTGCCACCGGCAGCTACCCGCGTCTGCGCCAGTAACGCGCGGTCCGGGCCTATAATCCCGGCATGTCACGTATCGACCGTCTTTCGCTCTCGCGCCGCGAGGTCCTCACTCTTGCGGCTGAGCTCGGCGCCGGCGCCGCCGTGGCCGCGCTGTGGCCGGCGGATCTCTCCGCCCAGGCCCTCGCCGGCAAACATCCGCAGCTCCGGGTGCTCTCGACCCGGCCGCCCGATTACGAAACGCCGGTCGCGCTGCTCGACCACCTGCTCACGCCGGTGGACGCGTTCTATGTGCGCTGTCACATGCCGGTGCCGGCGAACACGGCCGAGGCCGGGTGGACGCTCGCGGTCGACGGCGAAGTCTCGACACCCGCTACGCTCACGGTGGCCGACCTGAAGCGCCTGCCGCAGGCCTCGGTCACCGTCACGCTCGAATGTGCCGGCAACGGCCGCGCCTTCTTCGATCCGCCGGTGGCCGGCATCCAGTGGAAGAAGGGCGCCGTCGGCACCGCGAAATGGACGGGCGTGCGCGTGGCCGATGTGCTGAAGCAGGCCGGCCTCAAGCCCGGCGCCACGCACCTCTGGGTGGCCGGCGCCGACCGCCCGCTCGGCACGCAGCCGCCGTTCGTGCGGCAGGTGCCGATGGCGAAGGCGATCCACGCCGACACGATCATCGCCTGGGCGATGAACGACCAGCCGATTCCCGCCGCGCACGGCGCGCCGCTGCGCCTCGTCGTCCCCGGGTGGGAGGGCGCCTACGCCATCAAGTGGCTGAACAAGATCACCGTGGCCACGAAGGAACACGACGGCTTCTGGGTGGCCACCGGCTATCGCTATCCCACGAAGCGTGTCGCGCCCGGCGCGGCGGTGGACGCGAAGGACATGGCGCCGCTCACGGGCCTGGTCGTGAAGTCGCTCATCACGACGCCGCTCGACGGCGCCACCGTGGCGCCCGGCGCGATCACGGTAGGCGGTTTTGCCTGGGCCGGCGACACGGCCATCGCGAAGGTCGACGTCTCGGTCGACAACGGCGCCACGTGGCAGCCGGCGCGCCTCGTCGGCGCCGCCGTGCCGTACGCGTGGCGGCGCTTCGAGTTCACGTTCACGGCGAAGACGCCCGAGACGCGCACGATCCTCTCGCGCGCCACCGATGCGAAGGGCCAGGCGCAGCCGGTCGTGCCGCAGTGGAATCCCTCCGGCTACCTGTGGAACGCGCCCGATACGATTCGCATCGAGGTGAAGGCGTGACGGTCCGCGTGCTCGCCGCGATGACGGCGCTCGCCGCCGGCCTCATCGGCGGCACCGCGATGCCGCGCGCGCAGGCGCCGGCGCTGCCGGCCGGTGCCGGCGCCGAGGTGGCGCAGGCGAAGTGCATCGGCTGCCACGAAGCGGATCTCATCGTGTCGCAGCGCCTCTCGCCCGCCGGGTGGGACCGCGAGGTGACGAAGATGGAGCGCTGGGGCGCCACGCTCACCGCGGACGAGCGGCGCGCGCTCGTCGGGTATCTCACGCGCGAGTTCGGCGTGCGGCCCGCCGTGTCGCACGATGCGGCAGCGGTCGCCGCGGGTGAGGCGGTCTTCAAGGAAGCCTGCCGGATGTGCCACGACGACGACCTCTCGGAGCAGCAGCGCCTCTCGGCCGCCGGCTGGGGCCGCGAGGTGGACAAGATGGTGCGCTGGGGCGCCAAGGTGTCGGCGGAAGAAAAGCCGGCCCTCGTCGCCTACCTGACGTCGCGCTGGGGGCAGTAGCACCGGGCCTCGGGGCTCGGGTCCCGGGGCTGAATGCTCGGGGTTCACCTGAACCGCGGTGGAAGCTCGGAGCGTCGTTCCTTTCGTGGACCTGCTGACACCCTCCGCTGACGCGCTCGTGCCCGGCGCCACCCTGGCGTGGCTCGCGCTCGTCGGCGCGTTCACGGTGCTGTGGCTGGTCTCGTTGCCGCTCCGCAATGCCAGCATCGTGGACATGTGGTGGGGGCCGGCGTTCGTGCTGGCCGGCGCGGTCTACGCCGCGGCCCGGCCCGACGTCGGGCCGCGGGCCATCGCCGTGCTGGCGGTGGTGACGGCGTGGGCGCTGCGCCTGGCCTGGCACATCGGCCGGCGCAACGTGGGACACGGCGAAGATCCGCGCTACGCGGCGTGGCGTGAGCAGAACGGCGCGTCGTGGTGGTGGTTCAGCTGGGTGAAGGTGTTCTTCCTCCAGGCCACGGTCGCGTGGATCGTGTCGTGGCCGATCGGCGCCGCGCTCGCGCCCTCGCCGGCCTTCCCCTCGGTGTTCGATGTCGCCGGCCTCGGAATCGCCCTCGCCGGACTCGTCTTCGAAGCCGTGGCCGATGCGCAGCTCCGCCGGTTCAAGCAGCGCGCGCCGAAGGGCGCCATCTGCGACGTGGGCCTCTGGCGCTACTCGCGGCATCCGAACTACTTCGGCGAATCGGTGGTGTGGTGGGGGCTCTTCCTCGTGGCGGCCGGCACACCGGCGGGCTGGACCACCGTCGTGAGCCCGGTCATCATGACGTGGCTGCTCCTCGAGGTGTCGGGTGTCGCTATGCTCGAACGGGGCCTCACGTCGACCAAGCCGGGCTACGCCGAGTACGTGCGCCGCACATCGGTGTTCATCCCGAGGATGCCAAGAGCATGACGACTGATATCATCGGGAATATCTAGACAACCCACCGCCGAGTCGGCCACTATCCTGCCATCGTCCATGTCTGTTCCCTCCCGTGGCGCCGCCACCCGGTGGCTCCTGCCGGTTGTCTGCCTCCTCTTCTTCGGTTCCGGATTCGCCGCCCTCATCTACCAGGTCGTCTGGCTGCGCTCGCTGTCCCTCGTCTTCGGCGTCACCGTGCATGCCGCGAGCACGGTGCTGGCCGGGTTCATGGCCGGCCTCGCGGTGGGCAGCGCGCTTGCCGGACGGCTGAAGCTCGACGTGCGTCAGGCCTTCGTGGCCTTCGCGGCCATTGAACTCGCCGTCGGCGCCACGGCGCTGCTGGCGGCGCCGCTCGTCACCTGGATGACCGCCAGCTACGCCGCCCTCGGGCCGCGCCTGCCGGAATCGATGGCGCTCCTCACGGCGGTGCGGTTCGTGCTCGCCACGGCCGTGCTCGTCGTGCCCACCTCGCTCATGGGCGCGACGCTCCCGGTGCTCGTGAGCGCCACCGGGGCCGACCCGCGCATGGGCGCCCGCCTGAGCACGCTCTACGCCACGAATACGGCCGGGGCGATCGCCGGGGCGCTGCTCGCCGGCTTCGTCCTCGTACCGTCGCTCGGATTGCAGCGGTCGGCCTGGCTGGCCGCCACCGTGAACCTCTCGGTGGCCCTGCTCGCCCTGGTCGTGCGCGCCCGCGTGGGCGCGACGGCACCAGACACGGCGGCCATCCCGGAGACGGCCGGCGGCGATGCCGTGGACGCCGCGACCCGGCGCACCGTGCTCTGGGCCTTCGCCGCCTCGGGATTCGTGTCGCTGGCGCTCGAAATCGTCTGGTTCCGCGTGCTGGCCCTGCACCTGCGGCCCACGGCCTACGCCTTCACGATCATGCTGGCGGCGGTGCTCGGCGGCATCTCGCTCGGCAGCTACGCCGTGGCGCCGTTCTTCCGCCGGCCCCGTCCGTGGCTGGCCGTGCTGGCGTCGATCCAGCTCGCCATTGCCCTCGTCGCGCTGCTCTCGCTGAACCTCGTGCCGTGGGTCGAACAGGTGCAGCCGATCGTGGGACCGGCGCTCGGCCTCATCGGCATTCCGGAATACGTCTGGCCGCTCGTCACGACCAGCCTGCTGTCGATTCTGCCCACGTCGCTCCTGCTCGGCGCCGCCTTCCCGATCGGCCTGCGGCTCTTCGTGGCCGATGCCCCGCAGGGCGCCAGCCAGCGCGTGGCGGCCTTCTACTCGCTGAACGTCTGTGGCGCCATCGCCGGATCGACGGCCGCCGGGTTCCTGCTGCTGCCGATGCTCGGCAGCCGCGGCACACTCATCGCCGTGTCGTTCGTCACGCTGGTGTCGAGCCTGGCGCTGGCGCACCGGTTGTGGATGTCCGCCCCGAACGTCGCCGGCTTCCTCTCGATCGTCGGTCCGGTGGCGTTCGTGATGGGCAGCCTGAACGTCATCGACCCCTTCGACGACTTCGCGCGCCGCCTGCACCGCAACGATCGCGTGCTGTGGCTCGGCGAGGGCCTGCAGACGACGGTGAGCGTGCACGAGCAGCGCCAGGGCACGAAGGTCATGTACCTCGACGGCATGCACCAGGCCGACGACTCCCGGCCGTCGCGCCTGACGCACCACCGCATCGGCGCGCTGCCGATGATGCTGCATCCGAACCCGAAGCGCGTGCTCGTCATCGGCATGGGCGGCGGCGCCACGCCCGGCGCCGCGGCGATGTTCCCTGGCGCGCAGGTGGACGTCGTCGAGCTCTCGGCCGATGTCGTTGCCGGCGCCGCGTGGTTCGGGCACATCAACTTCGACCTGCTGACCCGCCCGAACGTGCGCCTGCGCGTGGACGACGGCCGCAACTACCTGCTGACGACGACGCAGAAGTACGACGTCATCACCGCCGATCTCATCCTGCCGAACCGCGCCGGTGCCACGAGCCTCTACTCGAAGCAGTACTTCGAGCTGGTGCGCAAGGCGCTGGCCCCCGGCGGCATGGTGCTGCAGTGGCTCGGCTCCGAGACCGAGGCCGACTACAAGCTCATCATGCGCACGTTCCTCTCGGTGTTCCCCGAGACGACGCTGTGGGGCGATCACTCGCTCATGGCGGGCACGCTCGAGCCGTACACCCTGAGTGCGTCGGCGCTCGAGGCCCGGCGCCAGGACCCGGCCTTCCGCCAGGTGTTCGACTGGGACCTGCGCACGCTGCGCCGCCTCTACGTGGCCGGTCCGCAGGCCCTGGCGTCGTTCGTCGGGCCGGGTGAGCTGCTGAGCGACGACCGCCCGATCACGGAGTACTTCCTGTCGCGGCCGGATCCGGACCCGCCGCTGAACGTCGAGGGATTGCGCGGACGATTCGACGATATCCTGCGTCCATGAATCGACGGCAGTTCCTCAACAGCAGCGCGCTCGCCATGGCCGGCCTCGCACCGGCAACGTCCGCCGCCACACAGCCCCGCACCGCCGCGGCCCTCGATGGCCCGGCCGCCCTGCGGCTCGCGCGCGAGAAACGCGACGAGCTCGTGACGCTGCTCTCGCAGCTCATCGCGGTGTCGAGCCCGCTCGGCGAATCCGCGGAGCCGGCGCAGCGCGCCGTGGCCGCCTACCTCGATGCCCGCGGCTACCGGAGCGACCTCGTCACCGACGATCCCACCGCCTACACGTCGCACCCCGACTACATGGCGCCGGCCACACCGTATCCTGCACCCGCGGTGAACCTCGTGGCGCGGGCCGCGGCACGTCCGTCGCGCGTCGGGCTCTTCGCGCACATCGACACCGAACGCGCGGGTGCCGGCTGGACGACGCCGCCGCTCGAGGCCCGCGTGCGCGACGGCCGTCTCTACGGCCTCGGCGCCGCCGACGACAAGGGCGGCGTGGCGGCAATGGCGGTGGCGGCCACGATCCTGCAGGCGCAGGGCCGTCCGGCGCCGGTCGTGATGAGCCTGCACGGCAAGGGCGGCGGCAGCCGCGGCAGCCTGCCGACGTTCGCGCGGCTCAAGGACTTCTCGCAGGTGCTCTACGTGCATCCGGCGGAAACGGGCCGCGGCTTTGCCGACATCAAGCACATCGTGCGCGGCGTGCTCGACATGCGTCTCACGGTGACCGGCTGGCGCGGCACCGCGCGCGAGCTCGGCAGCCCCGACAGCGCGTCGTTCTCCGAGGGCGGCGATGCTCTGCAGGCGGCGCTCGCCATCATCGACGACTGGCGCGGCGGCACGCTCAAGGGCTGCGAGGTGAACGTCGGAGAACTGAGCGCCGGCGATCGCGTGGGGTCAGTGCCGGCCACCGCCCGGGCACGCGTGCGCGTGCTCTTCGACGACGCCCGGTCGTTCGGCGAGATCCTGGCGGCAGCCCGCCGCGATGCCGAGCGGGTGGCGGCGGCGCGCGGCCGCGGCGATCGGCGCATCACCGTGACACTCGAGCGTGATGGCCTCGGCGCGAATCACGCGGCGGTGCCGTGGGACTCCCCGGCGTGCCAGGCGCTGCGCACCTCGATCGCGGACGTGACGGGCACGGCGCCGGCCTCCTACCCCACCCACTTCGCAGGTGACATCCGCTACCCGATCCGCCTGGCCGGTGTGCCGTCGTTCGGGATGGGCTCGCTCGCCGGCGGCTTCTACGGCGCCGACGAATGGGTGGACATCGACGACCTCGTGCGCCTGGTCGCCGTCGTGATGTTGTGCGCCGACCGCTGGGCGCGCCTGGCCTGAGCGCGCCTCAGCAGGCCCAGAGCTGCAGGATCGCGACGAGCGAGGCGCCGGCGGCCACCTTGATCCAGAGCGGCAGCGTGGGCGGCGCCGTCTCGCCGTAGCGCGCCGGCGGTTCGTCCCCCTCGTCGAGCCGCGGCAGCCGCGGCCGCGAGGGCGACAACACGGCATGCGACGCCACGGGCGGCGGCCACAGGGCGTCCAGGTTCTCATCCTCGACCACCGGCGCGGCCGGCTTCCGCAGCGGCAGCACCGTGACAAAGCGCTCCAGATCCTCCAGCTCGTCGGCGCACATCGCGCACAGCCGCACGTGCGCCTCGACCCACTGACGATCGATGGACGACAGGGTGCCATCGACGGCACCGCGCAGGTGATCGAAGGTCGCGTGAGGGGATTCGGGACGCGCCTCCGGTGCGGCAAGCGCCCGGCCGAATGCCTCGGCTCCGAACGACGCATCCGACTCGCGCGCGAGCGCGGCGCGGCAGGCCGCGCACGCCTCGAGATGGTCGTCGGTGGCCACGAGGGTGGAGGGATGGAGCGCCCCCCGCACGTAGGCGCGCACCTGATCGAGCGACAGGTGTTCGGCGGCCGTCATCGCTGATCCCTGAGCGCCATGTGCCTCAGCAGGCGCGAGCGGGCCACGGTGCGGGCGTTGAGCACCTGCAGGCCGGTGAGCCCGAGGCGGCGCCCGATGGCCTTGTCGTCCCACGGCAGGTGTGCCCAGATCGCGGCGGTTTCGTCGGGCTTCATCTCGAGCGCGTCGGCCACGAGCCTGAGCGGCGTCACGCCGGCACAGTGGAAGACCGGCAACAGCGCCGAGCCATGGTGATCGCGCAGGCTGAGCAGCAACGACGCCCGCATCTGCGGCGGCATGGCCAGCAGTTCCTTCCAGGCACGTTCGAGGTAACGGCGGGCGATGGCCAGATGGTCGGGGCCGACGCCGGCGTCGAGCACGGCGAGTTCCGGCTCATCGCCTTCGGGGCTGGCATCGACGCGCGTCCCCGTATCCGCACTGCCCGTGACCTCGAAGATCACCGCGGCCACCGCCTCGGACGGCACGGGTGCGCCTGCCAGTTCGAGCACGCGCACGACCGTGGGGGTGAGGGCCGGGCCGTCCACGGCGGCGTGGCCCTTGCCCCACCAGTCCTTCACGCGGCCGTGCCAGGGGAAGGGCGCTTCGAGCGGCGGCTGGTCGGTCCACGCCGGCAGGCCGAGCACGGGCTGGCCTTTCGGCGTCGTCCAGCCGACGATGCCCACGCCGCGCGTGGCGATGAGGCGGATGCGGTTGGCGAGCTTGGCGAGCGCCGGCCGCGTGCGGCGCAGGTAGTCGCGGCACATCGCGTCGGCCGACGCACGCGCGAAGTCTTCGAGATCGGGCACCGGCACCGTGCGTTCGCCGCGCTGCACGGCACGCAGCAGCGCCGTGAGACGGTCGCGGCACATCGTGGCGACGTCGGCGCGATCGGCGGCGGTGAGGTGCGCCAGCTGTGTCGTGGTGGCGTGGCGCACGGCCGGATCGATGGCGCGCAGCGCCAGCGCTGCCAGGCGCTCGCTCGCGCGCGGGCTCGCATCGCCAATGAGCGCCTTGAGGCGCGGGTCCCACTCCTGCTGCAGTGCGTCGACGGCCACGGCGTTTGAATCTATCACGCGCGCGGCACACCGCCGGCGTGAAGCGCCGGCTGATATGCTGACGGCCGTGACGATCGACCGCGCACGCGACGCTCGCGGCCCATGGGGCCCGCTCGCCGGCGCCGCCATCGGCGCCGCGTTCTTCGCGTGGATCGCCGGCACGCGCATCCTCGATCCCACCTCGATCGACTGGCTCATGAAGGGCGACTGGGTGCCGCACTATTTCGGCTGGCACTACTTCCGTCACGAGCCATGGCACTGGCCGCCTGGCGCCGTGCACGGCTACTACGCACCGCTCGGCACGTCCATCGGCCTCACCGATTCGATTCCGCTCGCCGGCTACGCGCTCAAGCCGCTGGCCGCCTGGCTGCCCACGCCGTTCCAGTACCTGGGCCCGTTCCTGCTCGCGAGCTTCGCGCTCCAGGGCGCCCTCGCCGCTCGACTCATCGCCCGGCGGGTGGACAGCGTGGCGGTGCAGGTGCTCGGCGCCACACTGTTCGTGCTGCTGCCGACGCTGCTCATCCGCGTAGGTCACGCGGCGCTCTGCGCACACTGGCTGATCCTGTGGGCGCTGCTCGTGGCCACGCGCGAGCCATCCACGCGCTTCCGGCCGGTGGGCTGGGCGGCCCTCGGCCTCACGGCCGGGATGGTGCAGCCGTATCTGGCCGCGATGGTGCTCGCGGTGCTCGGCGCCACCGCGGTCACCCCGGGCCCGGTGCCCCTGCCCCGCCGCCTCACGGCCCTGGGCGCCGCGCTCGCGGCGACGGTGAGCGGCTGGTGGATCTCGGGCCTCTTCCTGCTGAGCGGCGGCAGTTCGCTCGCCGCCGGCGGCCTCGGCTACTACTCGATGAACCTGCTGGCGCTCGTCTCTCCGGGCGACTGGTCGTCGTTCCTGCCGGCGCTCCCGATCGCGTCGGACGGTCAGGCGTACGAGGGCTTCCAGTATCTCGGCCTCGGCATCCTGCTCGTCCTCGCCACCGCCCTGGTCTTCGCCGCGCGCGGACGCGCCGCGCGGGCGCCAGACGCCGACACGCGCCTCTGGTCGCCGTGGCTCATTGCCGTGTGCCTCGTGCTGACGGCCTTCGCGGTGAGCCCGGTCGTGACGCTCGGCAGCCGCACGCTCCTGAACCTCGACGGGCCGTGGACGGCGCCGCTTGCCCTCTTCCGGTCGTCGGGACGGTTCGTGTGGCCGCTCGTCTACGTGATGCTCACGAGTGCGATCGTGACGGTGGCGCGACGCGGCCGCGGCCAGGCCGGCGTGGCGGTACTTGCGGGGGCGGTCGTGCTGCAGCTCGTGGACCTCCACGGCGCCCACTCGTTCCGCCGGCAGGTGGCGCATGACCCGGCGTTCCACGCGTGGACCGATCCGTTCGCCGACGCGCGCTGGCCCCAGGTGGCGCCCGCCTACGCGCACCTCGCGCTCGTGCCGCCGCCGCAATGCGGGGCGTCGCCGGTGCCCTACGAAGGCGCCATCGGGCTCACCGCGCGGCACGGACTCACGATCAATGCCGGCGTCGTGGCCCGGCGCGACGAACGCGCGCGCGAGGGCTACTGCCGCGCGCTCGATGCCGACATCGACGCCGCGCGCCTGCGCGACGACACGCTGTACGTGGTCACGCCCGCGGCCGCCGGCGTGCTGACGCGCCAGGGCGAGGGCCGCGTGACGTGCGGCATCATCGGCGGCGTGTCGTTCTGTACGACGCCGGCCGCCCACGCCCGCTGGGCGGATCGGGTGCGCCTCGACTGAGCCGTGCGGCCGTTGGCCGGGCGCTGGCCCGGCCGCGGGCTCAGTGCTTCTGCAGCTCGACGATCATCACTTCGATCGGCTCGCTGCCGTTGTTGATGTCGGCGTGGGTCGTGCCGGGTTTGTCTTCGGTGAGCCAGTAGGCCTTGCCGGTGTCCCAGACCACCTTCTGCGACTCGCCGCTCTTCTGCACGATATCCACCGTGCCGCCCTTGAGCGCGATGAGCGCGCGCGGGTGCTCGTGCCGGTGCATCGTCAGCGGCTGCTTCGGCATGATGATGCTCTTCCACACGCGCACGTGTTCGTTCTCGAACTGCGGCTCGCGCCGCGTGCCGCTCTGCGCCGTCTGCGCGGCAAGCGTCGCGGCCACGCCGAGCACCCCGCCCAGGGCCAGGACACCGATCGTCTTCAGGATTCCCATCGTCTGCTCCTATCGCACGGCCACGAAGTCGATCTCGATCCGCGCGCCGCGCGGCAGTGCCGCCACCTGCACGGTCGAACGGGCCGGGGGCACGCCGCCCGCCGGGAAGTAGCCGCCGTAGATCTCGTTCACCTTCGTGAACTCCGCCAGGTCCACCATGTAGATCGTCGTCTTCACCACGTTCGCGTAGCCGAGGCCGGCGTCCTTGAGCACGGCGCCGAGGTTCTCCATGACGCGTTTCGTCTGGGCCTCCGTGCCGCCGTCGACGAGCTGGTTGGTAGCCGGGTCGAGGCCGATCTGGCCCGAGAGATACACCGTGCCGGAGATCCCGACGCCGGGCGAGTACGGGCCGATCGGCGTCACGACACCCTTGTAGGCCGACTTCGCCGGCGCCTGCGCCTGGGTGGGGCGGAACGACGGCGCCGCGAGCACGAGCGCACCGAGCACGAGAAATCCGACAAGTCGCATGGGTTCAGCCTCCGCGGTGATTGCGGCGGATTATACAGGCCGGCGACACGAGGACGCGTCAGCGCATGCGGGCAAGCGCCGCGAGGGCGGCACGACGCGCGGCCTCGCCGGTGGGCGTGGGCGACGGGTCCATGGCCAGCAGCACGGCGAGCGCGCGCAGCGTCTGCTTCGCGTTCTCGACGCGGGCGAAACGCGCCGGCTCAATGGCGGGCCCACCGGCCCAGAGCGCGGTGTGCCGTTCCACCCAGCGGGTCGTCCACGCCTCGAACGCCGCGGCATCGGCATCGGGACGCCGCACGACGGCATGCAGGGCGGCGCCGAGCCGTTCGGGCTCGCCCCACACGAACACCGTGTCCACGGCGTCGAGCTTCCGTGCGAAGGCATCGAGCAGGCGGGCAGACTGTGCGGGCGTCCACTGCGGACCACGCGCAAGGAACTTGAAGGCGTCCGCGGTGTGCGCCACGCTGTGGACCCAGCCGCGTCCCGCCACGAAGCCGCGCGTATCGCGTTCGCGCGCGAAGTAGTCGAGGAGACGCGCCGTGGCAGTCTCGACCTCCGCCGCGGTCAGGAACGATGTGGCGGCTTCGCGCGCGGCGATGAGCGACAGACAGAGCGCCGAGAACGATCGCCGCAGCACGCGGTCGTCGCCTGACGTCCCGAGCCCGTCGTCGAGATTGCCGGACCACAGCGTGATGAGGCGGCGGAGTTCGTTCGGACCGACGAGCCGCTGACTGACGATCCACGTCGCGGCCGCCGAGTAGGCCACCTCATCGCGCAGCACCGGATCGGGCGAGCCGAGCAGCGCGTTCATCTCGACCAGCAGCCCGTAGGGCGTCTCCCCGGAGGGCACCGCGAAGCCTGACTGCGCGAGCGCCACCCACTGCTCGCGCGTCCGTGTCTGCTCGGTGGCCGCAGTCGCGCACCCGAGCGCCAGCACGAGCGCCGAAGCGAGCCGTGATCGCAGCATGCGACGAGTCTACGCCCGCGGCAGGGTCTGGGATGAGTTACGGGACGACCAGACGCAGTTCATCCGACGCACGCCCGCCGCCGAACTCGTTCCCGCCGCGCACGCGCAGGTAGTAGACGCCGGGCGGCACGCCGCTGAACGACACGCGATTGTCGGCTCCGAGGAAGATCGACACGTCCGTGCGTCCCGGCCCGAGCCCGGCCTCGAGCACGAAGTGTGACGCCGCGCCGACATTCACCCACGACAGCGACACGGTGTGGCCGGTGACACTCGCCTGCACCCGACGCGGCGGGCCCGGCGCCGTGAAGACACTCATCCAGCAGACGGACCCTGCCGACAGGAAGACGCGATCGAGCAACGTGTACGTGCGGCTGTCGAAGACGCGAAGGTCGTCCACCCTCGGCAGGCCGAATCGCGAATACAAACTCCGGCGGACATACAGCCGCCCCGTGTGGGGACTGAGGGCCGTGCAATAGTCATCACCCATCGCGGCCGAGCCGAGCACGTCGCCCTGCCGGTTCAGCACGAAGAGCGTGCCTCCCACCGCCACGAACAACCGTTCGTTGAGCGGGTCCCACTGAAGATTGGTCACCGGTTCGTTCAGGATGCGACGCGCACCAGTCGCAAGGTCGATCGTCACGAGTGACGCGCCCTCAATGACATACGCGTAGTCACCCTCCGGCGTCACGATCCAAGGCCTGAACGGGGCGGCCGCGAAGGTAAACCCGCCCGGCAGGCGAGCGCCGGTGGTGCCGTCAAACACTTGCACCTCTCGCTCCTGAGACCCTCGGGCAAACACGTCGGTGATCACGTCGAGATACAGCCGGTCAACGCTGTAGGCGTAGCGAACGGCAAACGACGTCGACACCTGTGAGGCCCCAACGAGCGTCAGCACGCGTGTGGCGCCCGTCGCGGCGTTCACTTCGGAGATCGCGGAGAACAGCCCCCCGGGGCTGCGAACGAACAGCCGCGGTCGCACAGGATCGACGGCCAGCAGGTCCACGGAAGGATCCATCAGCACGAAGGCGCCGGTGCGCCGGTCGGTGATGACCGGGCCTGCCACGGAGTACCGCCCGCCGCCCGCCAGTGGCAACGCGGCATCAGCCGGCGCGGGGCCCAGGTCGGCGCCGAAGTTCCCGACGGCGCCCACGACGCGGTCATTGAGCACGAGCGTGTCCTGCGCTCGGGCGGGCTGCGCCATTGGAACGCCGACGAGAACGCACACGAAGACCAATCGGCGAAACACGACACGCATGCGGCAACTCCTCGGAGGGGGCGAAGACGCGTTCACGTGATAAGCAAGCGCAGTGCCCGCGCGCGCCCGCGATGCGGCCTCGGCGATCCGCAGGCGTGTCAGTGACTTGGCTGCGAGTGCTGTGCCGCCCGGGCGCCACACGTGGTGATTCTCACCTGAGGCATTCCAGCCACAGTGTGGCTGCCGGACCACAGTCGCGACGGCGCATCCCGCCGTAGCCCGGATGGTACACTCCGCCGCATGTCACGCCGCCTCGCCGCCCTGCTGCTCGCCGTGCTCGCCTGCCCCGCCATCGTCACCGTCGGCGCGCAGCCCGCGTCCACCGCCGGGCCACTGCGTTTCGAGATCAGTTACCCGCCGTCGCGCAGCGAAGAGCCGCTCAACGGCCGCCTGCTGCTCATCCTCTCCACGCGCAAGGAGGGCGAGCCGCGCTTCCACGTGAACGACGGCCCCACGGGTCAGCCGATCTTCGGGCTGGATCTCGAGGGCTGGCCGGGCGGCGCGCCGGCGAGTGTCGCCGGCCCCACGATTGGCTTTCCGGTGCAGCGGCTGTCGGAGATTCCCGCCGGCACCTACCGCGTGCAGGCCCTCTTCCATCGCTACGAGACCTTCAAGCGCAGCGACGGCCACACGGTGCAGCTGCCGATGGACCGCGGGGAAGGCCAGCAGTGGAACCAGGCGCCGGGCAACCTCTATTCGACACCACGCGAGATCACGATCGACCCGGTGACGAGCGGCGCGGTCAGCATCACGCTCGACCAGATCATTCCGGAGATCGCGCCGCCCAAGGACACGAAGTACGTGAGACACGAGCGCATCCAGAGCCAGCTCCTCACGAAGTTCTGGGGCCGGCCGATGTTCATCGGCGCGAGCGTGCTCCTGCCCGAAGGCTGGGACACGCATCCGAACGCGAAGTATCCGCTCTTCATCTATCACGGCCACTTCGCACCGACGATGACCGGCTGGCGCGAGACGCCGCCCGATCCGAATCTGGCGCCCGACTTCTCCACCCGCTTCAATCTCGCCGGCTACAACCGCATCCAGCAGGAATACGCGTATCAGCTCTACAAGGACTGGACGGGGCCGAACTTCCCGCGCGCGATCGCCATCGAGATCCAGCACGCCAACCCGTACTACGACGATTCGTACGCGGTGAACTCCGCGAACCTCGGGCCGTACGGGGATGCCATCGTGCAGGAGCTGATCCCGTATCTGGAGAAGAAGTACCGCGGCCTCGGCGAAGGCTGGGCGCGCTTCATGTACGGCGGCTCGACGGGCGGCTGGGAAGCGATGGCGGCGCAGATCTTCTATCCCGAGGTGTTCAACGGCGCCTATGTGGCCTGCCCCGATCCGGTGGACTTCCGCGCCTTCACCACCATCGATCTCTACAAGGACAAGAACGCGTTCTGGCTCGACGATACCTTCAAGCAGACGCCGCGGCCGGGGCATCGCAATTACCTTGGCCACGTGGACGCGATGGTGTGGGAGACGAATCGGCTCGAGCTCGTGCTCGGCACCCGTTCGCGTTCGGGCCAGCAGTTCGACATCTGGGAAGCCGTCTACGGGCCGGTCGGGCAGGACGGCTACCCGGCGCGGATCTTCGACAAGGGCTCGGGTGTCATCAACCGCCAGGTGGCGGAATACTGGCGCGACAACTACGACCTCACGCACATCCTGAAGCGCGACTGGGAGAAGGGCCTCGGGAAGAAGCTCGAGGGCAAGCTGCACCTCTATGTCGGCGACATGGACAACTACTATCTGAACAACGCCGTGTATCTCGCCGAGCAGTTCCTCGCCACCACGAAGAACCCGCACTTCAACGGCGAGGTGGCCTACGGGGATCGGGCCGAACACTGCTGGAACGGCGATCCGACGCGCGAGAACGCCTACTCGCGGCTGCGGTATCACCAGATGTACATCCCGAAGGGCGTCGAGCGGATGCTGATGACGGCCCCGAAGGGCGCGGACCTTACGAGCTGGCGGTACTGAAGAACAGGGACTGGGGGCTGGGGACTGGGGGCGTGTCTCGCTGTCTCGCTGTCCCATTGTCTCGCTGTCCCACTGTCACTCGGTCGGCGGGCGCGAGTAGGATAGGAACCATGAGACTCGTGCTCGCCGTTCCGTTCGTGCTCGCACTCGCCGGTCCTGTCTTCGCACAGGCGCCGACGCAGCCGGCACCGGCGCAGCCGGCCCCCGCCGCGCCGAGGCCTCGTCCCCGACCCGCCGCCCAGTCCACCGCCACGGCGGTGCTGACGATCACCGTCACCGACGCCGCCGGCGCCCCGCTGCCCGACGTGAAGGTGAGCGCCACCGGTCCGCTGGAACGCGAGGGCATCACGACGGCCATGGGCCAGGTGCGGCTGCTCGGCATCCGCGCCGGCACCTACCGGGTCCGCTTCGAGAAGGACGGCTTCCACACCTTCGAGAAGGAAGTCGTGTGGCGCGCCGGCACGCCGGCGCCCGTCTCCGAGGCCACCCTCACGCCCGCGCCGCCGCCTCCCCCGCCGCCGCCCGCGCCCGAGCCGCCGAAGCCCGCGGCGCCGGCCTTCGTGCCCGATCTGCCGTCCGGCAAGCCGTCCACGATGTCGCTCCTCGACTACATCGAGCGCAACTTCATCTCGAACAAGGAGCCGCAGAAGGAATCGCTCATCGGCTGCAGCGCCGGCGCCCAGTCGTGGCTGTGGCAGGTCCGCGACCCGTGGAACGGCCGGAAGCACGAGGCGGCCGAAGCCATGCTGTATGTGGTGGGCGGCGATGGCACGCTGCGGCTCGATGGCCGCGACGTGCAGGTGGCGGCCGGCAGCTTCGCCGTCGTCCCCCGCAACACCGAATACGGCTTCACGCGCCGCGGCCGCAATCCGCTCATCGTGCTCGCCACGCTTTCGGGCCCGCCCTGCGCCCAATAGGGCCCTCGGGGGCCAGGCCCCGGGCCCTCGGGGTCCGGGGCGGTAAACTAGGGGCGACATGAGCACGAACGACCCGGCGGTCCCCGCCGTCGACCCGACGCCCACCGCCTCCCTGGACTTCGTCCGCGAAATCGTCGCCGCGGACGCGGCCGCTGGCGCGTCGATCGTCACCCGTTTTCCGCCCGAGCCGAACGGCTACCTGCACATCGGCCACGCCAAGGCCATCTGCGTGGACTTCGGCGTCGCCGTCGAATACGGCGGCATCTGCAACCTCCGGTTCGACGACACGAACCCTGTCAAGGAAGACGTCGAGTACGTCGATTCGATCAAGGCCGACGTCCACTGGCTGGGCTTCGACTGGGCCGGCCGCGAGTTCTACGCCTCGGACTACTACGAGCGCCTTTACCAGGATGCGGAAGGGCTCATCCGCCGCGGCAAGGCCTACGTGGACTCGCATTCGGCCGACGAGATCCGCGCCCACCGCGGCACGCTGACCGAGCCGGGCATCGACTCGCCGTATCGCACACGCGGCGTCGACGAGAACCTCGATCTCTTCCGCCGCATGCGGGCGGGCGAGTTCGCCGACGGCACGCACGTGCTGCGCGCGAAGATCGACATGGCGTCGCCGAACATCAACATGCGCGATCCGGTGCTCTACCGCATCCGCCATGCCGACCATCACCGCACGGGCAACACCTGGTGCATCTACCCGATGTACGACTACGCGCATCCGCTGTCGGACGCCTATGAAGGTGTCACCCACTCGCTCTGCACGCTGGAATATGAAGCGCACCGGCCGCTCTACGACTGGGTGGTGCGCGAATGCGAAGCGGCGCACACGCCGCGCCAGATCGAGTTCGCGCGCCTGAATCTGAACTACACGGTGATGAGCAAGCGCAAGCTGCTGCAGCTCGTGGCGCAGCAGCACGTGGACGGCTGGGACGATCCGCGCATGCCGACGATCTCGGGGCTGCGCCGCCGCGGCTACACGCCGGAATCGATCCGCGACTTCTGCGCGCGCGTCGGCGTGGCGAAGAAAGAGAACGTCATCGACATCGGCCTGCTCGAACACTGCGTGCGCGAGGATCTGAACAAACGCGCGCCGCGGGCGATGGCCGTGCTGAAGCCGCTCAAGGTCGTGCTCACGAACTACCCCGAGGGGCAGGTCGAGACGCTCGCCGTCGTCAACAACCCGGAAGACGCCACCGCCGGCACGCGCGACGTCGAGTTCTCGCGCGAGCTCTACATCGAACAGGACGACTTCCAGGAAGATCCGCCGAAGAAGTTCTTCCGCCTGGCGCCGGGCCGCGAGGTGCGCCTGCGCAACGCCTATCTCATCACCTGCCAGGAGGTGGTGAAGGACGCGAGCGGCGCCATCGTCGAGCTGCGCTGCACGTACGACCCGGCCACGCGCGGCGGCGACGCGCCCGACGGCCGCAAGGTGAAGGCGACGCTGCACTGGGTGTCGGCCGCGCATGCCGTCAACGGCGAAGTGCGGCTCTACGACCGGCTGTTCACGGCCGAAAATCCGGAATCCGCCGCCGAGAAGTCCGGGCAGACGTTCCTCGATCTGCTGAATCCCGCGAGCCTCGACGTGCTCCGCGGCTGCAAGCTCGAGCCGATGCTCGGCACGGCCCCGGCCGGCACGCGCGTGCAGTTCGAGCGCCTCGGCTACTTCTGCGCGGATCTCGACACGGCGCCCGGCGCGCCGGTCTTCAACCGCACCGTGTCGCTCAAGGACACCTGGGCGAAGGTCGCAGCGCGAGAAGTCTAGACCCGCCCAGAATGGGGACAGTCCCTAAGTCTGGGCAGGGCCAGACTAGGGACAGTCCCTCTCACACTACGGAATAACGGCGACGTCGACAGGGGTGGCGTCGAGGGCCCTGGCCGCCTCGCGCGGGTCGAGGCCCACGAGGAAGCCGCGGCGGCCGCCGTTCAGGTAGATGCGGTCGAGGTCGAGGATCGTGCGCTCGATGTAGATCGGGAACGGCTTGCGCGTGCCGAAGGGCGAGGTGCCGCCCACCTGATAGCCGGAATGGCGCTCCGCCACGTCCGGCGCGCACGGCTTCACGAGCTTCCGCCCGGTCTGCCGCGCCAGGTTCTTGGTCGAGACCTCGCGATCGCCGTGCATCAGGATGATGAGCGGCGCCTTCGTCTCGTCCTCCATGACGAGTGTCTTCACGACGGAATGTTCGTCCACGCCGAGTTCGCGTGACGACACCGCCGTGCCGCCCTTGAGCTCGTAGCGGTACTCGTGTTCCGTGAAGGTCAGGCCGTGCTTGCGCAGCGCATGCACGGCCGGTGTCGCACCGGCCGCCATCGCAGGCTCAGCTGAGCGACGGCACGCGCTCGTGCCAGCGCGCGCGGTCCTGATAGGCCTTCGCCAGCGCCAGCATCGGCAGCTCACGGAACGGCTGACCGTAGAAGACGATGCTCGTGGGCGTGCCGCCGTCGGCAAAGCCGTTCGGCACGTTGACGGCCGGATAACACGCGAGATTCGCCAGCTGGAAGTGCCGCTGGCCGGGCGGCTGGGGACGGCGCGGCGGACGCGGCGCCCCCGGCGCTGGCG
>JALHON010000031.1 GCA_022842985.1 Acidobacteriota bacterium | reverse complement strand
GCCCCGGCCGCCCCGGCGCCGGTGGCCGCCGTGGTCGAGGACGGCGCGCAGCTGGCCATCGTGAAGTCGCCGATCGTCGGCACGTTCTACCGCTCGGCCGAGCCCGGCGCGCCGTCGTTCGTGAACGTCGGCGACACGGTGAAGAAAGGCCAGGTCCTCTGCATCATCGAGGCGATGAAGCTCATGAACGAGATCGACTCGGAATACGAGGGCGAGATCACCAACATCTACGTGGAGAACGGCCAGCCGGTGCAGTACGGCGAGCGTATCTTCGCCATCCGGCTGCGTTCGTAAGCCGCCTATGTTCAAGAAAATCCTGGTCGCCAACCGCGGCGAAATCGCGCTGCGCATCATCTTCGCGTGCCGTGAACTCGGCATCAAGACCGTGGCCGTCTATTCGGAGGCCGACGAGAACTCCCTGCACGTGCGTTTCGCCGACGAGGACGTCTGCATCGGCGGTGCCCGCTCGAGCGAGAGCTACCTGAATGTGCCGGCGATCATCAGCGCCGCCGAGATCACCGGCGCCGACGCGATTCATCCCGGCTACGGGTTCCTCTCGGAGAGCGCCTACCTCGCCGAAGTCTGCGAGGCCTGCCACATCCGCTTCATCGGGCCCGACCCGCATGTCATCCGCCTGCTCGGCGACAAGTCGAAGGCGCGCCGCGCGATGAAGAAGGCCGGCCTGCCCATGCTGCCCGGCAGCGACGGCCCGGTCGAGAGCGAAGAACGCGCCGTGCAGATCGCCAGGGAGATCGGCTACCCGGTCATCATCAAGGCGGTCGCCGGCGGTGGCGGCCGCGGCATGCGCATCGTGAAGCAGCCGAGCGAACTGCAGCACGCGCTCCGCACCGCGCAGCGCGAAGCCGAAGCGGCCTTCGGCAACGGCGACGTCTACATCGAGCGCTACCTCGAATCGCCGCGGCACATCGAGTTCCAGATCCTCGGCGATCACCACGGCTCGGTCATCCATCTCGGCGAACGCGAGTGCTCGATCCAGCGCCGGCACCAGAAGCTGCTCGAGGAATCGCCCTCGCCGGTCATCTCCGACAAGGTGCGCCGCAAGATGGGCGCGCTCGTGGCCGATGCCGCCCTGGCCGTGCAGTACACGAACGCCGGCACGTTCGAGTTCCTCATGGACGACAAGGGGAACTTCTACTTCATGGAAGTGAACACGCGCGTGCAGGTCGAGCACCCCGTGACCGAACTCGTGACCGGCCTCGATATCGTCAAGGAACAGATCCGCATCGCCGCCGGCGAGCGCCTGTCGGTACGCCAGAGCGACGTGACGTTCACTGGCCACGCGCTCGAGTGCCGCGTCAACGCCGAAGACCCGGAGACGTTCGTGCCGTCGCCCGGCGTCATCCACGCCTTCTCGATTCCGGGCGGGCCTGGCGTGCGCGTGGACACGGCCGCCCACTCGGAGTGCACCATCACGCCGTACTACGACTCGATGATCGCCAAGGTCATCGTGCACGGGCGCGATCGCGCCGAGTCGATTGCGCGCATGAAGCGCGTGCTCGGCATGACGGTCATCGAAGGCATCAAGACCAGCATCCCGCTGCACCTCAAGATCCTGAACGATCCGGATTTCGTAGCCGGGCGCATGAGCACGCACTTCATGGAGCGCTTCATGCCGCCTGCGAGGCCGTCGCGGGTCGCCGAATCGGCCTGACCGCCGCCGCATGTCGCCGCTCTACGCCATCGTGGACGTCGACGTGTGCCTGGCGGCGGGGCAGGCGCCACCGCTGGTCGCGGCCGCGTTCCTGCGCGCCGGCGTCAGCCACGTGCAGATCCGCGCCAAGCAGCTCGCGAGCGGCGCGTTCCTCGACCTCGTGACCGGCCTCGTGCCGCACGCCCGTGCGGCCGGGGCAACGCTGATCGTGAACGATCGGGTCGACGTGGCGCGCTCGGCGGGAGTCGGCGTGCACCTGGGGCAGGAGGACCTGCCGGTCGCCGATGCCCGCCGCTTGCTGGGCCCGGCTGCGGTCATCGGCCGGTCGACGCACACGGCGGGCGAACTCGCGGCGGCCCTGGCCGAGCCGGTGACCTATGTGGCCTACGGGCCCGTCTTCAGCACCCGCACCAAGGCGAATCCGGATCCGGTCGTCGGCCTGGAAGGGCTGCGCGCCGCGGCGGCGACGGCGCGCGCGGCCGGACTGCCGCTCGTGGCCATCGGCGGCATCACGATCGCCACGGCGCGAACGGTGACCGCGGCCGGCGCGACGGCCGTCGCCGTCATCAGCGACCTCGTCGTCCAGGGGGAGGATCCGGAAGCGCGGGCCCGCCGGTTTCTCTCGGCACTTTCGGCCAACCCGGTATAATCCCCCGGGCATTCCGCGGATTCCGGCGCCAGCGCCAGGAGCCGCGGCCACATGGAGGCGGAATGGATTCGAACCTGCTCAAGACGAAGTCGATCGAGCAACTCGTCGGTGACGTCGAGCACGGCAGCAAGGCGCTGCGACGCAGCCTCACGGCGTGGGACCTGACGCTGCTCGGCATCGGCGCCATCATCGGCACCGGCATCTTCGTCCTGACCGGCACGGCGGCGGCCAACCAGGCCGGACCCGCCATCATGATGTCTTACCTGGTCGCCGGCCTCGCGTGCGGCTTCGCAGCCCTCTGCTACGCCGAGTTCGCCTCGATGATTCCCATCGCGGGCAGCGCCTATACCTACGCCTACGCCACCATGGGCGAGTTGTTCGCGTGGATCATCGGCTGGGACCTCATCCTCGAATACGCCGTCGGCTCGATGACCGTCGCCATCGGCTGGAGCGGCTACATGCAGAAGCTGCTGTCGGGCGCCGGCATCACGCTGCCGGTGTGGATGTCGGCGGCGCCGAGCGCCACCTCGCCCGGCGCGGTCATCAACCTCCCGGCGGTCATCATCGTGCTCTGCATCATGTACCTGCTGGTCGTGGGCATCCGCGAAAGCGCGCGCTTCAACGCCATCATGGTCGGCGTGAAGCTCGCCGCCGTGGTGTTCTTCATCGGCGCCGGCGCCGTGTATGTGAAGCCCGAGAACTGGGATCCGTTCACGCCCTACGGCTGGTCGGGGGTGATGGGCGCCGCCGGCGTCGTCTTCTTCGCCTACATCGGCTTCGATGCCGTCTCGACCACCGCCGAGGAGGCCAAGAACCCGCAGCGCGACCTGCCGATCGGCATCATCGCGTCGCTCGTGGTCTGCACGCTGTTGTATCTGGCCGTGGCCGCCGTGCTCACCGGCATCGTGCCGGTCGTCGACTACAAGGCCGACCAGGCGTTCCTCAACGCTCCGGTGGCCTTCGCGCTCAGCCTCATCGGGCAGGACTGGGCCGCCTATCTCGTCTCGGCGGGCGCCGTCGCCGGGATCACCTCGGTGCTGCTCGTGATGCTCATGAGCCAGCCGCGCATCTTCTTCGCCATGAGCCGCGATGGCCTGCTGCCACAGGGCGTGAGCAAGGTGCACCCGAAGTTCGGCACGCCCTACATCACGACCGTCATCACCTGCGTCGTCGTCGCCATCGTGGCCGGCCTCACGCAGATCCAGACGGTGGGCGAGATGACCTCGATCGGCACGCTCTTCGCCTTCGCGATCGTCTGCGGCGCGGTGCTGATGCTGCGGGTCAGCCGTCCGGAAGTGCATCGTCCCTTCCGGGTGCCGTTCGGACCGGTCTTCCCGGTGCTCGGCATCGTGTTCTGCGTCTACCTGATGCTGAACCTGCCGATCCTCACGTGGGTTCGTTTCCTCGTGTGGCTCGACCTCGGCATGGTCATCTACTGGTTCTACGGCCGCACCCACAGCCCGCTCGTCAACCAGGCCGAAGCGAACCGCCGCACGCCGTTCCAGGGCATCGCCAACTTCGTCTACGTCGCCGGCATCCTGGCCATCTTCAACTTCGCATGTGTTACCGCGCTCGCCTACATGACCGAATTCGGCATCACCACCGAGGCCATCGCCAAGTGGCATGAGATCGGCGTGACACCGGAGGCGGCCGATGCGTTCGCGCTGCGCTGGCTGGCCGTCTCGGTCGTGGTGTTCCTGGCGGGCTTCGGCATGCGGAAGGCGAGCGGCGCCGACGCCGCCGCGGCCTGACGCCGGCCGTCCGCCCGTGACGTGGGGAAGCGGCGCCTGTCGTGAACGCGAAGAGCCAGACGACGCTGTCGTGGGCCCGGGGCCCCGGACTGGGCGTCGTCCTCTTCCTGCTCGTCAGCGCGCTCGGCACCGTCGGCTACATGCTCATCGAAGTCTGGTCCCTCTGGGACTCGGCCTTCATGACCATCATCTCGGTCACGACGGTGGGCTACGGCTACGTCCATCCGCTGACGCGGGCGGGCGAGGTCTGGACGACGTTCGTGCTGCTGGCGGGCATCTCGACGCTCTTCTACACGGCGTTCGTGCTGATGGCGCTCGTGGTCGACGGCGGGTTGTATCGCAGCTTCGAACAACGGCGGTTCGCGCGCATGCTCGATGACCTGACCAACCACTTCATCATCTGCGGCTACGGACGCATCGGCAGCACCATTACCGAGGAGTTCCGGCGCCAGGGCGTGCCCTGCATCGTCATCGAGCGCGATCCCGAGAAGGTTCACGAGATCATGGCCGGCGGCGGCATGGCCGTCGAAGCCGACGCCAGCCGTGAAGACGTGCTGAAGCGTGTCGGCATCGATCGTGCGCGCGGCCTCATTGCCGCCGTCTCGACGGATGCCGAGAACGTCTACGCGGTGCTCACCGCGCGCGTCCTGCGTCCGGATCTCTTCATTATCGCGCGGGTCGAGTCGGAGGACGCCGAACCGAAATTGCGGCGCGCCGGCGCCGATCGCGTGATTTCGCCCTACACGCTCGGCGCGATCCAGATGGCGCACACCGCGCTCCGGCCGGCGGTCGTCGACTTCATGCGGCTCGCCACCAGCTCCGAACATCTCGACCTCTCGGCCGAACAGATCGAGCTCGGGCCCGGCGGCGAGCTCGTCGGGCGAACCATCCGCGAAGCCGAACTGCGCCAGCGGTTCGGCGTCATCGTCGTGGCGATTCGCCGCGCAGAAGGACACATGGAGTTCAATCCCTCACCGGACGCGCGGCTGCACGCCGGCGACCAGCTCGTGCTGCTCGGCAGCACCGAGAAACTGCGCGAGCTCGACGCCGTGGCGCGTCCCGCGGCACGCCCGGGAGGTCAGGCATGAGCGCCCGCAGTCTCGACGGCACCGCCACGGCCACACGCATCCGCGCGGAACTCGCGGACCGGATCGCGCGCTTCACCGCGGCGGCCGGACGTCCGCCGGCCCTCGGCATCGTGCTCGCCGGCGACGATCCGGCCTCGCAGATCTACGTGAGCAACAAGCTGCGCACGGCGGGGGAGGCCGGATGCCGCGCCGAGCTCTTCCGGCTGCCGGCCGATGCCTCGCTCGACGACACCCTGGCCGTCGTGGCGCGTCTCAACGCCGACGAGGCCTTCGACGGCATCCTCGTGCAGTCGCCGCTGCCGAAGGGCATGGGACGCGATGCCGAGCAGCGCGTCTTCGACGCCGTCTCGCCGGCGAAGGACGTGGACGGCTTCCACGCGCAGAACGTCGGCCTGCTCGTGCAGAAGCGGGCGCGGCTCGTGGCCTGCACGCCGTCTGGCGTGATGCAGCTCCTGGCCCGTGAAGGCATCGCCCTGGCGGGGAAGCGCGCGGTCGTCATCGGCCGCAGCGACATCGTCGGCAAGCCCATGGCCCTGCTGCTGCTGCACCAGGACGCCACTGTCACCATCTGCCATTCACGCACGCCCGACGTGGCGGCCCTCGCGAGCGAGGCCGATATCCTGGTCGCCGCCGTGGGCCGTCCCGCCTACGTGACGCCGGCGTACGTGAAGCCCGGTGCGACGGTGATCGATGTGGGCATCAACCGCGTCGACGACGCCGCGCTCGTCGCCAACTGGTATCCCGAGGGGCATCCGCGGCGCCTGCAGTTCGAGAAGAAGCGGACGCTCGTCATCGGCGATGTGTATCCGGCCGTCTGGGCCGTGGCCGGCGCGGTGACACCCGTGCCGGGCGGCGTCGGGCCGCTCACGATTGCCATGCTGCTTGCCAATACCGTGACCGCGGCGGAAGCGCGCGCCGGTCTGCTGTCCGCGGACTGACCGCGCCGTGCGGGTTGCGCTGACTGGCGGCATCGCCACGGGGAAGAGCGTCGTGGCGCGGGCCCTGCGGGAGGCGGGCGTGGCCACGGTCGACGCCGACGTGCTGGCGCGCGACGCCGTCGCGCCAGGCTCCCCGGGCCTCGCCGAGGTCGTGGCGCGGTTCGGCGAGGCCGTGCTGCGGCCGGACGGCACGCTCGATCGGGCAGCGCTCGGCGCGGTGGTGTTCTCGGATGCGGCGGCCCGCCGCGATCTGGAGCGGATGGTGCACCCGCGCGTGCGCGCCGGCATCGACACCTTCTTCGCGACGCTCGCGTCCGGCGCCGCCGGGATCGCCGAGATTCCCCTGGCCTACGAAACCGGCTGGGCCTCCACCTTCGACCTCGTCGTCGTGGTCGCCTGCCGCCGCGAGACGCAGCGCGCGCGGCTCATGGCGCGCGACGGCTTCACGGCGGCCGACGCCGACCGCCGCCTGGCCGCGCAGTGGCCCATCACCGACAAGGTGCGGCTGGCGGATGCGGTGGTCGTGACCGACGGCGATATGGCCTCCACCCTCACGCAGGCAGCCCGGCTGGCGGCCTGGCTCAGAGGTCGTTGCCGTCCTTCGTGACCGGCGCGATCCGCTCCTCGACGAAGGTGTTCCACTCGTGGCAGTGCGGGCACTGCCAGAGCAGCTCCGTGCTGCGGTAGTGGCAGCGCAGGCAGACGTGCGGGTCGAGGTAGAACACCGCGGCCTTGGCGTGGGTCACGTAGCGCTCGACGGCGGCGCGCTCGAGTCCCGTGCGCAGCAGCAGATCCCAGATCGCTTCGTGCACGGTCAGGCCGTGCGGATTGTGGCTGAGCGCTTCGAGGAACTGCTCGAGGGCCACTGGCGTCTGGCCGGCGTCGACGAGCGCATGACCGAGCGCCAGCCGCGCCCGCCAGTTGTGGGGATGCGCCGCGGCCACCCGGCGGCAGAGCTCCAGGAAGCGATCCGGATGGCCTGACGCGCGATACGCCTCGCGCAGGCGGTCGAGCACGAGGTGGGACCGATCGGGCGCGGTGTCGACCACGCCCTCCCAGATCGCGATGGCCTCGGCGGGACGGCCATCACGCGCCAGGACGTCCCCGAGATTCACGGACGCCGGCGTGACGCCGCCGTCGAGTTCGAGTGCCGCCGAGAACCGGGCCCTCGCCGCCGCGAGGTCGCCGGCCTTGAGCGCCGAGAGCCCGCGTTCGTTCTCGAGGAACGCCAGAATCGTCTGGCTGCGCGCCGGTGACTCCGGCCCGGCCATCGCCAGCAGCTCCTGACGCACCTTCGCGGCGTCTTCCCACTGCCGCTGTTCCTCGTAGACCTTCTCGAGGTGCAGCAGGGCATAGGCGTTCGACGGATCGAGCCGGCGTGCTTCCTTGAACGCCTCCACCGCGCGACCGCCGAAGCCGCCGCGCTTGTAGTCGAGGCCGAGGCAGAGCATCACGTAGGCGTGTTCGAGCCGCGTCAGCTTCTGCCGCTGCAGCAGCGACTGGTGCACCTGGATGGCCCGCGACACCTGCCCGCGTTCGCGGTAGACGTTGCCGAGGATGAGATGGATTTCGAGCGCGTCGGCATCGACGCGCGCCGCCTGGCTCAGTTCCTCGATGGCAAGGTCGATCTGATTCGCCACGAGATAGTTGAGACCGAGCACGTAGTGATGCGAGTCGCGCGCCTTGCGGCGGTCGATCCAGCGGCCGTCGCGCAGTTTGTAGCGCTCCCAGGCCTTGCCGATGGCGATGCCAATGAGCAGCGCCACGAGCTCCGCGATGAACGGGAGATAGTCCGACAGCACGGCCATGATGCTACGCCAGTCCCGTCCGCCAGAGGTCGTGCAGGTGCACGACGCCGAGCGCGCGTCCGCCGTCGTCGACGACGACCACGGCCGTGATCCTGCGTCCCTCGAGCAGGTGCAGGGCTTCCGCCGCCAGCGTGTGCGGGGCGACGGTGACCGGCGTGCGGCTCATGACGTCGGCGGCGCGCAGCGCGAGGACGTCAGTGTTGGCGGCCAGGGCCCGCCGGACGTCCCCGTCGGTCACGACGCCCGCGAGGACGCCGTCGGCCTCGACCACGCAGGTGATGCCCATGCGGCCGCGTGTGATTTCGGCAATCACGTCGCGCATCGGCCGCGCCGGCGCCACGGCGGGCAGGTCGGGGCCGGTGCGCATGATGCCGTCGACGCGGCGGGCGCGGCGGAACAGCGTGCCGCGCGGATGGAGGTCGGCGAAGTCGTCGGGGCTGAAGCCCTTCTCGACGAGCACCGTCATCGCCAGCGCGTCGCCGAGCGCGAGTGCGGCGGTGGTGCTGGCGGTGGGCACGAGGTTCATCGGGCAGGCCTCTTCCGACACGCTGCAGTCGAGCACCACGGTCGCCGCCCGGGCGAGCGTGGAGGACGGATCTCCGGTCATCGCGATGAGCGTCGCGCCGAGGCGCTTCAGCGTCTCGAGCAGCCGCGTCAGTTCCTCGGTTTCGCCACTGTGCGAGAGCGCGATGACGACATCACTCGGCTGAATCATGCCGAGGTCGCCGTGCACCGCTTCGGCCGGGTGCACGAAGTAGGCGGGGGAGCCGGTGCTCGAGAGTGTCGCCGCGATCTTGCGGCACACGATGCCCGACTTGCCCATGCCGGTCAGGATCACGCGGCCGCGGCAGTCGCGCACGAGCGCCACGGCCGCCGTGAAGCGCTCGTCGAGGCGGTCGGCGAGTGCCCGGACGGCATCCGCCTCCGTGTGCAGCACCTTGCGGGCAAGGGAGAGGTCAGCCATGCGACTTCACGACCTGGTCGACGGCCACGAGCTGGCGCAGCAGGGGCTCGAGCGCGGCCAGCGCCAGCGCGTTCGCCGCATCGCTCTTCGCGCGCGGCGGATCCTCGTGGACTTCCATGAAGACGCCGTCCACGCCGGCCGCCACGCCCGCGCGGGCGAGCGGCGCGATGTACTGCGCCAGGCCGATCGTGACGCCGTCGCCGGCGCCCGGCAGCTGCAGGCTGTGGGTGACGTCGAACACCACCGGGTGTCCGAGTTCACGCATCATCGGCAGGCTGCGCATGTCGACGACGAGGTTGTTGTAGCCGAACGAGGAGCCGCGTTCGGTCAGGATCACGCCGGCGGCGCCGCTGTCGACGAGCTTCGTGACGACGTGGCGCATGTCCTTCGGGGCGAGGAACTGCGCCTTCTTCACGTTGACCGTGCGCCCGGTCCTGGCCGCCGCCACGAGCAGGTCCGTCTGCCGCGACAGGAACGCCGGAATCTGCAGCACGTCGGCGACCTCCGCCACCGGCGCCGCCTGTGACGCCTCGTGGATGTCGGTCAGGATCGGCAGGCCGGTGCGCGCCTTCACCGCGGCGAGCGCCTTCAGGCCTTCGGACAGTCCCGGTCCACGGAACGAGCCGAGCGAAGTCCGGTTGGCCTTGTCGAACGACGCCTTGAACACGAGCGGCACGCCCGTACGCGCGGCAATCGCCTGGATCTCGAGGGCGAGGTCCAGGACATGCGCCGCACTCTCGATGACGCAGGGGCCGAGAATGAATCCCAGCGGATGCCCGGTGCCGAACGTGACGGTGCCGGCACGCACCTCCCGGACGCGCACCATGTCAGGCAATCGCGCTCGCTTCATTCACCTGGCCGAGCGTGCCCTGCCGGTGCCGGTAGGACGCCTCGACGAAGCTGGCGAAGAGCGGGTGTGGCCTGAGCGGACGCGACAGGAACTCGGGGTGGAACTGCACGCCGAGGAACCACGGATGGCCGGGCAGCTCGGCGATCTCGACGAACTTGCCGTCGGGCGAGCGGCCTGAAATGAGCATGCCGTGTTCCTTGAGCGCCGGCTCGTAGAGGGTGTTGAACTCGAAACGGTGACGGTGCCGCTCCCAGATGACGTCGGCGTCGTAGACGCGGCGGGCAAGTGAGCCGGGAGCGAGCTCGCAGGCATAGCGGCCGAGGCGCATCGTGCCGCCGAGGTCGTCCACGCCGAGCAGATCGCGAAGCTTGTAAATCACCTTGTGCGGCGCCGATTCGTCGAACTCGGTCGAGTCGGCACCTTCGAGCCCGCACACGTTGCGCGCGAACTCCACGGTGGCCCACTGGAAGCCGTAGCAGATGCCGAAGTAGGGCACCTTGTGGGTGCGCGCGAACTCGGCCGCCTTCATCATGCCGCGGGTGCCACGGGTGCCGAAGCCGCCCGGCACGAGGATCCCCGCCGAGCCTTCCAGCAGGCGCGTGCCGCCGTCCTGCTCGAGGGCCTCAGCCTCGACCCACTGGATGTTGATGCGCAGCCGATGCGCGAAGCCGCCGTGGTACAGCGCTTCGTTAAGGCTCTTGTAGGAGTCTTCGTAGCCCGTGTACTTGCCGACGACATGGATGGTGAGTTCGTCGTGCGGGTGCTTGATGTTCTCGACGAGCTGTTCCCAGGCGCGGACATCGCCGGGGGTCTGCGGCAGGCCGAGGCGCTGCAGCACGACGCGGTCGATGCCTTCCTCCCGCAGTGCGAGTGGTACTTCGTAGATCGTCTCGACGTCGCGGGCGGTGATGACCGCCTCCTGATCGACGTCGCAGAAGAGCGCGATCTTCGACTTGATGTCGCGGTCGAGGACGCGGTCGGTGCGGCAGAGCAGGATGTCGGGCTGGATGCCGATCGAGCGCAGGTCGCGCACGCTGTGCTGCGTGGGTTTGGTCTTCAGCTCACCGGCCGAGCCGATCCACGGCACGAGGGTGAGGTGGATGTAGAGCGTGTGCTCGCGGCCGACGTCCTGGCGGAACTGCCGGATGGCCTCGAGGAAGGGCAGGCTCTCGATGTCGCCGACCGTGCCGCCGATCTCGACGAGCACGACGTCCACGGCGCGGCCGACGGCGCGGATGTTGTCCTTGATCTCGTTCGTGATGTGCGGGATGACCTGCACCGTGCGCCCGAGGTAGTCGCCGCGGCGTTCCTTCTGGATGACCGACATGTAGATCTTGCCGGTGGTCCAGTTGCTGTTGCGCGTCGTGGTCGTGTCGGTGAAACGTTCGTAGTGGCCGAGGTCGAGGTCCGTCTCGGCGCCGTCGTCGGTCACGAAGACCTCGCCGTGCTGATACGGGCTCATCGTGCCGGGGTCGACGTTGATATAGGGGTCGAACTTGAGCAGTGCGACCTTGTAGCCGTGGCCTTCGAGCAGCGCGCCGATCGACGCGGCGGCCAGGCCCTTGCCGAGCGACGAGACGACGCCGCCGGTGACGAAGATGTACTTGGTGGGTCGGGGTGATGTGCTCATAAGTCGGACACCGTGCGGCGGGCGTGTGCGAGATCGTCGGGTGTGTCGACCGACAGCGAGACATAGGCGCTGTCGAGGACGCGGATGGGAATGCCGTGTTCGAGCGCGCGAAGCTGCTCGAGGGACTCGGCGCGTTCGAGGGGCGTCGGCGCGAGCGACGCCAGCCGCAGCAGCGTGGCGCGGCGGTAGCCGTAGACGCCGACATGCACGGCGGGCGCGGCGCCGCCGGCGGCGCGGGGAAAGGGAATCGGCGCCCGCGAAAAATAGAGGGCGCGGCCGGTGAGATCCCGCACGACCTTCACGAGGTGCGGCGACTGCATGTCCTCCCCGGGCAGGAAGGGCCGGCAGAGCGTGGTCATCTCGACCGTGCGGTCGTGCACGAGTGGCGCCGCCAGCAGGTCGATGGCGGCCGGGTCGATGAAGGGCTCGTCACCCTGCACGTTGATGACGACGTCGCAGGGCAGCGTGGAGGCGATTTCCGCCAGCCGGTCCGTGCCGGTGGGATGGTCGGCGCGGGTCAGCCAGGCCAGCCCCCCGAACCCCTCGACGGCGTCAACGATCCGCTGATCATCGGTGGCCACGATCACGGCATCCACCGCGGCCATGGCCGCGCGACGGTAGACGTGTTCGACCATGGGGCGACCGTGGATCTCAGCGAGAGGTTTTCCGGGAAGGCGGGAGGAGTGATACCGCGCCGGGACGATCGCGACGACCGAAGCTTCCGTCAGTCCGGCCGGCAGTCTGCCTGGAACAGCGGGCACGGCGAATACTACCACAGTGCACACGGTGGCATGGAGTGGTGGTGGCCGGCAGCACCCGACCGATACTATGCTGCAGGGCGATGCGCACCGACACACACCGTCTCGCCGGCACGCTCGTGGCGCTCGGCTTCCTGGCCGGGTGGTTTTCGGCCTCGTGGGTGAGTCCGCCTACCGCCGTCACGCAGGTGCGGCCGGCCCGCCCCGTGGCACCGCCGCCCGACGTGCCCATTCCGCACATCGCGCTCGATGCCGTGACCGCGCCCGAGACGACGCCGGCCTCGGCCCGGAACCCCTTCGTCTTCAGCGACCGTCCCGTTGCCGGACGGGCCGTCGTGGCACGGCGCGACCCCGCCATGCCGGCATTCGCCCCGGGGGACGATACCTCGCCAGCGGATCCGGCGCCACCGGTCGCCGCTGACCCGCCTCCGCCGCCCTGGCGTGTCGTCGGCCTCGCGACCGACGCCGAGGGCCGTCTCACCGCGGTCGTGGCGGGTGCCGGCGACGTGTTCCTGCTCGGCCTTGGCGATCGGCTGCCCGACGGTTCGTCGGTCGTCGAGATCGACGGCACCGGGCTCGTGGTGTCGACGCCGGCCGGCGAGCGCATGGCGCTGCGGTTTCCGTAGACGCGAGTCACGGGCAATCACCCGAAGCGCCGTGCCACCTCGCACCACGGTGGATGAATCTGCGCGCGTGCCGTATGGCATGCGTCCGCTTCCGCGATCGCCACGATATAATGTGGCGCTTGTGCGCCGCGGCGTGCGGGCGCATGGCGGAGCGGGTCGGCGGCACCAGCGCGCACCACACGTGGTGCAAAGTGGTGTTTTGTTCGACTTCGGGTGGGATTCCAGCCGGTTTACACGGTGTTTTCCACAAGCTTTTCCACAGAAGGTGTTGAACGTTCGAACCATGTGCGGCGGGGGCCTGACCTAATGCCAGGCACCGACACGGGTTCGTGGAGTGCAGGAGCGTAGCAATGAACCGAAAAGTGACCGTGGTGGGTGGCGCCGGCAACGTGGGCGCGACCGTGGCGCGCGCCGTCGCGCACAAGGAACTGGCCGACGTCGTCATCATCGACATCGCCGACACGAAGGCGGCAGGCATCGCGCTCGATATCTACCAGTCGTGCCCGGTCGCCGGTTCGTCGGCGAAGGTCGTGGGCTTCGGCGCGACCGACGAGGGCTTCGCGCACACCGCGAACTCGGACGTCGTCGTCATCACCTCGGGCGTGCCGCGCAAGCCGGGCATGAGCCGTGACGACCTGCTGGCCGTCAATCACGACATCATGAAGTCGGTGACGGCGCAGATCGTGAAGTACTCGCCGAACACGATCATCGTGCCCGTCGCCAACCCGCTCGACGCGATGTCCCAGGCGGTCTACCGCCTGAGCGGCTTCCCGCGTCAGCGCGTCATCGGCATGGCCGGCGTGCTCGACTCGGCGCGCATGCGCACCTTCGTCGCCATGGAGCTCGGCGTGTCGGTCAACGACGTCAACTGCTTCGTGCTCGGCGGCCACGGCGACACGATGGTGCCGCTGCCGCGGCTGTCGACGGTGGCCGGCATTCCGCTGACCGAACTGGTCGCGATGGGCAAGCTGTCGCAGGAGCGTCTCGACGCCATCTGCACGCGCACCGCCAACGGCGGCGCCGAGATCACGAAGCTCGTCGGCACGAGCGCCTGGTACGCGCCGGGTGAGTCGGCCGCGGCGATGGTCGAAGCGATCCTGAAGGACCAGAAGCGCATCATGCCGTGCTCGGTGTTCCTGCAGGGCGAATACGGCATCAACGACCTCTTCGTCGGCGTGCCCGTGAAGCTCGGCGCCGGCGGCGTCGAGGAAATCGTCCAGATCAACCTGACCGAGACCGAGAAGGCCGCCCTGCTGAAGTCCGCCGGCGCCGTCAAGGAACTGGTCGACGTCATCAAGGTCTGAGGCCCACGTGAAGATCCACGAATATCAGGCCAAGGCCATCCTCGCGAAGTACGGCGTGCCCGTGCCGCGCGGGGAAGTGGCCCTGACGCCGCAGGACGCCGTCGAGATCGCCAAGCGCCTCGGTGGCCCGGTGGCGGTCGTCAAGGCGCAGATTCACGCCGGCGGCCGCGGCAAGGGCGGCGGCGTCAAGGTCTCGAAGGGCCTCGAGGCCGTCGAAGCCAACGCCAAGGCCATCCTCGGCATGCAGCTCGTCACGCACCAGACCGGCCCGGCCGGCCAGCGTGTGGGCCGCGTGCTGGTCGAAGAAGGGCTCGCCATCGCGCGTGAGCTCTACGTCGGCATGCTGGTCGACCGCTCCACGAAGAAGATCGTCCTCATGGCCAGCGCCGACGGCGGCATGGACATCGAGGAAGTGGCGGCGAAGACCCCCGAGCGCATCCACAAGGCGCTCGTCGAGCCGGGCACGGGCCTGCTGCCATTCCAGGCGCAGCAGCTCGTCTTCGCCATCGGCCTCACCGGCGACAGCGTCAAGAAGGCCACGAAGCTGATGCTGTCGCTCTACCAGGCGTTCCTGGCGTCGGATGCGTCGCTGCTCGAGATCAACCCGCTCATCGTGACGGAGAGCGGCGACCTGCTCGCGCTCGACGCCAAGATGACCATCGACGACAACGCGCTCTACCGCCACGCCGACTTCCGCGATCTGCGCGACCTGAGCGAGGAAGACCCGCTCGAAGTCGAAGCCTCGAAGTTCGCCCTCAACTACATCCGGCTCGAGGGCAACATCGGCTGCATGGTGAACGGCGCCGGCCTGGCGATGGCGACGATGGACATCATCAAGCTGTCGGGCGGCCAGCCGGCCAACTTCCTCGACGTCGGCGGCGGCGCCAACGCCGAGCAGATCCGCAACGCGTTCAAGATCCTGATGTCGGACACGAACGTGAAGGCGGTGCTCATCAACATCTTCGGCGGCATCCTCCGCTGCGACGTGCTCGCCGCGGGCGTCATCGCCGCCGTGAAGGAACTGGGCGTGCCGGTGCCGATCGTCATCCGCATGAAGGGCACGAACGTGGACGAAGGGAAGAAGATGCTCGCCGAGAGCGGCCTGAACTTCACGACGGCCGACACCATGGGCGAAGCGGCCGTGCAGGTCGTGCAGCTCGCGGGAGGCGCCCAGTAATGGCCGTCCTGCTCGATTCCTCGACCCGCCTCATCGTCCAGGGCCTCACCGGACGCGAAGGCACGTTCCACGCGAAGGCCGCGGCGGCGTATCACACGAACGTCGTCGGCGGCGTCACGCCCGGCAAGGGCGGCACGACCCACGAGGGCTGGCCGGTCTTCAATACGGTGGCCGACGCGGTGAAGGCGACCGGCGCGAACGCGTCGGTGATCTTCGTGCCGCCGCCGTTTGCGGCCGACGCCATCATGGAAGCGGCGGACGCCGGCATCGGCCTGGTCGTCTGCATCACCGAGGGCATTCCCGTCGTGGACATGCTCAAGGCGATGACGTTCCTCAAGGCGCGGCCCGCGACGCGCCTCATCGGGCCCAACTGCCCGGGCATCATCTCGCCCGGCAAGGGCAAGGCCGGCATCATCCCGGCGAACATCTGCAAGGAAGGCCGCATCGGCATCGTGTCGAAGAGCGGCACCCTGACCTACGAGGCCATCGACCAGCTGACGCGTCTCGGGTACGGCCAGTCGACGTGCATCGGCATCGGCGGCGATCCGCTCATCGGCACGACGCACATCGATGCGCTCGGCCTCTTCCAGAACGACCCCGATACCGACGCCGTCATCATGATCGGCGAAATCGGCGGCTCGGCCGAGGAAGAAGCCGCGGCCTGGATCAAGGACCACTTCACCAAGCCCGTCGTGGCGTTCATCGCGGGGCAGACGGCCCCGCCCGGACGCCGCATGGGCCACGCCGGCGCGATCATCGCCGGCGGGCAGGGCACCGCGGCCGAGAAGATGGCCGCGCTCACCGCCGCCGGCGTGACGGTGGTGAAGAGCCCGGCGGATATGGGACAATCGCTCGTCTCGATCCTGAAGAAGTAGCCATGCGTCACACCGCCTTCCCGTTCGTGTTTACGTTCGCCGGCTTTACGGCCGGCCGGGAGGCCGTGTAGCGCGCCGACGACACCACGTCGACCGACACACACCGCCGCCCGAGCCTTCACGGTTCGGGCGGCGTTTTTCTTTTCCGGGGGAGTGACCGATGACACCGCCGCCACTATCCGATCTGCGCCGCGCCGTGGACGACATCGACAAGGTGCTGCTGAACGCCCTCGGCGAACGCGCCCGGCTGATGCGCGACATCACGGCTGCCAAGGCCGAGAGCGAACAGCCGTTGCGCGACGAGGCGCGCGAGGCGGCACTCCTCAGCCACCGCGCCGCCTACGGCGAACGCCTCGGGCTGGATCCGGCGCTCGTGCGCCGGATCTACCGCGAGATTCTCGACGACGCCCTGCGCCGGCAGCGCGACTGGCTCAAGGACACACCCGACGCCGTCGAGGCGCCGCCGCTCGCCGTGGCCTTCCAGGGCACCGAGGGTGCGTACGGGCATGAAGCCGCGGTGCGCCACTTCGGTGTGGAGCGGCGCGTCGTCACCTACAAACCCTTCCGCTCCTTCCGCGAGACGCTGGAGGCCGTGCAGCGGGGCGACGCCCATCGCGCCGTGCTGCCGATCGAGAACAGCACCGCCGGATCCGTGCACGAGGTCTACGACCTGCTGTTCCAGTTGAACCTCTCGATTGTCGGCGAAGAGGTGATCGAGGTGCGGCACTGCCTGCTGGGCCCGCCCGGTGCGACACTCGAGGGGGTCGCGAAGGTGGTGTCGCACCCCCAGGCGCTCGCCCAGTGCAGCGAGTTCCTGGCGGAACGGCCCGGGATCGAGAGCGTTCCGGCCGCCAACACGGCCCTCGCCGCCCGGCGCGTGGCCGAGGACGGCGACCTGACCGTGGCGGCCATCGCCAGCGCCGAGGCAGGTGACCGCTACGGGCTGGTCGTGCTGGCCAGGGACATCGCCAACCAGGCGGTGAACCTGACGCGCTTCGTGGTCATCGCGGCGGCCCCGATCGACTGCGACCCCAAGGTCGAGGCCAAGGTGGCCCTGGTCTTCGGCACCCGGCACGAGCGCGGCGCCCTCGTCCGCTGCCTGAACGTGCTGGCCGACGAGGGGGTGAGCCTGACGAAGCTCGAATCCCGCCCCCGGCCCGGGGTGGCGTGGGAATACGTCTTCTACGTGGACCTCGAGGGCCACATCGCCGAACCGCGCCTCCAGGCAGCCCTGACCCGGCTGACCGGGGCCACCCAGTTCGTGCGGCTGCTCGGGTGTTTCCCGCGGGCGATCGGCGCGGCGGGCGAGGCCTCCCAGGTATAATCAGCAGGATATGCAGCGTACATTTGCCATCATCAAACCAGATGCAGTGCGTGCGGGATCGATGGGGAAGATCCTGGCGCGGGTCGAAGCCGAAGGATTTACCGTGCGCGGCGCGCGGATGATCCACATGTCGAAGGCCGAGGCCGAAGGCTTCTACTACGTCCACAAGGCGCGCCCGTTCTTCGGCGCCCTGACCGACTTCATGTCGTCTGGCCCGTGCCTCGTGCTGTGCCTCGAAGCACCGGACGCCATCAAGAAGTGGCGCGATCTCATGGGTGCGACCGACCCGGCCAAGGCCGAGCCCGGCACGCTCCGCAAGGAGTTCGGCGCCTCGATCGACAACAACGCGACGCACGGGTCGGATGCGCCGGAGACGGCCGCCTTCGAACTGGGTTACTTCTTCCGCGGCATGGAGCTGCGCTAGGGCCGGCTCGTGGGCCCGGTGCTCGTCGTTCTCGGGCTGGCGGTGGCCGCGGTGGGCGCCCTCCTCTGGATGGGTGTCCCGCTCGGCCGCCTGCCCGGTGACATCAGCATCGAACGCGAGCACTTCCGCCTGTACGTGCCCATCACGACGTCGCTCCTCGTGAGCGGCGCATTCATGCTCGTCAGCTGGCTGCTGCGGCGCTAGGCGGAGCGGGGATCGAGGAGTTTGATGGCGATCAAGAGCGACCGCTGGATTCGCCGCATGGCGAAGGAGCACGGGATGATCGAACCGTTCGAGGACCGTCAGGTCCGCGCCGGCGTCGTCTCGTTCGGGTTGTCGTCGTACGGCTACGACTGCCGCGTGGCTGACGAGTTCAAGGTCTTCACCAACGTCTACAACACGGTGGTCGACCCGAAGAACTTCGACCCGAAGTCGTTCGTCGACATCCAGGCGTCGGAATGCATCGTGCCGCCGAACTCGTTCGCGCTGGCCCGCACCATCGAGTACTTCCGCATTCCGCGCGACGTGCTCACCGTGTGCCTCGGCAAGAGCACCTACGCGCGCTGCGGCATCATCGTCAACGTGACGCCGTTCGAGCCCGAGTGGGAAGGGCACGTCACCATCGAGATCTCGAACACCACGCCCCTGCCGGCCAAGATCTACGCCAACGAAGGCATCGCGCAGGTGCTGTTCTTCCAGAGCGACGAGCCCTGCGAAGTCTCCTACAAGGACAAGGCCGGGAAGTACCAGCAGCAGCGTGGCGTCACGCTGCCCAAGATCTAGGGGCCGGGGACTCGGGGCCCGGGCCCGGGAAGAGCACAGGATGATTCGCAGCTACAAGGGCACGACTCCGACGGTGGATGCCACGGCGTTCGTGGACCAGTCCGCCCAGGTCGTCGGCGACGTGCACATCGGCGCCGAGTCGTCGGTGTGGATGAACGTGGTGCTGCGCGGCGACGTGCATCGCATCCGTATCGGGCGGCGTTCGAACATCCAGGACCTGACGATGGTGCACGTGATGCGCGACACGCACCCGACCACCATCGGCGACGAGGTCACCGTGGGCCACTCGGCCGTGCTGCACGGCTGCACCATCGAAGACCGCTGCCTCATCGGCATGGGCGCCATGCTGCTGAACGGCGCGCACATCGGCGCGGATTCCATCGTCGCCGCCGGCAGCCTCGTGACCGAAGGCACGCACATTCCGCCGCGGTCGCTCGTGATGGGCCGTCCGGCGAAGGTGAAGCGGGAACTCACCGCCGAGGAAGTCGCCGAGATTCGCTGGTACGCCGACAACTACGTGGGCTACCGGCTCGACTACATGGCCGACGCCGCCGGCGGAGCCCGCTGATGGGCGTCTCCACGAAACCTGCGCGCGGCATGCGCGACTTCCTGCCGGCTGACGTCCGGCGGCGCCAGTACGTGATCGGCGTCGTCGCCGAGGTCTTCCAGAGCTACGGCTTCGAGCCGCTCGAAACGCCGGCCGTCGAGAACATCGAGACGCTCACCGGCAAGTACGGTGAAGAGGGCGATCGGCTCATCTTCAAGATTCTGAAGCGTGGGGATGGCGCCGGCAGCGGTGAGGCCGACCTGGCGCTGCGCTACGACCTCACGGTGCCGCTCTCGCGCGTGGTCGCCGAGCACCGCGCGGCCCTGCCGAAGTACTTCAAGCGTTACCAGGTGCAGCCGGTGTGGCGCGCCGACCGGCCGCAGAAGGGCCGCTTCCGCGAGTTCTATCAGTGCGACGTCGACGCCACGGGCTCGACGTCGATGGCGGTCGAGGCCGAACTGCTCTCGGCCGGGGCCGACGTGCTTGGCCGCCTCGGGTTCACCGACTTCACGATCCGCCTGAATCACCGGCGCCTGCTCTCGGCCATTCTCGACGTGGCGGGTGTGCCGGCGGAGCTGCACGGCACCGCCCTCATCGCGCTCGACAAGGCCGACAAAATCGGCCGCGACGCCGTGGTGACCGAGATGACGAGCCGCGGCGTGACAGAGACGGCCGCGACGACGCTCGTCACGTTCCTCTTCGGCCTGGCGGAGGCGGCGAACGCGCCGGCGCTCGAGGCCATCGCCGGATTCGTGGGCACGCACGAGGGCGGGGTGGCGGCGCTCGCCGAGCTGCGCGAGATCCTGGCGCTCGTTGCCACGCTCTCCGCCGGCGCGCACGTGCGCATCGATGCGACGCTCGCGCGCGGCCTCGGCTACTACACCGGCGCCATCTTCGAGATTGCGGTGGCGGATCTCGCTGGCAGCCTCGGCGGCGGCGGCCGGTACGACGACCTCGTCGGCATGTTCCTCGGCCAGCGCGTGCCGGCCTGCGGGCTGTCGCTCGGCCTCGAGCGGATTCTCGTCGTGATGGGGGAGCGCGGCATGTTCCCGCCCGCCGTCGAGCGCGCCCCGGCCGCGGTGCTCGTCGCCAACTTCGATGCCGGCGCCATCGGTGACACGCTGGCGCTCGCCGCCGAGCTGCGCCGTGGTGCCGACGGGACGCCGCTCGCGGTCGAGGTCTATCCCGACACCGACAAGCTCGGGAAACAGTTCAAGTACGCCGCCGACCGCGGGATTCCGTTCGTGGTCGTCGTCGGCACGCAGGAGCGCGCGCAGGGCCAGGTGACGGTGAAGTCACTCGGCACCGGCGCGCAGGAGGCCGTGGCGCGAGACCGCGCGGCCGGGTACATCGTTACGCACATGGGGACTTCACGTGGCTGAGCAACTTGGATCTCTCGCCCGCACGCACACCTGCGGCGCTCTCAGGGTGGCCGACGTCGGCGCCCGCACCGTGCTCCTCGGCTGGGTGCAGAAGATCCGCGACCTCGGGTCCATCATCTTCCTCGACATCCGCGACCGCCACGGCGTGACGCAGGTGGTGGTGCAGGACGACGCCGACCTGCTCGAACGCGCCAAGCGCCTGCGCAGCGAGTTCGTCGTCGGCATCGAGGGCCTCGTCGAGCGGCGTGCGCCAGAGACCGTGAACACCAAGCTGCCGACGGGGGAGGTCGAAGTGCGCGCCTCGGCCGTGCGTCTGCTGAACGAGGCCAGGACGCCGCCCTTCCAGATCGGCGACGAGCAGAACGTCTCGGAAGAGACGCGCCTCAAGTACCGCTATCTCGACCTGCGCCGGCCGCAGCTGCAGAAGAACGTGATGCTGCGCCACAAGGTGACGATGGCGCTGCGGCGGTACTTCGATGACCAGGGCTTCCTCGACATCGAGACGCCGATCCTCACGAAATCCACGCCGGAAGGGGCGCGCGACTTCCTCGTGCCGAGCCGCGTGCACCCGGGCGAGTTCTACGCGCTGCCGCAGTCGCCCCAGCTCTTCAAACAGATCCTGATGATCGCGGGCATGGACCGCTACGTGCAGATCGCCCGCTGCTTCCGCGACGAGGCGCTGCGCGCCGACCGTCAGCTCGAGTTCACGCAGATCGACCTCGAGATCTCGTTCGCGACGCCCGAGTTGGTCTACGACATCGTGGAAGGCGCACTCGCCGCCGCCTTCGAGCAGATTGGCGTCACCATCGCGCGGCCGTTCCGCCGCATGCAGTACGCCGAGGCCATCGCCGTCTACGGCTCGGACAAGCCCGACCTGCGCTTCGACCTGAAGATCCAGGACGTGGGGCCGCTGTTCGCCGAGTCGCCCTTCGGCATCTTCCGCGAAGCCGTGGCGCACGGCGGGACGGTGCGCGGTTTCGTCATTCCGGGTGCAGCGGCAGCCTCGCGCCGTGAACTCGACGAGATCGTCGAGATGGCCAAACAGGCCGGCGCCGCGGGCCTCATCTATATGCGGCGCACCGCCGACGGCGTGCAGAGTTCCGCCAAGGCCATCGGCGATGCCACGACGACCGCGGTGCTCGAGGCGATGGGCGCCGGCGCCGCGGACCTCGTGGTACTCGCGTCGGGCGCGCCGGATGCCGCCTCGAAGGTGCTCGGGCAGCTCCGCCTCACGGTGGCGAAGAAGCGCAACCTCATTCCCGACGGGGCGTGGGAGCTGCTCTGGGTCACCGACTTCCCGCTCTTCGAATGGAACACCGACGAACAGCGGTGGGACTCGCTGCATCACCCGTTCACCTCGCCGCGCGAGGAAGACCTGCCGAAGCTCGCCTCGGATCCGGGCAGCGTGCGCGCGCGTGCCTACGACGTCGTGCTGAACGGCTGGGAACTGGGCGGTGGCAGCATCCGTATCCACGACCGCGAGACGCAGGCCACGGTGTTCCGCCTGCTCGGCCTGAGCGACGAGCAGGCGAAGCTGCGGTTCGGCTTCTTCCTCGAGGCGCTCGAGTACGGCACGCCGCCGCACGGCGGCCTGGCGCTCGGCCTCGACCGCATCGTCGCCATGCTCGCCGGAGAATCCTCCATCCGCGAGGTCATTCCGTTCCCCAAGACCACGCAGGCCGTGGACCTCATGAGCGACGCGCCGTCCACCGTGGACGCCGCGCAGTTGCGCGAACTGCGGCTCCGCACCGAGGCTTGACCGCGCGCCAAGGGGCGCGCTACGATTCTGGCATCAGAAACTTAAGTTACTGATACTGAAGGAGATATCCGCATCAGCACCATCACGACGCGTCGGATTGCGGTGCCCGAATCGAGCGTCGGCGCGCTCTTCGGGCCGTACGACGAAAATCTGCGGCACGTCGAAGCGCTGCTCAACGTGAAGATCCGGACCCAGGGCCACGAGCTGCTCGTGGACGGGCAGCCGCGCGATACCGCCCGGGTCGAACAGTGGGTCGGGCAGGTCAGCGGTCTGCTCCACGACGGCCATCCGCTCACCGACACCGACATCCGCACCGCGGCGCAGCTCGTGTCGGCCAACGACGGTATCGATCTGCAGGAGCACTTCCTGAAGGGCGGACAGCTCCGCCAGGTCGGACGCCGCCGCATCACCGCCAAGTCGGCGAACCAGCGCCTGTACCTCGATGCCATCGAGAAACACGACATCGTGTTCGGCGTCGGCCCGGCCGGCACCGGCAAGACCTATCTGGCCATGGCGCAGGCGGTGAGCGCGCTGCTCGCCAAGCAGGTCACGCGGATCATCCTGGCGCGGCCGGCCGTCGAAGCCGGCGAGAAGCTCGGCTTCCTGCCGGGCGATCTGCAGGAGAAGGTGAACCCGTATCTGCGGCCGCTCTACGACGCCCTCTACGACATGCTCGACGTGGAGCGCGCCGAACGCCTCCTCGAACGCGGCACGATCGAAGTGGCGCCCATCGCCTTCATGCGCGGGCGCACGCTGAATGACGCCTTCGTCATCCTCGACGAAGCGCAGAACACCACCGTCGAGCAGATGAAGATGTTCCTGACGCGCCTCGGCTACGGCTCGAAGGCGGTCATCACCGGCGACATCACGCAGATCGATCTGCCCGTCGGTCGCACGTCGGGGCTGGTCGACGCGCTGCGCATCACGGCCGGCATCGAAGGCATTGCCGTCGTGAAGTTCGACGACCGCGACGTCGTGCGGCACAAGCTCGTGCAGGCGATCGTCAAGGCGTACGAAGCGGCCGGCGCGGCCGCCCGGAGTTAGTCGTCGTGCTGGATGTCGCCCTCGTCGCCACGCCCGCGGATCGAGCCGCCGTGCGCGGACTGGCCGCGTGGCTTGCCCGCACAGCACCACGCGCGCTGTCCGGCAGCGTGACCATCGCCGTCGTGACCGACCAGCGCATGCGCGCGCTCAACCGCCAGTTCCGCGGCGTGGACGCCTCGACCGACGTGCTGTCGTTTCCCGCCTTCGCCAAGGCTTCGGCGAGGTCCTCCGGCCCCGGTTCTGGTGGCGGTCTCGGCGACATCGCCATCGCGCGCGGCGTGGCGGCGCGGCAGGCGAAGGCTGCCGGACATTCCCTCGCCACCGAGATCCGGGTGCTGGCGCTGCACGGTCTGCTGCACCTGGCGGGCTACGACCACGAGACCGACGATGGCGAGATGGCGCGCGTCGAAGCGCGGCTTCGCCGCAAGGGCGGCCTGACGGACGGCCTCATCGAACGCGCCGGGCGGACGAGACCGGCCACGGCCGGCCCGGCCGGGCGGAGCCGGCGATGACGCCGCTTGCGATCTTCCTGCTCGCCTGCGGCGCGGTGCTCGTCGGCACCGTGTCGGCTGCGTTCAGCACGATGATGCGGCTGTCGCTGCGGCTCACCGCCGAGCGCAGCGACCGCGACGACCTGCTCGGCCGCTACCTCGACGACCCCATGCGGCTCTTCATTCCGGCGCGCATCGTGCTGGCCATCATCTACGTCGTGGCGGGCGCGCTGCTGGCCAAGGTCATCGGCATGCAGGCGGGCCACGGTCTGCCGACGCTCATCGGCGCGATGGCGGTCTTCGCGCTGGTCGCGGAGCACCTCGTGCCGCTCGTGCTCATCCGCCACGATCCCGAAGGCGTGCTGAGCGCGACCCTGCCGGCGTTCCATGCGGTCGAGCGGTTGCTGCGGCCGGTGACGCTGGCGCTGCTCAGCGTGAGCCGCACGCCGCCGTCGACTGACGCGGTGAGTGACGTGCCGCCGCCGGTGAACGGCGCTCCGGCGGTCGCGGTGCCGGAGACCGACGGGGGACTGGAATCCGACCCCGATCAGGCGCGGGCACTCCTGCGATCCATCGTCGACTTCCGCGAAACGCTCGTGCGCGAAGTGATGACGCCGCGGCCCGACATCGTCGCCATCGACGTGGGGAAGAGCCTCACTGACCTGCGTCAGCTCTTTCGTGAGCAGCAATACTCCCGCGTGCCGGTCTACGAGGGCACGCTCGACAACATCCTCGGCTTCGCGTTCGTGAAGGACCTGGTGCGCGACGAGGCCGCCGCCGCCCCGACCCTGCGCGACCTGCTGCGCCCCGCGCACTTCGTGCCCGAGACCAAGAAGGTGCCGGCGCTGCTGCATGAGTTCCAGCGCGAGCGCGTGCAGAGCGCCATCGTCGTCGACGAATACGGCGGCACCGCCGGCCTCGTCACGCTCGAGGATCTGATCGAGGAAATCGTCGGCGAGATTCGCGACGAATACGACGTGGAGAGTGAAGCGGTGGTGGATGAGGGCGGCGGCTCGTTCGTCGTGAGCGGGAAAGCGGACGTGTCAGTGCTGCAGACCCATCTCGGTGTCACCGTGGAGCGCGCGGGGTTCGATTCGGTGGGCGGCTACCTGCTCGCGTCGCTCGGCCGCGTGCCCGTGAAGGGCGAGCGGTTCGACGTGGACGACCTCGCGGTCGAGGTGCTCGACGCCGAACGCCGGCGCGTCACGCGTGTGCGGATGCAGCGGCGTCCGGCCGACGCCGACGCCGACGCCGAAACGGCGGGCGCGTGACCTCCGGCTTCGTCGCCCTGGTCGGCCGGCCGAATGCCGGCAAGTCCACGCTGCTGAACCAGCTCGTCGGCACCAAGCTCGCCATCGTCTCCGACAAGCCGCAGACGACGCGGAACCGCATCGTCGGTGTGCGCACGCGGCCCACCGGGCAGATTGCGTACCTCGACACCCCGGGCATCCACAAGCCGCTGCGCAAGCTCAACGACCGCATGATGGACGTGTCACGCGCGGTGCTGCGCGAAGTGGACGTCGTCACCCTCGTCATCGACGCCACGGCGCCCGAAGGCGCCGGCGACCGCTACGTGCGCGAGCTCGTCTCCACCGTGCGCGTGCCGATCGTCGTCGCGCTGAACAAGGTCGACCTGATGCCGAAGGCCGATCTGCTGCCGCGGATCGCCGCCCTGGCCGACCGGAAGATCTACG
>JALHON010000030.1 GCA_022842985.1 Acidobacteriota bacterium | reverse complement strand
GAGCACGCCGCTCCGACGGCAGGTTTCGATCGCCGCACCGGCCGCCTCGGCGAGCGTCACGAGGCGCGGCAGCAGCGCATCGAGCGGCGGCAGTGCCGGCGGCAGCGGCGCCGTCACGACGGCAGCACTCCGCGCGCCGTGAGCAGGCCGGCCATGGCGGCGCAGGCCTCGTCCACCGTGGCGCCGGCCGGCAGCGACAGGTCGGGCGCGATCCCGGCGGCCTCCGCCGGGCCGTACCAGACGGTGACGAGCTGCTCGGCGGGCACGCTCACGCGCAGGATATCGAGGTCGTCGGCGCGCAGCTCGGCGGCGCTCACGATGAAGACCAGCCCGGCGTCGAGCATCAGGTGCGCGATCTCGCCAAGGCGACGGAAGTGTTCGTGGCGGCTGGCGAGCGTGCGATCGATGTCGGCGTCGACGCCGTAGAGCATGTTGGCCATGCCCAGGAAGTACACGGCGCGGCCGGCGGCGAAGAGCCGCGTTTCCAGGTGTTTCGCCAGGCCCTTGCGGTCCATCTCGCGAGGCCCCGTCACGACGACGACGGCCGGTCGCTGCCCGAAGCGCGCCGCGCGCACGTCCGGCGCGATGTGGCTGTGCTCCCACTTCCGGTTGCGCAGCAGCACCTTGTCGCGCGCCGCCTCGTCGCCATCGGCGAGGGCCTCGCGCACGATGCCGCCGCCGCGGATCTCGAAGTCGTCGACGATGACGAAGCGGCCGGTGTCGGCGCGTTCGGCGTGCAGGTCGAAGGCGACCGCGCGGTCGAGCTTCAGCACGCAGTCGGCCACGTCGTTGCGCGCCACCTCGGTGCCGGGCCCCGCCGTGAGCGTCGAGGCGTCGATGACCTGCTCAATGTGCTCGACGCGCATCGGCACGCGCGCCGTGCCGAGGCGCAGGTGGTAGTCGCGGCCGGGCACGAGCGGCGCGCGGCCGAGCCAGAAGACGCTGGCCCGCAGCCGCGACGAGACGTGCGGCGGCGGCTCGCCCACCCGCGCGGCCATCTCGCCGCGCGTCGTGTAGATCTGTTCGTCGAGGGTGAAGCCGGTGGCTTCGCCGGCCGACGCCGACGTGCGCGGCTCGGCGTGGAAGGCCTCGACCGAGGCCACCCGCGACCGCTTGCCCGAGGGATAGAACACCACGGCGTCGCCGACGCCGATCGTGCCGCTCTCGATCGATCCGGCGACGATGCGGCGGTCGTCGCCGAATCGCGTGAAGCGATAGACGTCCTGCACGGGCATCCGGAACGGCGCGTCGGCCGGCGGCGTGGCGGCGGCGAAGCCGTCGAGCACCTCGAGCACGGCCGGCCCCGTGTACCACGGCATCTCGGGCCCGCGCGTGACGAGGTTCACGCCCTCGAACCCCGACACCGGCACGATGGCGTCGGGCACGACGTCGAGGCGGCCGAGGAAGGCCCGCATCTCGTCGGCCACGGCCGTGAAGGCGGCCTCGGACCAGCCGACGAGGTCCATCTTGTTGACGACGACCGCCACGTGCGACACGCCCAGCATGGCCAGCATCGTGGCGTGACGGCGGGAGTTCTCGCGCACGCCTTCGCGCGCGTCCACGACCAGCAGCGCGGCATCGGCGCGGGCCGCGCCGGTGACCATGTTGCGGAGGAACTCGACGTGTCCGGGGGCGTCGAGCACGACGTAGTGGCGTAACGCGCTCTTGAAGAACACGCGGGCCGCGTCGATCGTGATCCCCTGATCGCGCTCGTCACGCAGCGCGTCGAGCAGGAACGCGTACTCGAACGGCTTCGACGTGCGGCGGCACAGCTCCCGCACCTGCTCCAGCTTGCCGTCGGGCAACGAGCCGGTGTCCGCCAGCAAGCGCCCCACCACGGTGCTCTTGCCGTGGTCCACGTGCCCCACGACGACTATCGGCATCAAGCTCACGACGTGCCCACATGTTACGCGAGAACACGCGGGCGCCGGGCCCGGAGACGGCTAGGGACGCACGAGCGGCGTGAGGTCGAAGGTGAAGCTCAGCGGCACCGCTGCCGGGGCGTAGCAGACCTTGTCGTCGCAGGCCTGATAGTCGAGCGTGCCGGCGATGGTGAGTGACGTCTGGCCGGCCAGCAGCTTCTGCACCTCGGGCGTCGCCAGGATGGTCAGGTCCTGCACGAGGGTGAAGGGCTTCTGGTAGGTCTCGACGCGCTCGTCGAGCGGCGCGAAGTAGTAGATCTCGGACGGCGGATACGTGAGCGGATGGGTCTTGAGCCACGGCTGCCCGGCCGGGCGGAACGTGACCACCTGGTAGGTGTGTTTCCCCGGCGCGTAGACGTGCATGGCACGCTGCGGCGTCACCTGGATGGCGATCGAGAGCCGGCTGCCCGGCGAGAGCACCTGATCACTGGCCGCCGCCTGCACCGTGAGATGTGTCGTGCTCGCCGTGACACCCGGGCCGCCCGCCGCGCCGCCCTGTCGCGTGAGGATGCTGGCGACGGTGTTGCGCTCCTGGTAGGCCGCTTCGAAGTAACGGGAGACGACGCGGCCGGCGGGATCGAGGATGAACGTGCCGGGATACGGCACGCCGTGCGCACGGCTCCCCTCGGGATACTCCGGGTTCAGCAGCCCGTAGCGGCGGATGATCGCCGAGCCGGTGTCCGAGAGCAGCGGATACGTCAGGCCGCGTTCCTTCGCGAAGCGCGCGAGCGTGGCCGGCGGGTCGTAGGTGATGACCGCCAGCCCCAGTCCCTGGGCCGCGAGCGTGGCCGTCTGGCGTTGCAGCTCCACGAGCTGCGTGCGGCAGTACGGTCACCAGTCGGCGGAACGGCTGAAGACCAGCATCGCACCGCGGCGCCCCATGATGGACGCGAGACTGCGTGGAGCCCCGGTCTGATCGACCAGCGTGAAGGCCGGCACCACGGTGCCAGGCTGTGGTCCGACGGCATCGAGCGCAACCGGCGCCTGAGCCAGGGCGGCCTGGACGCCCGGGCCCGCAAGGAACAGCGCGAGGAGAACGGCGCGAAGCATGGCGATGAGATGCCGGCCGGACGCGGCAGGTGTCACCGCTGGCGCGGCCTCCGCTTCAACCCGTCGCACCCTCGCAGTATCATCGGCGAGCCATGACACGCGCGTTCGTCGGACTGGCCCTGTGCGTGCTGAGCGCGGTGCATGTCCGCGCCCAGGCTCAGGCTCCCGGCGCGCCACCACCGGCCACCCGCGCCGAAGCGCTCGAAGCCGCGCGCGCCAGCCGCGAGCGGACGCTCACGACCGAAACGAAGGGTATCGTCGAACGTACGCTCATCTTCGTCGAGGAAAAGCGCGTGCTCCAGCGGCTCAATCCGCCGCAGGGCTTCTACCCCTCCGTCGGCAGCATCGCGCGCGGCAGCGGCATGGGGGTCGGGCTCGGCTACCGGCGCCGGCCGCTGGCCGGCCGGCTGGTGTTCGACGCGTCGGCCGCGGTCACCTTCCGCGTGTACACCGAATGGCAGGCCACGGCGTCGGCGCCGCGCCTGGGCGGCCTGCCGCTCGAACTTCAGGCCGGCACGCGCTGGTACGACTACACGCAGGAAGACTTCTTCGGACTCGGCTCCGACACGCGCGAGACCGACCGCGTGAGTTTCGGGCTCGACGGCCGCGACACGTTCGGCCAGGTGATGGCCCGCCCGGCCGGCTGGCTGGTGATGCGCGGCCGCGCCGGCGTGCATCGGCTTGCCGTGTCGCCCGGCACCGATCCGCGGTTCCCGTCGCTCGAGGAACGCTTCACGGACGCCACGGCGCAGGGCCTCGGCGACGTCCCGTCTCTCGCCTACGCGGAAGCCGGGCTGGGCATCGATACCCGGGACGCGCCGGGCAACACGCGCGGCGGCGGTCTCTACAACCTGACCGTGGGCATGTTCCGCGACCGCGGCCCGAACCACGTCGACTTCAACCGGTTCGACGTGACGGCCATGCACGTCATTCCGATCTTCGACAAGAAGCGCGGGATTGCGCTGCATGCCGTGGCCTCGCGCATCGACCCGGTCGGTGCCAGCCGCGTGCCCTTCTTCCTCATGCCCACGGTGGGCGGCGCCGACTCGCTGCGCGGCTATCGCGAGTTCCGCTTCCGCGATGCCGCCGCCGTGACGCTGAACGCCGAGTACCGCTGGGAAGCGTTCTCGGGCCTCGATCTCGCGCTCTTCGTCGATGCCGCCGACGTCGGGCCGACGTGGCGCTCGCTCGTCGGCGCGCACCTCAAATCGTCGTGGGGTATGGGCTTCCGCTTCAACACCAACCGCCGCGTGTTCCTGCGCATCGACGTGGCCGGTGGACGCGAAGGTCCGCGCATCTGGACGGCCCTCGGGCCGGTGTTCCGCCGCCGATGATGACGTGCCACCGTCACCTCGCGGCCGCCGCCGGTCTCTGCCTCGCGCTGAGCGCGCTCGGGCGGAGCGCCACGCCCACCTACTATCCCGACGACCCGCTGCTCGTCGATCCGGAGACGCGGAACGCGCGCGACGTGCACGAGCGCGAGATCAGCGATCCGTACGACTTCGTCGAGAACACGTTCCTGAAGCCCGGCGACCACACCAACCAGCGCGCCGTGAACGTGAACACGGTCGACGAAGTGCCCGACTCGAGCTGGTTCACCAACCGCGTCGGCAGGCGCGCGCTGACCGTGGCCGAGTACGTGCGCGGCCCGAACCTGTCGGGACCGCCCGCCCAGGGTCCGTGGACGGTCGTCTCGGGCAAGAGCGACGGCATCACGCCGGGCTTCACCGTGCGCGACCGCACGAACACGCTGTGGTTCATCAAGTTCGATCCGCCGTCGAATCCCGAGATGGCGACCGGCGCCGAGGTGATTTCGACGAAGCTGTTCTGGGCCCTCGGCTACCACGTCCCCGAGAACTACCTGGCGGTGCTCGACCCGGCGCAACTCGTCGTCGGCGACCGCGCCACCTACCGCGACACGCTCGGCGAACGCCGCCCGCTCACCCGCGCCGTCGTCGACGCGTTCCTCGCCAAGGGCGCGCGCAGGGCCGACGGGCGGTTCCGCGTCATCGCCAGCCGCGCCCTGCCGGGCACGCCGGTAGGCCCTTTCAAGTACTTCGGCACGCGGCCCGACGATCCGAATGACATCTTCCCGCACGAACACCGGCGCGAACTGCGCGGCCTGCGGGCGTATGCCGCCTGGCTGAATCACGACGACTCCCGCTCGATCAACTCCCTCGACACCGTCATCGAGGTCACCGGCGGGCGGCGCATGGTGCGGCATCACCTCATCGACTTCGGCTCCACGCTCGGCAGCGCCAGCGTGGCGGCGCAGAAGCCGCGCGCCGGCAACGAATACATCTGGGAAGCGCGGCCCACGCTGCTCACGATGTTGTCGTTCGGCTTCTGGGTACGGCCGTGGATCAAGGTGCAGTATCCGGCGTTTCCCGCCGTGGGCCGCATCGAAGCCGCATACTTCTGGCCGGAACGCTGGAAGCCGGAGTATCCGAACGCGGCCTTCGACAACGCCCGCCCCGACGATCTCTTCTGGGCAGCACGCCGCATCATGGCCGTGCCCGACGAGGCCATTCGCGCGGTCGTGGACACGGCGGAGTACACGGAACGCGGCGCCGCGAACTACCTCGCCGATGTCATCATCGCCCGCCGCGACAAGATCGGCCTGCAGTGGCTCACGGGCGTGAACCCGCTCGCCGACTTCGCGCTCGACGCAGGCGGCACGCTGACCTTCGCGAACGTCGCCGTGGACACGCGGCGCTCGGCCGCCCCCGAGGGCTACGAAATCGTCTGGGCGACGTTCGACAACGCCACCGGCCAATCGACGCCGGTCGGGGCGCCCATGTCGGTCACCGCCACGCGCGCCCAGGCGCCCGCGTCGGTGCTCGGCGGCGACTTCGTGGAAGCCGCGGTGCACACGCGTCATCGGACCTATCCCGGCTGGCGCCGCCCCGTCATCGTGCACTTCCGCCGCCAGGCCCAGGGCTGGACGGTGGTCGGCATCCGGCGCGACGGCCTGGACTGACCGCGGTCAGGATCGGCGCGGCTACTACCGCATGCCCCCTCGATCGTCATCACAACTGTTCCAGCGCGAGACAGACTGGTCAGAAATCAGCCACCGGGCGGCGCGCCGTGTGCAGTCCGCGGCCAACACACGCCGAACCGTGCAATCTGCGGGCTCCGCGGCCTCCCGGCGGCCGATCCCGGCCCGGCGCCCGCCCGGTCGGTGTGCCGACACGGCACACGCCGGGGTGCGAGTCGCGCCCTGCCGATCAACCGTAACTCACAGAACGAGAGACGCTTAGCGCACATCCACTGGACTGGCATCGCCATTGCTCCCTCGTAGCCCGGACATCGGTGTCACCACCGACGGATTCGAGGACCCAACCCGTGAGCAGAACGAGCATCCACAGACACGACGCCCCGGCCCTTCGCGCCAAGGCCACCTGGACCATCCGGCGGAAGGCCATCTGGGCGAACCGCAGCGGCAGACTGCGCCGGGCCGGCATCCTGGCCCTCGCCGTCCTCGTGGCCCTGGCCGTACCGGCCTTCGCGGCTGGCGGGCCGATGGACCTGCGCGTGCGCAAGCACCTGCGTGAACGTCCAGACACGCTGGTGAAGGTGATCGTGCGCGTCGAACCCGGCCGCCGCGGCATCGTGAAGAAGCTGCTGTCGCGGTACGGCGCGACGCTCCAGAACGAACACGCCGTCATCGACGGCATCACGCTGTTGGTCACGCCGCGCCAGGCGGAACGTCTCGCGAACCACCCGCACGTGCTCTCGGTGTCGGAAGACACCGCCATCTACGGCGACCAGGTGCCTTCGACGTCGCCGATGGTGACCGTGCCGACCACGCCGGTCAACCTGCAGCAGACCGTGGGCGTGCTGAACTACAACCCGAACGCGGCGCTGCTGCCCTACGAGGACGGCCTCGGCGTGGGCGTCGCCATCATCGACTCGGGCATCGCGCCGCGCGCCGACCTGGCCGGCCGCATCGTGGCCTTCCGCGACTTCACGAGCGGCGTCGAGCAGGTGGTGCCGCCGGTGGACGGCTACGGCCACGGCACGCACGTCGCCGCCATCGTCGCCGGCAACGGCGAACTGGCCGGCTACAACCAGAGCTACCAGGGCGTCTCGAATCTCGTGAGCCTCATCGGCCTGCGCGTGCTGAACAACCAGGGCCAGGGGTCGACCAGCCACGTGATTGCCGCCATTCAGTGGGCGGTGGCGAACCGCCACGCCTACAACATCAAGGTCATCAACCTGTCGCTCGGCCATCCGATCTTCGAGCCGGCGGCGACCGACCCGATGGTGCAGGCTGTCGAAGCGGCCGTGCGCGCCGGCATCAGCGTGGTGTCGTCGGCCGGCAACTACGGCCAGAACCCGACGACCGGCGCTGTCGGCTATGCGGGCATCAGCTCGCCGGGCAACGCGCCGTCGGCCATCACGGTGGGCGCCCTCGACACGCGCGCCACGGTGTCGCGCGCCGACGATCGCGTCGCCGCCTACAGCTCGCGCGGCCCCAGCTGGTTCGACGGCTTCGCCAAGCCCGACGTGGTGGCCCCCGGCCACCGGATCGTGGCGCTGGCCGACACGACTTCGACCCTCTACACGCGGCATCCGAACTTCCGCGAGGCCTCGCCGACCTCGGGCGCGCAGGACTACCTGCGCCTCTCGGGCACCAGCATGGCGGCCCCGGCCGTGGCCGGCATCGTCGCCGCGATGCAGCAGGTGAACATGGAGCTCGGCTACTACGTGAGCCCCTGGACGCCGCGTCCGGCGCTCACGCCGAACACCATCAAGGCCATCCTGCAGTACACCGCCACGGCGGTGAAGAACGACGCGGGCATCAACTACGACCGCATGACGCAGGGCGCGGGCGCCGTCAACGCCCGCGGCGCCATCGACGTCGTGCGCGCCATCAATCCGTCGGCACCGGTGGGCAGCTGGTGGCTGACCACGGCCGTGACCGAGGCGTCGCCGCTCGGCGGCGCCACGCTGCCATGGACGCGCGCCACGCTCTGGCACCAGAACATCGTGTGGGGCGAGACCATCTACACGAACCAGGCGGCCTGGGCGAACAACATCGTCTGGGGTGAGAACATCGTCTGGGGCCTCAACATCGTCTGGGGCGAGAACATCGTCTGGGGTGAAAACATCGTCTGGGGCGAGAACATCGTCTGGGGCGAGAACATCGTCTGGGGTGAGAACATCGTCTGGGGTGAGAACATCGTCTGGGGCCTCTCGGCCCGCAACAAGGGCGGCGCCAACAACCGCAAGGATCCGCCGGTGGTCACGGCGCCCGACCTCACCCCGGTCGTGCAGGTTCCGGCGCCCCGCCCGTAACATCCGGTTCATCACGGCACCACGTCGCGAGGTCAGCCTGCGGGCTGGCCTCGTGCCGTGTACGGCCGCCGGCCGGCCGCGCCTGATCGGGCGGGAGGCCGTCACACGCGGGCGCTATACTCAGACGACATGCCGCGCATCCTGGTGGCCGAAGACGACCCGGACATCTCGGGCCTCGTCCGCCACTACCTCGAAAAAGACGGGTTCACCGTGGAGGTCACCGACTCGGGCCGCGAGGTCGTGCCGCGCCTGCGCGAGACCCCGGCCGATCTCGTGGTGCTCGATCTGATGCTGCCCGGCCTCGACGGCCTCACGGTGTGCCGGGCGCTGCGCGCCGACCGCGCCACGGCGGCCGTGCCGATCATCATGCTCACGGCCAAGGCGGCCGAGTCCGATCGCATCGCCGGACTCGAGCTCGGGGCCGACGACTACATCACCAAGCCGTTCAGCCCGAAGGAACTGGTCGCCCGCGTGCGCGCGCTGCTGCGGCGGCTCGAGCGGATCGTCCCTGCCGCCGGGCAGCTCACCTACGGGCCGCTCGCCATCGATCTCGATCGGCACGTCGTCACCGTGGACGGCCAGGAAACGCGCCTCACGGCGAAGGAGTTCCTGCTGCTCCAGTACCTGATGACCCATCGCGGCCGCGTGCTGTCGCGCGACCTGCTGCTCTCGGACGTGTGGGACTACTCGTACACCGGCGGCACCCGCACGGTGGACGTGCACGTGCGGCGGCTGCGCGAGAAGCTGCCCTTCCTGGTGGACGCGCTCGTCACCGTCAAGCAGTTCGGCTACAAGCTGCTCGAACCGGCGCCGCTCGTGGCACCGCCCGCACCGACCGCCAGCCGCTCCTAGTCCCGTCGTGCGCTCCGACACGCGGTCCTCGGTCTTCGCTGCCGCTGCCGGCGTCGCCTTCCTCGCCCTGGCGTTCGTCTGGCTCATGCTCGGCGAGGGCGCCGTCACGAACCCCGGCGTGGCCGTGGCGCTCGGCGCCGGCCTGGCCGTCATCGCCGCCTTCATCACCGCCTCCGCCGTCGCCGCGCGGTCGCACGAGCGCGCGCAGGCGATTGTCGATATCGGCCGCCGCTATGCCCTCGGCGATCTGAGCCGTCCCGGTCCCGACTACGGCGACGACGATCTCGGCATGGCGGCGCGGGCACTCGACGCCGCCGTGCACGAACAGGAACGCCGCATCGTCTCGCTCGCACGCGACCGCGCCCGCATGCAGGCCATCCTCGGCAGCATGGTGGAAGGGGTGCTCGTGGTCGACGCAAGCGGCCGCCTGCAGCTCGTGAACGAGGCCGCGCGGCTCATGCTGCGCATCGAGAGCGACGCCGTGGGCCGCCCCTACGTGGAGGCGCTGCGCCATCCCGGCGTGGTCGAGCACGTCGGCCGCCTGCTCACCGGCGGGCCGCCGCAGGCCTTCGAGTTCGCGACCACGCGCGACGCCTCGCGCGAGCTCGTGGCGCGTCTGGCGCCAGTGGCCGGCACCGGCCGCGGCGTCGTGGTCGTGCTCCACGACGTGACGGACCTCAAGCGCGCCGATCAGATCCGCCGCGATTTCGTCGCCAACGTCTCGCACGAACTGCGCACCCCGCTCACCGCCATCCGCGGCTACGCCGAAGCGCTCGTCGACGACTCGGAGGATCCGGAGGCACGGCGACGGTTTCTCGAGATCATCCAGCGGCATGCCACACGCATGGAGCGGCTCGTGAAGGATCTGCTGCGCCTGGCGATGCTCGACGCCGGCAAGGAGATGCTCGAGACCGCGCCGGCCGACATCGGCGCGCTCGTGCAGGGCATCGTCGAAGACATGGCGGCGGCGGCCGCCGCCAAACATCTGCGCGTCACGACCAGCGCCGGCCCCGACACGAAGGGCCTCGTCGTCGATGCCGCCAAGGTGCACGACATCGTGCGCAACCTGGTGGAGAACGCCATCAACTACACGCAGGCCGGCGGCGAGGTCACGATCGCGGCGGCGGCCGACGCCGGCACGCTGGTCGTCACGGTGTCGGACAACGGCCCGGGCATCCCGCCGGAGGACGTGAGCCGCGTCTTCGAGCGCTTCTACCGCGTCGACAAGTCGCGCGGGCGGCCCGGCGGCACCGGCCTCGGCCTCGCCATCGTGAAGCACCTGGCCGACCTGCACGGCGGCGCGGTCACGGTCGAGAACCGCGCGCTCGGCGGCGCCGTGTTCACCGTGCGGCTGCCGGTGGCGCCGCGGCCGGCGCTTACCTGAAGCCGCTCGCCGCGAGCACGTAGTAGGTGGCCGCGGCGATGATCGCCGAGGCGGGAATCGTCAGCACCCAGGCCCAGACGATCTGCCCGGCGATGCCCCAGCGCACCGCCGACATGCGGCGCACCGAGCCCACGCCGACGATGGCGCCGGTGATGGTGTGCGTCGTGCTCACCGGCACGCCCATCGAGGAGGCCACGAACAGCGAGACAGCGCCGGCGGTTTCCGCGGCGAAGCCGCCCACCGGCTGCAGCCGGGTGATCTTCGACCCCATCGTGTGGATGATGCGCCAGCCGCCCGAGAGCGTGCCGGCCGCGATCGCCGTGTAGGCCGCCAGCTCCACCCACAGCGGAATCTCGAACGTGGCGATGTAGCCGCCGGCGAAGAGCGCGCTGGCGATGATGCCCATCGTCTTCTGGGCGTCGTTGGCGCCGTGCCCGAGCGAGAAGAGCGCCGCCGAGACGAGCTGCAGACGGCGGAAGAGCGCGTCGACCCGCGAGGGCGCCGCGCGGCGGCACAGCCAGAAGATGATCACCATGAAGCCGAAGCCGAGCCCCAGGCCGATGAGCGGCGACAGCACGATGAAGATGAGCGTCTTGGTCCAGCCCGAGACGAGAATCGCCGCCGGCCCCGCCTTGGCCACCGCCGCCCCGGCATAGCCGCCGATGAGCGCGTGCGACGAGCTCGTGGGCAGGCCGTAGTACCAGGTGATGAGATCCCACACGATGGCGCCGATGAGGCCGCCGAGCACGACGGCGCTCGTCACGACCTTCAGATCGATCATCCCGGAGCCCATCGTCTTGGCCACGGCCGTGCCGAAGACGAAGATGGCGGCGAAGTTGAAGAACGCCGCCCAGACCACCGCCTGGCCGGGCTTCAGCACCCGCGTCGAGACGACGGTGGCAATCGAGTTGGCGGCGTCGTGGAAGCCGTTGATGTAGTCGAAGACCAGCGCCGCCACGACGACGACGATGACGAGCGAGTGCTCCATGACCGCTTACCCGTGCTTGACGACGACGCTCTCGAGGACGTTGGCCACGTCTTCGCAGGCATCGGTCGCCAGCTCCAGCAGGTCGAGCATCTCCTTGCACTTGATGAGCGCGATGGCATCCTTCTCGTGCTCGAACAGGCGGCGCAGCGCCTCGTCGTGCACGGTGTCGGCGGCGTTCTCGAGGCGGTTGATCTCGACCGACCGGTCGTGCACGCCCGACTTCTTCTCGAGCGCCTCGACGGCCACCTTGACCTGCATCGCCGAGCGCCAGATGAGCGAGGCGAGTTCGCGGGCGCCGTACGGCATCGTGTGGATGCGGTAGCGGCGCACGACGCCGGCGGCGGCGTCGATGGCGTCCATCACGTCGTCGAGCGACTTGGCCAGGCCGTGGATGTCCTCGCGGTCGATCGGGGTGACGAACGTGCGGTTCAGGCGCTGGATGATCTCGTGCGTGAGGGCGTCGCAGGCTTCTTCGACCTGCTTGATCTCGATCGCCATCTCCCAGGCCGGCGGGTCGGTCGCCAGCATCTTCTCGAGCAGGGTCGCGCCGGAGACGATGCGGTCGGCGAGCGCGATGAAATCGGCGAAGAACTTCTCTTCTTTCGGGATCAGGCGAAAGGCCACGGACACTCCTCGGGCCCGGCCCGTCAGTGCCGGGGGCAGGCCGAGTGTGCCACAGGTCCGCGTTACATCGACGTTACAAATGTCTCCGCCGCGGCGTGGCCGTCACTCGTCGCCCTTCACACTCGCCCACAACGCCCCGCCGCTGCTGACCGGCGGCAGCGTCAGCGCCACCGTGCCGGCGACGGCCGCGAGCGCCACCGCGCCCCACAACGAGGCCGTGACGCCGCCCTGCTGGTACAACAGCCCCGAGAGCAGCGTGCCGGCGAGACGGCCGCAGGCATTCGCCATGTAGTAGAAGCCGACGCTCAACGACACCCGGTCGGCATCCGAATAGGCCAGCACGAGGTACGAGTGCACGGCGGAGTTCAGCGCGAACACGACGCCGAAGAGGCCGAGCCCCACGAGCATGGTGGGCGCCGCCGGCCACTGCCAGTGCAACCCGAGCGGAATGAGGGCGGTGACCACCGCGAGGCTCAGCCCGAGCGCGCTCGTGAGGGCCGGGCCCGGGGCCTGGCCCCGCGTCACGACGCGCAGGAGCACGGGCGAGGCACTCTGCACGGCGCCGTACGCCATCACCCAGAAGGCCATGAACCCGCCGACCTGCGCGAACGACCAGCCGAGCACCGAGGCCAGGAAGATCGGCACGCTGACCACGAACCAGACGTCGCGGGCGGCGAAGAGCGCCAGGCGCGCCAGTGACAGACGGTTGATGCCGCGCGAGTTCGACAGGATGCCGGCAAAGGCCGCCTTCGTCTTCGCCTGCCCGAGGTGTCCCGGAAGGGCGGCCACGACACCGAGCAGCACCACGAACACACCACCGGCCATCACGAGCAGTGCCCCGCGGAAGCCGAACACGGCCAGCAGCAGTCCGCCCACGAAGAAGCCGGCCCCCTTGAGCGCGTTCTTGGAGCCGGTGAGCACCGCCACCCACGTGAAGAGCCCGGAGTCGTCCCCCTTCGGCACGAGCACCTTGACGGCGCTCTTCGCGCTCATCTTGGTCAGGTCCTTGGCGATGCCCGAGAGCGCCTGACACACCATCACGTAGGCCACCGACGCCGTCATGCCCCAGGCGCGGTTCAGCGCCGCGAGCAGCGCCAGCGCCACCACCTGCAGCAGCAGGCCCAGCACCAGCGTGAAGCGCACGCCCGTGCGCGAGGCCACCCAGCCGCCCACGAGGTTCGTGACGATGCCGAAGAACTCGTAGAGCAGGAACAGGAAGGCCAGCTGCACCGGCGTGTAGCCGAGCGCGTTGAAGTGCAGCAGCACCAGCATCCGCAGCGCGCCGTCGGTGAGCGTGAACGCCCAGTAGGCGGCGGTCACCGTCGCGTAATGGCGGCGGCTGATGACGGGCGGCGTGGCGGCACCGGCGCTGGCGTCCGCGCTCACGAATGGGCAGCCACTTTCTGCGCGAGCTCCACCATGCGGTGCACGTAGCCGATCTCGTTGTCGTACCAGGCGAGCACCTTCACGCAGGTGCCGTCGACCACCATCGTCGAGAGCGCGTCCACGACGGCCGAGCGCGGATCGTCCTTGAAGTCCACCGAGACGAGCGGGCGGGTTTCGTAGCCGAGGATGCCGGCCAGCGGGCCGGCCGCGGCCTGCTCGAAGGCCGCATTCACTTCGTCCACCGTGGTCGGGCGCTGCACCTCGAAGACACAGTCGGTGAGCGAGGCGTTCAGCAGCGGCACCCGCACCGCCAGACCACTCAGCTTGCCGCGCAGCTCCGGGTAGATGAGCCCGATCGCGCTGGCCGATCCGGTGCTCGTCGGAATGAGCGACAGGCTGCTCGCCCGCGCCCGGCGCAGGTCCTTGTGGGGCGCGTCGACCACGGTCTGCGTGTTGGTGATGTCGTGAATGGTCGTGATGACGCCGTGCCGGATGCCGAGGGTCTCGTGTATCACCTTCACGACCGGCGCCAGGCAGTTCGTCGTGCACGACGCGGCCGTGATCAGGCGATGCACGGCGGGGTCGTACAGGTGGTCGTTGACGCCCATCACGATGTTGAGCGCGCCGGTCTTCACCGGCGCGGCCACGATCACCGTGCGCACGCCGGCGGCGAAGTAGGGGGCCAGGGACTCGACGGTGCGGAACTTCCCGCTGCATTCGAGCACGAGGTCGAGGTGCTGTCCGGCCCACGGCGCACCATCGATCGTCGCGGCGCTCGAGAACGACACCGGCGTGCCGTCGATGAGGAGTCCCGCACTGCCGGCGGTGACCGGCCGGGACCACCGGCCGTGAATCGAGTCGAAGGTCAGCAGATGGGCTGCCGCCTCGACGCCGCCGGCGACCTCGTTGATGTGCACGAACTCCAGGTCGGGACGGCCCCATCCGGCGCGGAGCGCAAGCCGCCCCATGCGGCCGAAGCCATTGATGCCGATGCGAATTGCCATGCAGGTGATCCCGTGGCGCGGCGCGCGCCGCCGCCATATATGCGAGTCCACAAATATATCAGCCAGATAGCGCGTGACGACACGGTCACCACGGCCGGGCCGCCGTCACGCCGTCTTCGCACCGTGGCGACGCCCGGCGGATACAATCGCGACTGTTGGCTGTCGTGCTGAACGTCCCGCTCTTCGCGCCCCGATCGGCGGCGTGCCTCGCGGCCCTCTGCGTGCTCTCGTTCACGACGGGGGCACAGGCCCAATCCACGCCCGCGCCGCCCACCGTGGAAGCCGGACTCGGCCGCGGCATCACGATACGCTCGGCCGACGACCGGGCCAGCATGACCATTCGCGCCCGCATGCAGACGCGCGCGACGGCGGCGGATACCGAGGCAGACGCCCTGCCCGCCACGTCCGAAATCCTGGTGCGGCGAGCCCGTCTGGTGGTGTCCGGCAACGCGGCCGGCCCGACCTTGACCTACTACGTGCAGTTGTCCTTCGCGAATCTCGACAACGAGGCGGACCTGCGTCTGCCGCTCCGCGACGCCTACGTCACCTGGTCGAGCCGGCGCGACCTCAACGTGCGCGTGGGGCAGATGAAGGTGCCCTTCTCGCGCCAGCGGGTGGTGTCGTCGTCGGCGATGCAGATGGTGGACCGGTCGATCGTCGTCAGCGAGCTCAATCTCGACCGCGACGTCGGCATCCAGGTCTTCTCGAAGGACCTGCTCGGCGTCGGCAAACTGGGCTACGCGGTGGGCCTCTTCGGCGGCGACGGCCGCAACCGGCTCGGACGCGCCGCGGGCCTGCTCTACACCGCCCGGCTCGAAGCCTGGCCGCTCGGCCCGTTCGACGACTACGTGGAAGCCGACGTCCAGCGCCTGAACCGGGTGCGCCTGGCCCTCGCCGTGAACGCCGGCTACAACCAGAACACCAATCGGCCGCGCAGCACGATTGGCCTGCCCTTCCCGGACGGCGATGTCGACTACCGGCACGCCGCCGCCGATCTCGCGTTCAAGTGGCGTGGCTGGTCGCTGACATCGGAACTGATGTATCGCGAGGCCGCCGGACCCGCGGCCGTCAGCCCTGCCGGCACCGCGCTGCCAGCCTCACGCTCGGGCTGGGGCGCCTATGTCCAGGGCGGCCTGATGGTTGGCGCGCGCTGGGAAGTGACCGGGCGCGTCAGTCACCTCGCGCCGGCTCGCGGCACCGACCCCACGTTCACGCGCGCTCGCGAAGCGGCAGCCGGGCTGAGCTACTACCTCCACGGGCACGACCTCAAGGTGCAGGGCGACTATGTGCACGTCGCGGAGGAGGGAACCGGCCGTACCACGCACCAGGCCCGCGTGCAGCTCCAGCTGTTCTTCTGAGGACGTGTGACCGCCGCGGGCACGGCCCTCGCTAGTCGTTCACGACGTAGCTGAACACCTTCCACCGGCCAGCCTGCTCCACCATCGAGCCACAGAGCCGCAGGTCTTCGGTCGTGCCGTCGGCCGCGCGCACGACGAACACCGCCTCCCGGTGCACGGTATAGCCGTCGTACACGCTGGCCTCCCCGAAGCGCACGTCGACCAGCGACCACGTCTGGCCACGATGCTGCTCGATCGACGAGCGCAGGCTGGTCTCGCTCTTCTGATGCAGGTCGCCCCAGACGTACGAGAACGGCAGATTGCGCTCGGGCCGCGCGGCGGGCAGCGCCGGCCAGATGTGGTCGCGGAACTCCTGCTCCGAGAGCGCCAGCGAGGCGAGCGTTGCGCGATCCCCGGCGGACACGGCGGCGAGCACCGAGCTTGCGAGCGCCACCGGCGTACCGGCCGTGTGTTGCAGGGGGGGAGGCGCGGGCGTGCAGCCCGGCAGGGTCAGAAGGACGAGGAGAAGCGCCGAACGCCACATGGTCACACGAAGGTCCCGTCCGGGACACCACACCCGGGGCATCCCTCCCCCGCCGCCGCGCAGGCGGCGGGGGACGGCGAGAAGTCTACTGCTGGGGATAGGCCGTCCAGCCGGTCGTCCAGTCGTCCTGGGGCGCCGGCGGCACCGCGCCGATGAAGGTCACCGTCTCGAAGAAGCCGTCGTTCGGCGGCTGGATCGGCGCCAGCTGGCCGCCGGCGAGCGTCGCCACCGACGTCGGCTGGAAGTTCGGCGCCTCATGCACGTAGCACTGGGGCGACAGGCCGCCGTCGACGCCGGTCCGCAGCGACGGGAAGCGCCCGTTCGCCACGAAGGGCTGCACACTCGCGTGGAGCGGTGTGGCGGCGCCCCAGATGACGCCGGCGCCGATCTGCGTGACGCCCGTGTTCACCTGGTCGAGCGTGGCCGCACCATCGATCTGCATGCCCAGGGTGCGCGACCCGGCAATGAGGAAGTTGCGGAACGTAACCGCGGTGCCGCGGCGGAACAGGACCGCCCGGAAGCCCTCCACGCCTTCGTTCGTGTCGGGGTCACCGCAGCTCGTGAAGTTGTAGATCTGCGGATTCGAGCGCGGCAGCAGGTTGTTGTTGAACTCGTTGTTGTCCGCTTCGATCGACCAGTCGCCGTCGTCGCCGCGCTTGTGCACGACGAGGAACTGGGCGCGCCCGGTCCAGCCGAACGTCCAGTCGAAGCTGTCATCCCCGGCGTTCGACGCAATCGCGTACTTGATGTCCGCGGTGCCGCCGAACCACTCGAAGGCGTCGTCGCGGTTCATGTGCACCTGGAGGTACTCGTACGACCCGCCGCGGCCCACGCCCTGGAAGGCGATGCCGTTCAGTTCGTTGTCGGGGCTGAACTCGGTGCCGGCGAACTCGAGGCGGACGTAGCGCATCGTGCCGCTGCTGTCGTTGGGATCGGTGCCGCCGTAGATGCCCGTCTGCGCTTCGCCGACGCCCTCGCCGCCGGGGATGTTGAGCGGCGCCTTGCCGTTCAGGATGATGCCGCCCCAGTCGCCGCGGGCCCGCTGCCCCACCGGCTGGTCGCTCGTGAAGACGATGGGCTGGGTGCGGGTGCCGATGGCGTTCAGCTTGCCGCCGCGCAGCACGATGAGCGTGCCGACGCTGCCGGCCTCGCCGGCGATGAGCGTGCCGGCCTGGATGTTGAGCGTGGCGCCTTCGTTGACGAACACGGCGCCGCGCAGCACGTAGACGAAGTTGTTCGTCCAGTTCATCGTGCCGTTGATCTCGCCCGTGACGACGACGACCGGGCGGTCGATACCGGGCACCGACACCGGCGGCTGCAGCTGCGCGGCCACCGGCACGGTCACGGCGACGGCCGCGGCCAGGGCCGCACCGGCCGCCAGGCCCTTCAGGATGCGTGATGCGTGAACCATGATGCTCTGTGCGCTCCTCTGACGTGCGGGCTTAGAAGACATTGACGCCGACCGACAGGCTGAACGTGCGGCCGAGCACGAAGGAACGCTCGCGCTCCTGGGTGCTGCCGATGCCCTGCGTGAAGTTGTAGCGGCTGTCGAGCAGGTTGTCGCCGCCGATGCGAACGTTGAAGCGGCCGAGCTTCTGCGACATCACGAGGTCCACCTGCGGGCGGCCCTGCTCGACGATGTCGGGCGCGCCGTTCGAGCCGACGTCCGAGATGCGGTCGCCGTAGCGGTTGATGAGCAGGCGGACGTTGAAGCCGCGGGCGGCGTATTCCGTCGTGACGTTGAAGACGTTCTTCGACTGGCCGGCGAGCGCGCGTTCGAGCGACGTCTGCACGGTGCGCTGGTCGGCGTTCAGCGTGATCTTCGAGTCCACGAAGGTGTAGTTGGCGTTGACGTAGAGGCCCTTGAAGAGCTGCCGCGCGAATTCGAGTTCGACCCCGAAGTTGCGAGCGCTGTCGGCGTTCTGGAAGGTCACGATCGGCTGGGCGCCGGCGATGACCACGCGTTCGATGGGCGAGTTGAAGTACTTGTAGAAGGTGCTGACGGCGATGACGTTCCTGGCGCCGGGGAACATCTCCCAGCGGGCATCGACGTTCTGGATGATGGCGCGCCGGAGGTCGGGATTACCGCGCACGGCGCGGGCGCCGACGACGTCGGTGAACTCGAAGGTGGCCACTTCGCGGAACTCCGGACGGTTGACCGTGGCGCTGTAGCTCAGGCGCACGTTCGACCGGGCGGTCACGCCCTGCACGAGGTTGATGGCCGGGAAGAAGTCGGTGTTCTTGTTCTCCGAGGTCACCGTGCTCACGAACAGGCCGAACGGGTCGAACGAGGTGACTTCCTGCTCGAAGCGTTCCACGCGGGCACCGGCGACGAGACGAGTCTTCGCGCTGATGGACATGTCCATCATGCCGTAGCCGGCGTAGGTCGTCTGCGCGCCGTCGTAGGCGTCGACCGGGCGCGTTTCCTCATTGAAGCGGAAGGCGCGGCCGATGTTGTTCGCCGCGAAGATGGTCTCGGGGGTCTGCGTGAGGTCGGCTGGCACGGCGCCGCCGGAGCCGGCCGTGTTCGGGATGAAGCGGAAACGCCGCGACGTGAAGTCACGGGTGCGGGCGGTGGGGCTGGCGCCGAACTTGTACTGGGTCGGACGGTCACCGGCAGTGCTGAACAGGCTCCAGTTGGCGGCGACGTCGAGCGAGTCGTCGTTGAGGTCGTTGAACATCCGGAAGCCGCTCTGCGATTCGTCCGCGAGCACCGGCGTGCCGGTGAAGGTGAAGCCGCCGCCAGGCAGGGCCGAGAGATTCGCCTGATAGAGCGTCTCGCGCAGGTCTGGCTCGTTGCGCTTCGCCCGCGAATAGGTCGCGCGCCAGTCGATGCGGCTGTTGCCGAGCGAGCGGAAGAAGTGTTCGCCGCTCAGGCCGTTCGACAGCAGCTGCTCTTCGATGAACTGCAGCCGGTTGTTGAAGTAGTAGAAGTTGTTCTCGGTGTTCGGGCCCTGGAACGTGCGGCCTTCGTCCCTGCCACTGTGGGTGTAGAAGTTTTCGAGCGACACGCGGTGGTTGGTCGTGAGCTGGTAGGCGAGGTTGGCGACGCCGCCGATCTGGGCGCGCTGGGTGCCGTATTCGATCTGGTAGTCGCTGACCGCTTCGAGCGTGTCGCCTTCGTCCACGCGGTAGAACGCCCGGTCTTCCTTCACGAACTGTTCCTTGTAGGAGTGCGACAGGCTGGCGACGAGGCCGAGCTTGCCGAAGCGGTTGCCGGCCACGATGCCCCAGTTCTGCCCGGGCGCGCCGTTCTCGCGCGCCGGCCGCCAGGTGTTGTCGAGGGCGCGGCCGAAGTCCGTGATCTGCTCGGGCGTGAAGCCGACGTTCGGCGTGAAGATGCCGCGGCGCACGATCTTCGAGTCGGGGAACGAACCCGGAAGGGCGCGGCTGCCGTTGTCGAAGCCGAGCCAGTCACGCGAGCCGAGCGGGCTCAGTGGAATGCTCCGGCCGGTCGCGATCTCGTAGGCCGTGAGGCCGTAGGAGACGTCGAACACCGGGCGGCTCGGCAGCTTGATGGGATTGACCTGCACGAGCCCGCCGGCGAATTCCGCCGACTTGTCGGGGGAGTACGACTTGGCCACCTGCACGCTGTCGAGCAGGCCCGAGGGGAACATGTCGAGCGGCACGACCTTCTTGTCGGGCTCGGTCGTGGGCAGCGTCGCGCCCGAGAGCGTGGTGTTGCTGTAGCGCTCGCCCAGGCCGCGCACGAACACGTACTGGTTGTCGACGACCGAGATGCCCGTGACGCGCTGCATCGCGGCGGCGGCGTCGCCGTCGTTGTTGCTGCGCATTTCCTGCGCGCCGAGGTTGTCGGTGATGATCGGCGCCTGCTTGCGCTCGACGAGCTGCGCGGCGGCCGAGGACGTGACGGCGTCGAGCGGCGCCTCGGCCACGACCGTGACCGTCTCGGCAAAGGCCGCCATCGACAGGCCGATGTTCAGGTCCGGCAGGCGCTGGCCCGCCGCCACCTCGACCTTGACGGTGCGCGGCTGGTATCCCTCCATGGCGACCTTGATCTCGTAGGAGCCGGGGTCGAGTTCGAGCACGTAACGGCCGTCGACGTCGGTGTAGACGGTCTCGCCGCCCACCACTTCCACCGGGATCCCGGGCAGCGAGATGGCGTTGCCGTCATCGCGGACGATGCCGGTGACGCGGACTTTGCGGGCGGCGGCCGCCGGGCGCGACTGCGCCAGCACGGGGGCGGCCACGGCGGCCAGCAGGGCCACCGCAAGCACGGTGATTCGGACAAATCGAACGTTCATACGCTCCTCGGGTTCGGTGCGACTGGATGACGAACCCGATGAGGCTATCGAGCGGCGGTGAACCGCTCGCGACAAGGCTGTTACGCCCGCGTTAACTCGCAATGGGGCCCGGACCTGGTGCGCGGGGACGCCCGCCGGTGCACGCCGGGGCGCTCAGTGGCGCAGGAGACGCGCGAGCGAGAGGCTGGACAGTGTGCCGTCGATGCGGCGGCCCAGGCGCAGTTCCGCGCGGATGACGTTTTCGCGCTGGATGGCGCAGGCATGCGCCGCCGGGGTGCCCGGGGCCGGGTCGGCGCAGCGGCCCGACAGGTCACCGGCCAGCAGGTAGGGCACGGCGTGGCCGTAGACCTCGTGCGCGAGCACCCGTTCGAGGTCGGCGTGGAACTCGCCGGGCAGCGACGACAGGCGCTCGTGCGCCGCCTGGATCTGGTCCACGTTCACGACCACCAGCACGGCGCGCACCCGTCCCGTGTCATCGCTCATGGGCGACACGGCGGCCACCTCGGAGCGGTCGAAGGCCGAAGGCGCGGTGCCGCCGGCATCCGTCACTACCACTTCGTCCGGGGTGACGACCAGGGCGGTGCGCCCGGTGCCGGCCACCGCGGCCAGCGCCGCCCGCCACGACGCGCTGCCGCGGGCGATGCGGTCGAGCGCGGCCTGCAACTCGGGATGCCGCGTGATGAACGGTCCGGCTTCGCTGCGGGCACTGCCCTCGGTACGGACGCCGACCGGCATCACGGCCACGAGGCCGATCGCAAGTGCCAGCACGCCAGAGGTCCACCGCGCCATACCAGATACGCCCATGAATGACGTATCGGCAACGGTAACGTTAACTTTGTGTTAATTCAATCGAAACTGGCCGCTCCGGACGTTACACGCCTCGAAAAAATGCCGGGCGTCCATGGATGACCTGGACGCCCGGCAAGCGGACGAGACGGACGGCCGGCTCAGTTGCAGCAGCCGGGGGCGCAGCCGCAGTCGGCCGTCGCCGCCCCGCCGGGCTTCGTGGCCCGCACGAACGCACTCATGAAGCGGCCGTCGATCGACTCGGCCAGGCCCGGCCGGTCCAGACCGGCCTCGGCCAGGAAGGTCTTCGCATCGGCGGCCTTGTAGATGCGCGTCGGCTCGATGTCCACGTCACTGAAGCCGGCGCCGGTGAGGAGCTGCTTGAACTCCGCTTCCTCGAGCGCCCCGGCCACGCAGCCGATCCAGAGCTCCATGCTCTTCCTGATGTCGCTCGGCACGTCGCCCTTCACCACCACATCCGACACCGCGAAGCGGCCACCCGGCTTCAGCACGCGGAACGCCTCGCGAATCACCCGCGGCTTGTCGCCCGAGAGGTTGACGACGCAGTTCGAGATGATGACGTCCACCGAGTTATCGGGCAGCGGGATGTGCTCGATCTCGCCCTTCAGGAACTCGACGTTCTCAGCGCCGGCCTTCTTCTTGTTCTCGTTGGCGAGCGCCAGCATCTCGTCGGTCATGTCGAGTCCGTAGGCCTTGCCGGTGGGACCGACGCGACGGGCCGAGAGCAGCACGTCGATGCCGCCGCCCGAGCCCAGATCGAGCACCACCTCCCCCGCCTTGAGATCGGCAAGCGCCGTCGGATTGCCGCACCCGAGCGAGGCCGCCACGGCTTCGGCCGGCAGGCCCGTCTGCTGGGCCACGTCGTAGAGGTTCGACGTGATCGGATCGCCGCAGCCCGAATCCGACGGGCTGCCGCAACAGCCGATGGCGAGGCCGCCGCTCGCCGCGCGCTTCGCCGCCTCGCCGTACTTCTCCTTCACCGTGGTCTTGATCTCGATCGGGGTCGCCATGGGTCGTCTCCAGTGCCGGCTATGCAGGCCAGCGTCAAGGGCTGAAATATTTGCCAAGGCGAATATAGGTCGCCGTGCTATATTTGTCAAGACGCATATGTCGACCTGCTGCACACCGCTGCGGACGCCACGGGTGAAACACGCGGCCACGCTCGTCAGCCTCTACCAGGCGCTCGCGGACGAGACGCGTCTGCGCATCCTCGCCATCCTGTCGGACCTGCCGGACGGCCCTGGCGGCGAACTCTGCGTGTGCCACATCCACGCGAGCCTCGGCGTGTCGCAGCCCACGGCCTCGCGGCATCTGGCGTATCTGCGGAAGTCGGGCCTTGTCGAAGCCCGCCGCGACGGCGTGTGGATGCACTACCGGCTCGTGCGCCCGGAGGATCCGGTCGTGGCCTCGGTGTTCGACGCCGCCCTGCACGCGCTCGGGCACGTCGACAGCACCCCGCGCGATCGCGCCCGCGCCGCGCGCGCCGCGCAGGCCGCCCCGCCACCGGCGTAGGGGGCGCGAGCGCCGCGTGCCACTACAATGGCGCGCGTGTCCGCCCCAGGCTCTCCCGTTCGGCTCGGCCGCCTGGCGGCCCTCGTCGCGATCTTCCTCGCGATCGCACTGCTCCTGCCGCGGCCCGACGCGGTGACGCCGCAGGGCTGGCGGACCTTCGCGATCTTCGTCTCGGTCATCGCCGGCATGGCGATCCAGCCGATGCCCGGCGCCGCCCTCGTCATCCTGGGCCTCACGGCGATGGCCGCCAACGGCATCCCGATGCGCGAGGCCCTCGGCGGCTTCGGCGAGCCGTCGGTGTGGCTGGTCGTCGCCTCGATGCTGATGGCACGGGCGATCCTCGACTCGGGACTCGCCCGCCGCATCGCCCTCCTCTTCATCCGCCGCTTCGGCGGCAGTTCGCTCGGCATCGCCTACGCGCTCGTCATGACCGACGTCACGCTCGCGAGCGGCGTGCCGTCGATCACGGCGCGTTCGGCCGGCATGGTGCTGCCGATCGGCCGCAGCATCGCCGAGCTCTTCGGCTCCACGCCGGGGCCGACGGCGCCGCGTCTCGGCCGCTTCCTGCTCGCGGCCATGTACCAGGGCTCGGCGGTCGCGTGCGCGATGTTCCTCACGGGCCAGGCGAGCAACGTGCTCGCCGCCGGACTGGCCGCGAAGCTCGCCGGCGTGGACGTCACCTGGTCGGGCTGGCTCGTGGCGGCGAGCGTGCCGGGACTCGTGTCGTGCCTGGTCGTGCCATGGGTCGTGCACCGCATGGTGCCGCCGGAAGTGACACGCACACCCGAAGCGGCGGCGTTCGCGGCCAGGGAACTCGAGGCGCTCGGGCCGGTGCGGCGGCTCGAGGGCATCACCATGGCGGTCTTCATCGGTGTCGGCGTGTTGTGGCTCACGACCGGCTTCCACCGCCTCGACGTGACGTTCGTCGCGCTGCTCGGCCTGGGCGTGATGCTCGTGACCGGCACGCTGCGCTGGGACGGCATCGTCGCCGAGCGCGCCGCCTGGGACGTCTTCATCTGGTATGGCGGGCTGCTCAAGATGGGCGAGCTGCTGAACGCGACGGGCGTGCCCACCGCGTTTGCCACCTCGGTCGGCGCGGCGCTCGGCGGTATCGGCTGGTTCGCCGTGCTCGTGCTGGTGCTCGTGCTCTACTTCGTCACGCACTACGCGTTTGCCAGCATCACCTCGCACATGCTGGCGCTCTTTCCGCCCTTCGCCACGCTGCTCATCGGCGTGGGCGTGCCGCCGACGCTCGCCGTCTACAGCCTGATGTGCCTGACGAACCTCCCGGCCGGGCTCACGCATTACGGCACGACCACCGGCCCCATCCTCTTCAGCCAGGGCTACGTGACGCTCGGCGAGTGGTGGCGCACGGGCGCGATCGTGGGCGCGGCGAACCTCGTCGTCTGGCTCACCGTCGGCCTCGCATGGTGGCGGCTCCTCGGCTTCTGGTAACGCGCCGTCGCGGCGCGCAATGCCGCTCGCTGCCGGCGTGCATTGTCCGGACGCGCCCGGCGCCGTTACACTGCTCGGGTGATGCGCGACACGCTCGCACTTATCCTCGGCGGCGGCCAGGGCAGCCGGCTCTTTCCCCTCACCCAGCACCGCTCGAAACCGGCGGTGCCGATCGGCGGCAAGTACCGGCTCATCGACGTGCCGATCAGCAACTGTCTCCACGCCGACCTGCGGCGCATCTTCGTGCTCACGCAGTTCAACTCGGCATCGCTCAACCGGCACGTCGCCGGCGCCTACCGGATGGACACGTTCTCGAGCGGCTTCGTCGAGATTCTCGCCGCCGAGCAGACGCCCGAGAGCACCGCGTGGTTCCAGGGCACGGCCGATGCCGTGCGCAAGGCAGCGCGCCACTTCGCGCAGTACGACGCCGACTACTACCTCATCCTGGCCGGCGATCATCTCTACCGCATGGACTACGCGCAGCTGCTCGACGCGCACGTCGACCGTCAGGCCGACGTGACGATCGCGGCGCTGCCGGTGAACGCCGAGGATGCCCACGGCATGGGCATCTTCACGTTCGACTGGCGCGGAGCCATCCAGCAGTTCGAGGAGAAGCCGAACGCCGAACGCCTCGCCGCCATCGGCCGCAGCGCGCCGGAGGGCTCGACCTTCATGCCGCTCGACGACGACAAGCCGTTCGTCGCCTCGATGGGCATCTACGTCTTCACGCGCGAGGTGCTCTTCGATCTGCTCGAACAGGAGGGCGGCGTGGACTTCGGCCGCGAGCTGATTCCGGCGGCCCTCGACAAGTACCGCGTGGTCGCGCACCTGCACAAGGGCTACTGGGCCGATGTCGGTACCGTCGAGTCGTTCTACGACGCCAACATCATGCTCACGCAGCCCGGCGCGCCCTTCAACTTCTACGACCACCGGCGGCCCGTCTATACGCACGCGCGGTTCCTGCCGCCGTCGCGCATCACCGGCACCAGGATGGACCGGGCGCTCGTGGCCGAAGGCTGCTACATCGACCGCGCCGACCTGCAGGAGTCGGTCGTCGGCATCCGCACCACGATCGGCGCCGGCACCTCCATCCGCCGCTCCGTCCTCCTCGGCGCCGACAGCTACGACGCGCCCACGCACGGGCACCCGAGTGGCGTCGGCCTCGGCATCGGCCCGGGCGTGGAACTCGACCGCGTGATCGTCGACAAGAATGCCCGCATCGGCGAGGGCTGCCGGCTCGTCAATGAGCGGAAGCTCCAGACCTTCGACGGGCCGAACTACTACATCCGTGAAGGCATTCTCATCGTGCCGAAGGATGCGGTGATTCCGCCCGGCACGGTCGTCTGAGGCGGCGACCGTAACCCAGAATTAACGGCGCCGTCACTACGAGGAAACGTCACGGCGCTACCGTGAGGCGATGATGCTTCACGCCACGCCGCCCTCGCGCGCCGACCACCGGACCCAGCCGGACGCCGCCTTCGCGCCAGCGCCCGGCAGCCCGCGGCC
>JALHON010000029.1 GCA_022842985.1 Acidobacteriota bacterium | reverse complement strand
GTGGCCGCCGGCGCCGCCCCCGGTGCCTCGGCCGGCGGGCTGGTGCGCCCCATGCGACCGAGGATGATCTGCTGGCGCCGCAGCAGCCGCCGCGTTGGCTTCGCCGGACTGTGCACGCGCGGATTGATGATGGCGCCCGCCATCATCGCCGCTTCCGCCGGCCCCAGGTCGGCGCAGCTCTTGCCGAAGTAGGCGCGCGCCGCCGCCTCGCAGCCGAAGATCCCGTCGCCCCACTCGATCGAGTTCAGGTAGATCTCGAAGATCCGCCGCTTGCTGAGCGCGGTCTCGAGACGCCGCGTGATGATGAGCTCCTTGAGCTTGCGGGCGGGATTGCGCGATTCCGAGAGGTAGAGATTCTTGGCGAGCTGCTGCGTGATGGTGCTCGCGCCGCGGATGGCGCCGCCGTCTTCGAGGCTGTCTTCGATCGACTCGCGGATCTGCTGGTAGTCGAGGCCTTCGTGCTCGAAGAAGGCGCTGTCTTCGGCCACGATGACCGCGCGCTTGAGGTGATTCGAGATGCGGTTGAACGGCACCCAGCGGCGGCGCAGCGTGAAGCTCTTGCCGGCATCGTGCGCTTCATCACGCCGGATCTCGATGAAGGCCGTGGTCTCGGGGTTCGTCGTGGCGAGCCCGCGCACATCGGGCAGCGTCAGATACACCCACGCGAGATACGCGAAGCCCACGCCGAGGGCGCCGAAGAACCAGCGTGACCAGGCAGAGCGGGAACGGCGCGCCATCCGCGCACGATTATAGAGCCCGCCGCGACCGCCGGCGCTTCAGCCTTCGACGACGATCTTGAGGCGCGTGCCCGCCGCCGGCTGCGTGTTCACGGCATGGCCGTTCATCAGGGCCAGTCGCGTCGCCGACACCAGCCCGCGGCCGGTGTGCTGCGCGATGCCCTGCCACGTGTCGCCCGGCTTCGCCGTGTAGAGGGCCACCCGATTGGGCCGGATGCGTGAGGCCTCGGCCCCCGACAGCTCGCGGAACGACCGCACGGCCGCCTCGAACTCGGGATCGACGCGCGCGAAGTCGGCCTCGGGGGCCACGCCCGCCACCATGTAGACCTGCCGTCCGGCGCGAATGTGCGCGGCACGGATCCGCACGGCGCCCACCTGACGCACCTTGCCGCGATAGAGGCCCACGAAGGCGTCGCGGCCGCTCACCGTGTCGAGCGCGCCGTGTTCCAGCGTGAAGCCGAGACCGCGCATGTGCGTCCGCGCGCCGACGTCGAGGGCCACGCCGCGCGCCTCCGAGGCCGCGCGCATCAGCATCAGCACCTTCTCGCCGTCGGGCTGCGCCATGACCTGCTCGCTCGAGTTCTGCACTTCCCAGCCTTCGGGGAAGTCCATGGCGATGCGCAGATCCGGATGCAGGAAACGGTGTGCCTGCACGACACCTTCGGCGGGATCGTCGCCGTAGGCGAGCCCGTCGATGCGGCGCAGGAACTCGTCGCGGTTGCGATCGCGCGCGCCCTCGGGCTGGCTCGCCGCGACCGGCGCCGCTTTCACCACGCGCGATCCGGGGTCGGGATGTGTCGACAGCCAGTTGGGCACGCCGCGCACGCTCATCGCATCGAGGCGCGACAGCGTGGTGAGGAAGCGCGGCACGCTGTCGGGATCCCAGCCCGCCTTGGACGCGTACTCCACGCCGAGCCGGTCGGACTCGAGTTCGTCGTCGCGCCCGTACTTCAGGAACAGCGTGCCGAGACCCGCCGAGGCCAGGTCGCTGAACGGCGCGACGCCGGGCACGAAGATGCTCGCGAGCAGCACGCCAATCGAGCCGCCGGTGCTGCGCGTGAGCTGTTGCGAGGCATGGCGCGCGGTGACGTGCCCGATCTCGTGGCCGAGCACACCGGCCAGTTCGGATTCATCGCCGAGGTGCGCGAGCAGGCCGCGCGTGACGTAGATGTAGCCACCGGGCAGGGCGAAGGCGTTCACGGCCGGCACGTCCAGAACGGCGAACGTCCACGGCAGCGAAGGGCGATGCGAGACGGCGGCGAGGCGCTCGCCCACACCGCTCACGTAACGCTGCAGCTCGTCGTCCGGGTAGACGCCCATCTCGCGGCGTATCTCGGCGTCGCCCCGCTGCCCGATGGCGATCTCCTCCGCTTCGCTCAGCAGCGAGACCTCGCGCCGGCCGGTGACCGGATTCGACGCGCAGGCGGCCGCGACGACAAGCGTCAGCGCCGCGACGCCCGCGGCCACGGGACGGGGGATGAAGCAGACTCGCCTGGTGGCAGTGCGCGGCATCACATCAGCCTCCGCCGGGCCGTGGTTGCAACTGCTGTACCACGGTCCGCCTGGGCCGGCGGTCGCGCGGACCGCCGGAATCCTGAGGAAACCGCGGCCTCACGGCCGCGTGCACGAGACAGGTGTCGCCCCGAGGAGGCACCGTCTCAGGTCGTCGCCGGGTCGGCGTCGAGCGGCGCCGGCTGCAGCAGCGGCACGCCCAGGTCGGTCAGCGTGCGGCGCAGCCCTTCGACGACGGCGCGCGGCGCCGGACCGAGCGGCGCCCGCGGCAGCCCGCCGTCGAAGCCCATCAGGTCCAGCGCGGCCTTGAGCGCCGGCACGCCGTGCAGGCCGCCGATCGTCCGCGCGAGCGGCGCCAGCCGCCGCTGGATCGCGCGGGCTTCCAGGATGCGGCCGGCCCGCACGTGGTCGTGGATGTCGGCGCAGAGATCGGGCACGATGCCGGCCAGCGCGATGACCGCGCCCTCGGCGCCGGCCACCAGCCCGGAGAAGTAGGTCACGCCGCTTCCAGCCAGCACGAAGAACTCCGGCCCCGAGCGCGCGATGTAGTCGGCGAGCAGGCTGGCGTCGCTGCCCGATTCCTTCATGCCGACGATGTTCGGATGTTCGGCGAGCAGTCCGACGGCATCGGGCGGCAACGTGACGCCGGTGAACATCGTGACGTTGTAGAGCAGCACCGGCACGGGGCTGGCTTCGGCGACGGCGACGTAGTGCCGCACGTAGGCGTCGCTCGTCATCAGGTTCTTGAAGAACGACGGCGTGCGCACGAGCACGGCATCGGCGCCGGCCCGGGCCGCCCGCGCGCAGGCGGCGATCGTGGCTCTGGTGGATTCGGCACCGGTGCCGGCGATGAGCGGCCGCGAGGCCGGCATCGCCGACCGCGCCGCGACGATGACGCGCTCGGCTTCCGAGTCGTCGAGCAGCACCGCCTCGCCGTTCGAGCCGAGCACGACGAGCCCGGTCAGACGCGTCTGCATGTAGCGTTCGACGTTGCGGCGAATCGCCGCGTCATCCACGGTGTCGTGGCGGAAGGGCGTGACGATCGGCGTGTAGAGGCCTGACAGAGCCGGCATGGGCCGAGTTTATCCCGAGCGCGCGGCCCCGGACAGGTGCCGCTCACGGGCGGGTTCGAGCAGCACGTTCGTGACGAGCACCACGAGGAACATCGCCACGGCGGGCGCGAGCGTCCACGGGGCGCGCGTCATCGCCGAAATCGTGGCGGCGTCACTGAGAGCCGTGCCCCAGCTCGGCACCCCGTCGGGAAAGCCGAGGCCGAGGTACGACAGCGTCGCTTCGGCCAGCACGAACATCGGCACGAGCAGGGCCGCCTGCACGGCGAGATACCCCTGGCAGGCCGGCAGCAGGTGCCGCGTCATCACACGCCAGCGCGAGGCGCCGAGGGCGGTGGCGGCGAGCACGTGTTCCTGCCGCGCCTCGGCGCGCACGATCACCCAGACGCCACGGGCGATGCGCGGCCAGCCCAGCAGCACGAAGATCGCGGCAAGCGCGGCGACAATCGCCGGGAGCGGCAGCACCAGGGGCAGCGCCGCGCGGAGCGCGACCACCACGTAGAGCACCGGCAGCACCATCAGCACGTCGCCGGCCTTGAGCACGAGCCGTTCGACGACGCCGCCGGCCAGTCCGGCCCAGCTGCCGAGGAGGGCTCCGAGCAGCAGCGTGCCGGCGGTGGCCACGAGCGCGAGACCGAGCGAGGCGCGGGCGCCGTGCAGGGTGCGCGAGAACACGTCGCGGCCCAGGCGATCGGCGCCGAGCAGCAGCACCGGCGTGGCCGCGGGTGTCGTCCATGGCAGACCGGCGCGCTGCCCCGGATCCTCCGCGAAGGTCTGCTCGAGGCGATCCACGAGGCGCAGCGGCACGGTATAGAGACCGCGGCCATCGACACGGAGCGGCATCGGCGGCGCGTGCAGATGATCGTCGAACCGGGTCACCGGTCCGTAGGGCGCCAGCAGCGGGCCGGCCACGGCCACGGCGACGAGCACGGCCACGAGCAGCAACGCGCGCCTCATTCGCTGCGCCCCTCGAGCACGCGCGGATCGATGGCCGCATGGGCGATGTCGGCCAGCGTCGTGCCGGCGGCGAGCGACACCGCGCCGAGGGCGCCGCAGCCGGCCACCAGCCACACATCGCGCGCGCTGAGCGCGTCGAAGAGCAGCCGGCCGAGTCCGGGCCAGGCGGTCACGATCTCCACCACGAAGCTGCCGCTGAAGAGGGCGCCGACGAGCACACCGTAGCTGCCGAGCACCGGCGCGAGCGAGACCGGCCACGCATGCACGCGCACGGCGGCATCCACCGCGAGGCCACGCGCCCGGCTCGCGGCGACGAACGGACGCCCGATCGTGTCAGCCATCGCGCGCGCCTGCAGACGCTCGAGCGTGGCGGCGAGCGGCAGCGCGAGCGCGAGCACAGGCACCGGCAGGTGACGCAGCAGATCGACGAACCAGGCGGCGCCCGTGAGACCACCCGACGTGATGCCACCGGCCGGCAGCCAGCCCGTGCGGGCGGCGATGAACACGAGCAGCAGCGCGCTCAGCAGCGGCGGCACCGACAGCACCGCCAGCGATGCCGCGCGCGCGAGGCGCGAGGCGAGGCCGTGCGTCGAGCCCGCCAGCCGTCCGAGCGGCAGGCCGATGGCCGTCGCCACGAGCAGTGCCGCCAGCGCGAGCAGCGCCGTGTTGGCGGCACGCTCGCCCACGAGGTCGGTCACCGGGCGGCGGTAGAGCGACGAGCGGCCGAGATCGAGGCGGGCGAGGCCGCCGAGCCAGCGCGCATACTGCACGAGGAACGGCTGATCGAGGCCGAGCTCGGCGCGCAGCGCCGCGATCTCCTCCGGCGATCGCCGCAGTTGTTCCTCGCTGGACGGATCGCCGGGCACCAGGCGCGCGAGCAGCAGCGTGAGCGACGCGACGACCAGGGCGAAGATCGCCCCGCTCACCAGGCGGCCCACGGCGAAACGCGCAAGCGACATCGACTAGCGGCTCGTGGACGCGGTTCCGGCGGCCAGCGCCAGCGTGTCGGCGCTCCACAGCAGTTGCGGACGGGTCACACCGGGGGTCTCGTTGCGCACACGCGGCCCGACCGCCACGAACACCCGCGGCGCCGCGAAGTACATCGCCGGCAGATGTTCGCTGAACACGCGCTGCACATCGCGGAAGAGGCGCACGCGTTCGGCCGGATCGACCGCCGCCGCCTGCTGGTTCACGAGCGCATCCATCTCGCGCTCCCAGGCGGTCGCGGGGGTCGGCTGCGCGATGTTCCAGATGTGCGCGCTGCCGCGGCTCAGCCAGAAGTCGCGCTGCATGGCCGGATCCGGGTCGGTGGCGACATAGTTGAAGAAGATCGCCTCGAAGTTGCCGGCGAGCATGCGCTCGATGAGCGCGCCGGGCTCGAGCGAGACCAGGTCCATCGCCACGCCGACGCGCTCGAAGCTTTCCTTGAGCACCTGCGCCCCGCGTTCGATCGAGGTATTGCCCCGGTAGTGGATGAGCGTAAAGCGGGCTTCGTTGCCGGCGGCATCTTCGAGGAACGCGTCCGCGTCGCGGTTGGCGAGGCCGAGTTCGGCGAGCAGCGCCGACGACTTCTCGCGGTCGAAGGCGTACCGCGGCAGGTCCGGCCAGAACCACATCTTGTTGCCGGGCGACACCGGGCCGTGCACGGGCACGGCGGCGCCGAGGAAGACCGTATTGGCGTACGCCTCGCGGTCGACCGCGTGATTGAGCGCCTTGCGGAACGTGTCGGAGAAGAGCCAGGCGCGCCGCGGATCCTTCGCCCACATCGCCGGCCGCAGGTTGAAGAAGAACACGTCGGGGTCGAGCGACACGCCCGCTTCCATCATGCGCAGCCGGCCGGCCCGCTCCATTTCGCGCGCGGTGCCGTAGTCTTCGGCGCGCAGCTGCTGCTGCGTGAGATCGAGCTCACCCGACTGCAGTCCGAGGAGCTCGGCGTTCTGGTCGGGCACGATCCGCAGCACGAGGCCGTCCAGATACGGCAGGCCGATGCCGCGTTCGTCCTTGCGCCAGTAGTGGGGATTGCGGGCGAACGTGAGCCGCTGCCCGGGCTCGTACTGGCTGAGCACGAACGGCCCCATGCCCACGATGTCGGCCGGGGGCGTGGTGACGCCCCAGGCGTTGGCCATCGTGCCGGCCGTGAGCGCGGCTTCGAGCTTGTGCTTCGGCAGGATGGTGAGGTTGTCGAGCAGGCGGATGCCGGGCCCGAACGAATGCGGGAACGTGACCACCACGGTGCGGGCGTCGGGCGTGGTCACGGTGAGCGGATCGCCGTCCACTTCGAGGCTGCTCGCGAGCACGCTCTTCACCGCCGGATCGAACACCGCCGCGAACGTGAAGGCGACGTCGGCCGACGAGAACGGCACACCGTCGGACCACTGCAGGCCCTCGCGCAGGGTGAGCGTGTGGACAAGGCCGTCGGGCGAGGACGTCCACGACTCCGCCAGCCACGGCTCCAGCTCATGCGTGACCATGTTCACGCGCACGAGCCTCGCCTGCGTCAGGAGCGTGAAGAGCTGGGTGGCGTAGTCGCGCGAGACCAGGCGGTTGAACGAGCGCGGCTCGCTGCGCAGCGCCGCCGCGAGCACGCCGCCGCGCTGTGGCGAGGCGACCTTCTCGATCTCCTCCGGCGGGGGCTCCACGCTGCGGGTGCCCCACCAGAAGTAGCCGAACAGGCCCACCACGAGGATGGCGATAAGGGGAAATCGCGAATGTCGGTTCACTTGTTGGCCGACCGGCCAAGAACTTGGCCGATCGCCTCTTTATGTGTTTTTCGGCCAGTTTTTTCGCGGGTTGCACGGTTTCCCGAACCGTCGGGCGTTGCGTGCAAAGAGAGCCAACAGCTTGTCCACCAGCTCCCTCGGACCTGCGCGGCCCTACCACGGCGCATCCTAGACCACCAAGTTCTTTGATTGCAATCACTTACAGCCGTGCATCGGCGGCGCTTCGGGCGCTGGCACCGACCCTGCCTCTCTTATCGGCGGAGTTCGCTATGGAAACCACCCAGAACCTGACCAGTTCACCGGCACTTCCCCAGCTGGGACGCAGCGTCACCATCGAACGGGCGGCGGAGATCCTCGGCGTGTCCCGCCGCACGGTCTACTACCGCATCAGCGAAGGCGTTCTGCAGACCGTGCGCACGCGCGGCGGCTCGCAGCGCGTCGTGGTCGAGTCGCTGCTCCATCAGTCCAGACACTAATCGCCCCCTCACTCACGCAGTTCGCACAGGCACAGAGTCCCCCCGGACTAGGACACACTTCAATGACCAGCCGCATTCTCGCCGTCCTCGTCGCCGTCGCGATGGCCTCCCCGGCCCTTGCCGGCCCCGGCCGCCGCGCTCGGATGTCAGCGGACCTCACCGACGAGATTCGCAAGGGCAATCGCAGCACCGTCGAAGTGATCGTCGACGGCGACGATGCGACGATCAGCCGCGTGCTCTCGCGCCACCCGCTGCTGCTCAAGAAGCGGCTTCGTCGTGGCGCGGTGCTCGAAGTGCCCGCTGGTGAGCTGGACTCGCTCGCGGATGACGCCGAAGTGAACGCGGTGGCCGCCAACGCGGTGGTCACCTCGCACATGGCGCTCACGACGGCCTCGACCGGCGCCGATGCGGCGTTGAACGGTCTGGTTTCGAGCCTCGGCGCGGTGAACGGCGCGGGCGTGGGTGTGGCCATCATCGACTCGGGCATCGCGGCCCACCGCTCACTGGCCGGCAAAGTCGTAGCGAACGTGGACTTCACGCGCGACGGCCGCGGCCGCGGGCGCGACGGCTACGGCCACGGCACGCACATCGCCGGCATCGTCGCCGGCGACGCCATCGGCGGGAGAAACGCGAGGGCCGGTGCCGCGGGTATGGCGCCCGGCGCGCACCTCATCAACCTCCGCGTGCTCGGCAACGACGGCTCCGGTCAGGTGGCCGACGTCATCGAGGCGCTGGACTGGGCCATCGAGAACCGCGGCCGCTTCAACATCCGCGTCATCAACATGTCGCTCGGCACCGCGGTGACGCAGTCCTACAAGGACGACCCGCTGGGCCAGGCCGTGGAGCGCGCCGTGAGAGCGGGCATCGTGGTGGTGGCCTCGGCCGGCAACCGCGGCGAGACGGCCGACGGTAAGACGGTGCTCGGCAGCGTGACCTCCCCGGGCAACTCGCCCTACGTCATCACGGTGGGCGCGGTGCGCGCCAACGGCACGGCCGACCGCAGCGACGACACCCTGGCGCCCTGGAGCTCGCGTGGCCCCACGCAGTTCGACTCGCTCGTGAAGCCCGACATCGCGGCGCCCGGCAGCCTCATCGCCTCGGCCGGCGTCGAGGGTTCCACCCTGGCGCTGACCCGCCCCGACCGCCTGAGCGGCACCGGCCGCGCGGCCTACATGACGCTCAGCGGCACCAGCCAGGCGGCGGCCGTCGTGAGCGGCGCAGTGGCCCTACTGATTGACGCCAACCCCCGTTTGACGCCTCTGGGAGTGCGGCTCGCGCTGCAGGCCTCGGCGGACTTCATGCCCGAGGCGGGTCTGACCGGCGCCGGCGCAGGTCAACTGAACCTGTTGAACGCGCTGAAGGACGGCCAGGTGCTGCCCACGCGCACGACCGCGGACCTGTTCCCGGCGAGCTGGGGCGTGACAGCGAAGGCGGAAGTGCTGAGGAATAGCGCGGCGAAGGGTCAGACGCTCATCTGGGGTGACACCCTCATCTGGGGTGACACCTTCATTTGGGGTGACACCCTCATCTGGGGTGACACCCTCATCTGGGGTGACACCTTCATTTGGGGCGACACCTTCATCTGGGGTGACACCCTCATCTGGGGTGACACCCTCATCTGGGGTGACACCCTCATCTGGGGTGACACCCTCATCTGGGGCGACACCTTCATCTGGGGTGACACCTTCATCTGGGGTGACACCTTCATCTGGGGTGACACCTTCATCTGGGGTGACACCTTCATTTGGGGCGACACCTTCATTTGGGGTGACTAGCACCGCGCCATTCTGTAAACCCTCTATCGTTCGGAATCATCTCAACCGAGGTACATATGAAGCCGCTGATCATCTGGGGCGAATAGACTGAGACCGCAACAGGCGCTGCCGTGCGACAGACGACCAGAACGACCCTCGGCTCCGCCTACATACGCACGGTCCAAGCCGGCGGTCTAGTCATCCTTGCAGTTGCCGTCGCGGATGTGTCACTCCACCCTCCTGGGTGGACGTGGCTGCTGCTGACGGCCGTCACGGCTCTGACAGGAACCTATGCGGTAAAGATTCCTGGCGTTGTAGTCAGAATTTCCGTCTCAGAGCCGATCGTCTTTCTCGCAACGCTGCTGTTCGGCCCGGCTCCTGGCACGCTCACCGCAGCGGTTGACGCCCTGGTGATGTCGTTGCGGCTCCCGCCGCGGCTCAGGACACCTCATCGAATTCTCTTCAACGTCGGCGCGCTGGCGATCACCGTCCTGCCATCAGCCTACCTATACTTCAACCTCGCAGGTCTCGACTACAGAGCGCCGCAATACGGCGTGCTTGGCTCATTCGTCGGGCCGCTGTATCTGTTTGCACTTTGCGTATTCGTCTTCAATAGCGGCCTAGTAGCGCTAGCCGTTTCGGCCGAACGGGGGGTGTCCGCATTCTTCGTTTGGAGAAGTCAGTTCTTGTGGCTCTCCGCTAGCTACCTGGCGAGCGCTGCGATCGCCGCAATCTTGGTCGTGTTCACCAACACGGTCGATGTCGCACTCGCTGGCGTACTGCTTCCGCTGGTGGTCGTCTCGTTCCTTGCAGTGCGCACCACCCTCGGGCGCCTTGACGACGCCAACAAGCACTTGAGCGAGGTGAACTCGCTTTACCTTTCGACGATCGAGACGCTAGCCATGGCGATCGACGCGAAAGACCAAGTCACGCATGGCCACATTCGACGCGTCCAGCGCTACGCTGTTGCCCTAGCCCGCGCTCTTGGGGTGTCCGACGAGCGACAGATCCGCGCCATCGAAGCTGCGGCACTCCTGCACGATATGGGGAAACTGGCAATACCAGAGTTCATTCTGAACAAGCCGGGGAGACTTACGGCCAGAGAATTTGCCGTGATGAAGACTCACGCAGCCGTCGGCGCCGATCTTCTGTCTTCGATTCACTTTCCATACCCTGTCGTACCGATAGTCCGACACCATCATGAGAACTGGGATGGAACTGGATATCCAGACGGGGTCAAGGGCTCAGACATTCCGATTGGCGCTCGCATTCTTTCTGTAGTCGACTGCTACGACGCCCTCACGTCAGATCGCCCGTACCGCCCGGCGATGACAGCGGAGCAGGCCCTTGACATCCTCGCGCAGCGCCGCGGAAAGATGTATGACCCGCTGGTCGTCGACGCGTTCGTTCGAGAACACGCGCGCCTCCGGGCCGAAGCCGAGTTACTGGATCTCCCTGCCGTAATCCTTGCGAATCATCCCGAAGCGCCTCACGCAGTGCCGCCGCCAATCGAAGCACCAGCATTGCAGGCCGCACCAGTCGAATCCTTGCGACTCCTCGCGAACCTCGCACCGTTCCCTGAGGGGCCCTCGATCAACACGGTTTGCCGCCAACTCGTCAGCAGCATTCGAGCAATAGCGTCATTTGACACCCTGGCAATCTACACAATCGACGATTCTTCTAGTGATGCTGTGTCGGTGTACGTTGAAGGCATCGGGGGCCGCGCGCTCGCAAGCGCACGGGTTCCAATCGCCGAGCGGATGACGGGCTGGGTTGCGGCCCATCGCACCGCCGTCTGGAACACCGATGCCGCCTTGGACCTTTCGTCCGCTGCATCGGGCGTTAACCTAGCTCTCGGCTCTAGTCTTCCGCTTTGCAGCGGTGACTCACTGATCGGCGTGCTGTCACTTTACGGACGATCAGATCAAGAGGTCACTGTCGCTCAACGCCGTGCCCTTGAATCACTGCTGCCTACGATATCCGCTGCAGTGTCTGACGCATTGCAGCGCCCTTCCGCTTCGATCGATTGCACGTCACCAGCTGTGCGGGCGGCCGCACTAACGGCTGTCGACGCCCTACTGGCTCATGATCGACTGGCATCCGACGGAAGCACACAAGCGGCGGTTCTGGCCGTCTCGGTCTCTCCTGTGTCATCCGATGTCGCACGCCAGATCGACATGCAGTCGTCCCTCGCAGAAGTTTGCGCACGGCTTTCGCCGCATCTCACAGCACAGCGATGCGTGCTTCGCATCACGAATACTCAATTGCTGGTCTGCGCACTTGACGGCACCAGTCGTGAACGCCTCGCGGCAGAACTTACACTTGCTATGTCGACGCGCCCCATGCATTCGGTCGTCGTGAGCTGGTCCAGAATTGATAATTCGCTAGAGCTCCAAGACCGTGTGAGGCGCATGCTCGAGTCCAGCACGCCCGAACAGTCCCGCGCCGGGACTGATGTGGTTCACTAGTGCGCCCCCCGGTTGCTCGGCTTGCTGCGGCCGGCCTCGTCAGCGAAGCGCTTGACTATCTTCGGCGACTGCCGACCCCCACGGCCGAGGACATCACGGTCCAGAGCGAGCTTGAGGCCACTGCCGCGAACCGTGACGTTGCGCTGCGCCTCGCACAAGACGTCATTCGACGAGGACAGCCTCCGAATTTGGTCGCGCGAGCTCTCATTGTCAGCGCTCGTGTTCATCTGTACTCGGGGGACTCGTCGCAGGGCCAACATCAGTTCCTTCGCGCGAGAGAGCTCGCCAACGACTCCGGCGACTCATCCCTTGCCGCCTACGCACTTGGCCAGCATCTCGAGTCACTGCTCCGTTATGTGAGCCTTGAGGCAGCTGTTGGCGAGCTCAGTGCCTACCGCCGTGCGGCTCTACGCGCGGGCACCCACTCATCGCTAGGCGCAATGCATCGCATCCTTGCAGAAGCTGAGCTCAAGAGCGGTCGTGGGCTCAGGGCTCTCAGGGAGCTCGAACTCGCGGAGTTGCATGCCGAGGCGCTTGGCGATGCCGTCGCAGTAGCGCACCTGGACCTCGCTCGGAGCGCCGCGCACGGGCTTCTCGGCGATGTCGCCTCCGCGCTGAAGTTCGCCGTCAGGGGTGCATCCGTCGCAAAGTCCTGCGGCGCTGTTGCGATTCTCAGAGGCCTGACGCTAAACGCGTTCCACAGTCAAGCCGCGATGGCACGGTTCGACGGCGCTCGCGCGTCGCTTGCCGCCCTCAAGGGTCTGGGACCAACTTCGATTAGCTCTAGTCTCGACCGCGCGTCTTCGGAACTCCTCATGCATGTCGCCATAGGCGATTTTGAGGGCGCCAGCAGAATCGACGAAGAGTTCGCCCCCCATGCCTCGACTCGAAGCTCGGTCTCGTCGCGGTGGTACCAGCTAACGCGAATCGCATACCTGATCAGCCAAGGCCAATTCGGTCCAGCTGCGGACCTCGGCATTGACTGTGTCAAGGTCGCGGCACCGAACTCAGACCGAGACTTCCTTACAAGGCTGAGGCTCGCCACAGCAGAGGCAGTTGTCCTGGCAGGCCGCGTGCACGAAGCGCCACACCTTATCTCGGCGGCGTCGCTGGGGCCACTGGGCAATCAGCCTGAGTTCGTTGCCGCCGTCCAGCGAGCCTGCGGAAGGCTGTCAACTGATAACTTCGCTGCGGCCTCTGAGCAGTTCCATCGGTCCGCTAGGATCTTTGGCGGAATCAGCTTAGTCGTCTTGCGCGGCGAAGCCCTCCACGCTGCCGCCACCTTGCGTGCCGCTCGCGCTCCGGCTGGCTCGCCGGACGCCATCGTCCCGCACATCACCACGTTCTACCAGAAGCCGCCGGCGTCATTCGGGCGTGTGGACGAGCCGTCGGACGCCACGCCCACGACGATGGCTGACTCGATGGCGAGCGCCGTGCGTGCCTCGGCCGCCATCGTGGACCTCACCTCCCGCCCGGCCCTGGCCGGCTACGAGCTGCTGTCGCTGGCTGCCGCGAGTGGTGCCGCGGCCTCCGCCGTGATGTTCGCGCGTGGTGCCGACCGCATCGAGACCCTCGGATGGGCCGGCAGCGAGGCGCCGGACCTGAGTCTGCGCCAGCCGCCAGACGACTGCGTGACCTTCGCGCTTGGCCCCGAACGCGACCGCGAGATCTCTGTGGTGGTGCGTCCGCGCAACCAGCAGTCGGCGCGCACGACCCTGCTCGCGCTGCAGCGTCTCGTGATCAACGGGCTCACGCTGCACCGCGCCGCCCTGGCGGAAAGCGAGAAGTCCGCCATCTGGCCCGAGCCCCTGCCGGAGCAGCAGCTCGGGCTGGTATGCGTCGCCGAGTCGATGCTCGAGCTGCTGCGCGTCACACGTCGCGTGGCCGCCAGCCACATCACCGTGCTGGTCACGGGCGAAACCGGCACCGGCAAGGAGCTGCTGGCCCGCGCCATCCATAACTGCTCGCCGCGCGCGAAGAAGCCGTTCATCCCCTTCAACTGCACGGCCGTGCCGCGCGAGATGCTCGACAGCCAGCTCTTCGGCTACAAGCGCGGCGCGTTCACCGGCGCCCTCGACAACTTCCCCGGCGTCATCCGTGGCGCTGCCGGCGGCACGCTGTTCCTCGACGAGATCGGCGAGATCGGCATGGACGTGCAGCCGAAGCTGCTGCGGTTCCTCGAGTCGAGCGACGTGCATCCGCTCGGCGAATCGGCGCCGGTCAACGTCGACGTGCGCATCGTGGCCGCCACCAACGCCAACCTCGACAAGATGGTGGCGCAGGGCAAGTTCCGCGACGACCTCTACTACCGCCTGAACGTCGTGAAGCTGACGATTCCGCCGCTGCGCGAGCGCCGGGAAGAGATTCCGCTGCTGCTCGACCACTTCCTCGAACGCAGCATGAAGGAAAACAGCAAGTCGGGCATCCGGATCGGCGAGACGGCCGCCGAGTTCCTGCTGCTCTACGACTGGCCGGGCAACGTGCGTGAACTCGCCAATGAAGTCCGCCGCGCCGTCGCCCTCGCGGAATCGGGCGCCGTGCTGATGCCCGAACACCTGTCGGCGAAGCTGGCCGCCTCACGGCGCACGGTGCCGGTGGGCCAGCGCCCGCCGGCCCCGACCGAACTGCTGGTGCGCCGCGATCAACCGCTCACTGCCGCGGTCGAACACGTGGAGCGCGCGCTCATCCAGGATGCGCTGCGCATCCACGGCAACGTGGAAGACGCCGCCCGCGCCCTCGGGCTCTCGCGCAAGGGGCTCTACCTGAAGCGCCAGCGCCTGCGGATCGACGACGACTAGGCGTCAGTTCCCGCCGCCGAGCGGCGGCCCCGGGCTCAGCGGATACCGCGACCGCGGCCGCGTGCCCCAGCCGGGCGCGATGAACTTCGGCGCGTTCGCCGCCGGATTCTGCAGGTAGCGCGTGATGTCGGTTTCGGCCTGCCGCAGGTGCGCCTCGCCCATCGGGTCGGCGTCCTTGCGCGAGGCGATCCCCTGGCCCAGCGCGCGGATCTGCTGCAGCACGAAGGCCCGCACTTCGGGCGTCGTGTCGGCGTGCGCGCCAAGCATCATCAGCGCGTCGAGCGCCGCCCGTTCGGTGACACGGCGAATGGAGACCTGCCGTGCCGACTCGGTGGCGTGCGGCCCCCAGGTGGCCTTCAGCACCTCACTGACGACTTCGGGCAGCGTGAGCGCGTTGGCCTGCCGGTCCGCGAAGGCCACGAGCCGTGCCGCCCTGTCGGGCTGCAGCAGGTCGCCGAGCACCATCGCGGCGAGGATCCTGGCGGCGCGCAGGTGATCGAAGGCGTAGTCGCTCGACAGGTCCTCGAGATTGCTGCCCGGGTGCGGCGTCAGCTGCGTCAGCAGCGACTCCGGGATTTCGAGCGCCGGCGGCGCAATGGCCGAGAGCAGGAGGCCGAGCACTTCGCGCTGGGTCGCCGCGGGCACGATCTCCGTGGGCGCTCCGGTGTCGCCCTTCACGTTGTAGGTGTGGAACATGCCGCCCACGTAGCGCAGGCCCGATTCGATGGCCCAGCGGTGATGCAGGTAGGTCATCCACAGCCGCGCGTCGCGCAGCGCCCCCACCGGTTCGCCCGGCCGCAGGATGTTCGGACCGTAGTTGCTGAGCATGATGGCGCGTGCCGCCATCGTCTCCTTCAGGTACTCGGCGGGGGTGGCGCGGTCGTCGTACCACGACCACCGCGGGTCGGTCTCGGGCACGTAGTGCAGCCCCTTGGCGCGCATCTCGCGGATGACCCCGTCGAGGCCCGCCTTCTCCTGCCCGGCCGGGAACACACTGTAGGCGTACTTCGCCATCATCTCGTCGTAGGGGCCGATGGCGCGCTGGAAGGCGTCGCTCAGGTCGAGCCGTCCGTTCGTGACCTTGACGCGTGGCGTCGGGTACTCCATCACCGACGCATAGTTGTCGAGGCTCGACGAGAAGTTGTGCTGGAAGCCCATCACGTGACCGAGTTCGTGCGCGGTCAGCAGCGTCTGGCGCAGCAGCACCAGGTCACGCTCCGCCGCCGGCATGCCCTCGGTGGGCTGGCCTTCGGCCAGCGCTTCGACGAGCGCCGGATCGCCGGCAAAGAGCGCCGCGTCGTTTTCGGCGCCGCCGGTCGTGGGCGTGTAGGCCTCGAAGTAGTTGCCGATGGTGCGGATGCGGTGCGAGTCCATGCGCGTCTTCGAGCCGAGGATCTCGCCCGTGCGCGGGTCGCGGAAGGTGCCGCCGCTCGAAAAGCCGCGCTCGTCGCGATTGATCCAGAGAATCCACGCGTAGCGGATGTCCATCGGATCCATGTCGGGCGTCGGGTCCTGCACCTGGACGGCGTTGCGGAATCCCGCGGCCTCGAAGGCCTTGTTCCACCACAGGGCGCCGTTGCGCATGGCCGTGCGCGTGGGCTCGGGGATGCCGGGGTCGAGATAGAACACGATCGGCGTCTTCGGCTCGCTCATCGCCGCCGCCGGATCCTTCTTCTCGAGGCGCCAGCGCGTGATCCACTGCACTTCCGTGTCCTGGTCGAACGGCTTCGTGAAGTCGCGGAAGGTGATCGTGCTCACGCCGATGCGCGGGTCGGCGACGCGCGGCGTGTAGCCCTCGGGCGCCTTCAGGAACGAGTGGTGGATGCGCAGCGTGAAGAACCGCCCATCGGGCGTGATGTTGTTCACCAGCAGGCCGGGATTGTCGGCCACGAACGTGACCACCGTCTCCACCTCGGCATTGAGCGGGAAGCTCTTGATGCGCGCCGGGTAGAAGGCGCTCCGCGAAGCGTCGAAGCGGAAGGTGCCCTGGTTCACGCGACGCAGCCGGCCTTCGACGTCCGCGGCATCACGCAGGAAGAGCGGCGAGGCGTCCACGAGCACGCGCCCGTTCTCGTCAGCTTCGACCGGCAGCGCCGCCAGCACCGAACTGGCGAACGAGTCGCGCACGTTCTCGACCTGCGCCGCCGTGCCGCCCACGGCGCGGTAGCGCTGGTTCTGCGCCACGACCAGCACGCGCGGCCCGGAGCGCTGAAAGTGAATCACCTCGGTGCCGAGGATGCCGCGGTCGAACGGCAGCTCGACCGACCCGGCGCCCGACGCCGCGGAGACGTAATAGAGCACGTCGCGGTCGAACACCGGCACTTCGGCGAGCACGCGGCCACGCGCGGCGTCCCAGTAGAGCGGCACGAAGCCGTCGAGGCGGGTCAGCCCCTTGGTGCGTTCCGCCAGCGTGGCGGCGGGCTGCGCGGCGGCCGACGCGGCCAGCGCCGCCACCAGCATCCACGCGATCGCAATCGTGCGCGTCATCGTCTGCTCCTTCACCGAGGGGGACATCGAACCCCGCGTGGATTGTCGGCAGGGCGTGCGGGCAAGTCAAGGCACGCGCAGGTCCTGGCACCGGCCGCGGGCCGTCGATGCCTGTTGGCTGGCTGTACTCGTCCAGCCGTTGAGAAGACAGTGCTCGTCTCACCCGGCAGCCGTTAGCGTTCGCCTCCCATGCATCCCGAACGCCGCCTCCCGCTGAGCTTGCTGTTCGTCTGTGCCAGTCTGCTGCCCGCCGGCGCGCAGGTCCTGACGGGCACCGTCGTCGATACCACCGGGGCGGCGGTCGCCGGCGTCGCCGTCGTGGCCGCACCTGCGGCCGGGGGACCGGCCCGCACCACCGCCACCGGGCCCGACGGCACGTATCGCCTGGCGCTGGCACACGACGGCGTCTACGACGTGTCGTTCTCGCGGGTGGGCTTCGTCAACGCCCTCGTGCGGCAGGCCGTCACCGGCGATACGACGCTGGATCGACCGCTCGACCTGACGAGTTTCACCGACGAGGTCCGCGTGGCGGCGTCACTCGGGGCGACGCGAGGCGCGGCGTCGCATCTCGGCCTGACCGCGGCCGAAACGCCGGCCGCGCTCGACGTGGTGACGCAGGACGTCATTCAGGCCCGCGGTGCCGATACCGCCTCGACCGCGCTCAGATTCGTGACCGGCGTCACCAGCAGCCTGCGGCCGGGGGCCAGCGCGGTCTTCTCGTCCCGCGGCTTCGTCGAGAACAGTCTGGCCGTGCTGTTCAACGGTGTGCGCGTGCAGAGCTCCACGATCACGATGCGCAACTACGACGCCTTCAACTTCGAGCGCGTCGAGGTCGTGCGAGGGCCAGCGTCGGTCATCCATGGCGAGGGAGCATCGGTCGGAGCGATCAACTTCGTCCGCCGCGAGCCCGTGGGCGGACGTCAGGCTGCGGAAGGCCTGCTGGAAGTGGGCGATGCCGGACGCCTGCGGGTGGGGGCCGCGGCCACCGGAGGCGTGGGCAGCGCAGGCGCCTACTCGGTATCGTTCGCGCGCAACGCGTTCGACACGCACGTCGATGGCGCCGCGCACGAGTACCTGCATGGCACCGGTGCGCTGCGCTGGAATCTGTCGCGCGTGACGATCGGCGCCGAAGCGGACGTGATGTCGAATGACGTCGATGATCCGTACTGGGGCACGCCGCTCGTCGCCAACCGGGTCGACGCGTCGCTGTTCGGGGTGAACTACAACCGGGCGCCCGACAACCGCTACGCCGACGTGGTTGGCTGGGGCCGGATCACCGCCACCGCGCGGCTCCGGCCCGGGGCCACCTACAACGGCCAGGTCTACGTGTATCGCGCGGACCGCGACTGGAGGAACAACTACGGCTTCGAATTCGTACCGGCCTCCGGGCGGGTGACCCGGCGCGCCGTCGAGAACCTGGCCTACGATCACCGTCTCTGGGGCACGCGTCACGACGTGACGTTCGACGGACAGGTGGCTGGCCGGCCCGTGCGCGCCGTCCTGGGGGTAGACGGCGCGTTCACCGACTTCTCGAGTCCCCGAAGTTATGGCCCGCGCGTGACCGTCGACCTGCGCGCGCCTGAGGCCCTGCCGTTCACCGCCCCTGACAGGCTCGACGACCGTCGGGCCGATGTGACGCAGCTGGCGGTGTTCAGCGAGCTGCGCGTGTCGTTATCATCACGCGTCTCGGTCGTGGCTGGCGCGCGGGCAGCCACGCTGTCGAATGCGATCGCGAGACCGGCGAGCGGCGTCCGTTTCGACCAGGACTTCACGCCGGTCGACGGGCGCCTGGGTCTGGTCGTGACGCCGGCAGCCGGTGTCACCGCCTACGCCACGTACGCGTCGGGCAGCGAACCCGTCGAGGCGCTGCTCATCCTCGGCCCGGCCGAGTCGTCGTTCGATCTGGCGCGGTCGGGACTCTGGGAAGCGGGCGTGAAGGCGGACCTCTTCGCCGGGAAGGCCAGCGTGGTGGCCTCGGCCTATCACCTTGCCAAGCGGGACCTGACCACCGCCGATCCCAACGACGCGTCACGCACCGTACAGGTCGGCGAGCAGTCGTCGCGCGGCATCGAACTGAGCGTCGTGGCCCGGCCGGCGTCCTGGTGGCAGATCGAGGCGAATCTGGCGGCACTGAACGCCAGGTATGACGTGTTCTTCGAAGGCGCGGTCTCGCGCAACGGCAATCTTCCGCCCAACGTCCCGGAACTCGTGGCAAACGTCGGCACGACGGTGCGCCCGACCTCCCGTCTCGAAGCGGGCGTCTGGGTCTCACACGTCGGCCGCCGGACAGCAGACACGACGAGCACCGTGTTCCAGGACGCCTACACACTCGTCGAACCGTTCGCGCGCCTCTCGCTGGGCCGCGCCTTCGACGTGACGGCCCGCATCAGGAATGCCACCGACGCGCGCTTCGCGGAGTGGGCCACGCGGGCCTTCGGCGTCACGAACGTCTACTTCGGCGAACCGCGGCGGGCCATCATCTCACTGCGTGCCCGCTTCTGAACCGCGCGGCGGGACGCGCGCGGCCCACGCGGTCAGCCGACGTCGACCTCTGCCCGTGCCGCGTGCGTCTTGAGCTTCTCGCGCGCGGCCTCGGCCGTGGCACGCAGCAGGGGATCGGCGGACACGGCCCAGTGGTCCACCGTCTCGGCGAAGCGCGCCAGGCGCAGTTCGCCGATGGCATAGGCGGCACACGACTGCAGCCAGGGATCGCGGCTGAGCGCGAGCACCTCCACTGCCTCTTCGCGTGAGCCCACCCCCACACCCACGATCCGTTCGGCGATGCGCGCCCGTTCCTCGGTGGAGACTTCGCGGTCGAAGAGCGGCACGACGAGGGTCCGCACCGGCGGCGGCAGCACGTTCTCGAGGAACTCGAGGGCATTGTCGTGCACGCCGCGCTCGGCCGACTGCACGCCCACGAACGCGCTGTGCAGGTCGTGGTCGGGATAGAGCACCTTCATCAGCCGGAAGATGCGCTCGCTCTCCTGCACGAGCGAGTCGCGCAGCGCCTGCAGCACCGGCTCGGCGCCGGCGAGCGACCCGCCCATCGTGCCGAGCACCTGGTAGGAGCGGTAGTGGCCGGTGATCTCGGCGGCGAGCGCCGTCTCGACGATGCCGCGGTCGACCCGGCGATCGGGATATAGTTGCAGCAGCTTGTTGAGCGCCGTCACGACCCGCAGACGCACCACCGTGTCGGCATCGAGCAGGCTCTCGACGAGCACCGCCTGCGCGGCCGGCGTGCCGATGGCCTGGAGCGCGCCGGGCAGCTCGCGGCGGATGGCATCCGGCGTGTCGCGGTCCACGAGATAGTCGCGCAGCGTCCCGACCACGCGGTCGCCGAGCAGCCCGAGCGCCGCCACGACATCGTCGGTGAGCCAGGGTTCGGCGATGCGGTCCACCAGCCGGTGCACGAGCGCCCGCTTGCCCAGCCGGCCGGCTGACCGCACGGCCTCGCGCGCCACTTCCGGCGCGTCGTCTTCGAGCAGCTTGCGGAGCTCGCGTTCGAACATGTCGGGCGAGAGGCCGATGACGCGGGCCGCCTGGACGCGTCCGCGCAGCCCGCCGTCGCCGCCGTCGGCCACCATCCGCTGCAGGATGAGCTGCGCCGCGTCGACGTTCTGCGCCCGGCCCGGGCGCGCCAGAAACGCCACCATCGCCGCCTGAATCGAGAAGCCTTCGAAGTCGCCGACGCGCTCGATGATGGTGAGCGGATCGACCGCGGTCGTGTGCGTCAGGTACAGCAGTGCCTCGGTGCGCACCTCGAGCTGGGGATCGTGCAGCAGGGCTTCCACCTGCGGCACGACCGACCGCACGTTGGCCTGCGCGAGCATCGCCACGGCGCGCACGCGCACTTCGGCGGACTCGTGGCTCAGGAGTCCTGGAATCGCCGGGTGCACGCGATCCGCCCTGGCCACTTCGAAGAGGCTGAGCGCGTAGAGGATGTCGGCGGGACGGCCTTCGAGCTTGCGCGCCAGCGCATCGGCCGCGTCGCGCTCGAGGAGGGCGCCGTGCGCACGCTCGGCATCCATCCGGTGCTGCAGGATGCTCTCCTGCAGGTTCGTCACGTACTGCCGCCGCGCGGTCGCCGCGGCCACGAGCCAGGCCGCCACCACGGCCAGCGCCACCCAGCCCACCTGCACGGGCGACCAGCCGAACCCGGCGGCGAACACGAGCACGGCCAGGCCGCCCAGCCCGTCACCGAAGCGATAGACCACGGTGTCGATGAACGCCTTCACCCGGAAGGTCTCGGCGGCCGAGAGCGGCAGGTAGAGCAGCTCCACGGTGGACTTGTCGATCGAGTAGCGCAGCACCTGATCGCTCGCCTTGAGCGCCGAGACCGCGGCCAGCGAGCCGAGCACGAGCACCGCGAGCGAGGTGGAGGCCATCGCCAGCGGCACGATGAAGAGCGCCACGCCCACGCCGGCCGAGCGCAGCACGCGGCCGGTCAGCACGAGCTGCATGGCCAGCGAGGCGCCGCCGGCCAGCATGTTGAAGAGGCCGAAGAACGCCGCCAGCTGGTCGGTATCGGGAATCTCCGCCTTCGCGATGGCCTTGAACTGCCAGCCGGCGATGGTCGTGGCAAACGACGCCAGGCCGATCACCCAGGCGATCGCACGCAGATACGGCGAGCCGGCGATGTGGCGCATGCTCTCGCGCAGGCCCGGCGGCGACGAGGTCTGGTCCACGAGGGCGATGCCGCTGCGGCGCCACAGGAGCTGCACGAGCCCCACCGAGGCGACGAGACTCGCCGCCACCCAGAGCAGCAGGGTCTCGGTGCCGAGCGCGCGGGCGGTGACACGCGTGGCAAGGCCGCCGACGATCCAGCCGAGGATGGCGCCGCTGCCGATGAAACCGAAAGCCCGTTTGGCCTCGCGCGTCGTGAGCGCGACGCTCGCGAGCGTCCAGACCTGCGTGGGCGCCAGCGCCCCGAACACGCCCACCCACAGATAGATGGCGATGAAGAGCGGGCCGTCGTCGGCCAGCGCGACGCTCAACCACCAGAACCCGAGGCTGGTGGCGGCGAAGACCAGCAGCGTGCCGGTCTGCAGGGCCCGCATCGAGAGCCAGCGCAGCCCGCGCAGGTAGACGGCCACCGCCACACCGACGAGAACCGCGATGGCGATATCGACGTATGGAAGTTCAGCGGCCTTGTAGCGGTCGAGGAAGAGCGCGTCGCGGGTGGCCTTCGAGGCCACCGTGGCGGCCGTCGTGAGGAACAGATAGGCGAAGAGCGGCCACGCACGGCCCCACTCGCCCTCGTTCAGGCCCAGAACCCGCCGCACCGCCGTCAGCATCCAACTACGTATCGTATTGCCGCCCGGCTCCGGCGCTGCATAAGATTCCCCCACCGTCCCCCATGCCGTCATCCGATACACGACCGTCACGCCTCGCCCGCTGGCTCGCGCCCATCGCCGAACTTCGCGACGGCGAAGGCGCCACGGCACTGCTGCTCTTCCTGTACTCGTTCCTGGCGATGACGTCGTACAACATCGTCAAGCCGGTCACGCGGTCGCAGTTCATCTCGAGCCTCGGTGCCGACAACCTGCCCTGGGTGCAGTTCGGCGCCGGCATGCTCATCGGCGTGCTGATGCAGGGCTACACGAAGGCGATTGCCGCCGTGCCTCGGCGCTGGACCATCCCGGTCACGCAGGCCGGCATGATCGTGCTGCTCGTCACCTTCTGGGTGCTCTTCACGCAGGTGGGCAGCGAGTGGGTGTCGGTGGGCTTCTACCTGTTCGGACTCATCCTCGGCATTCTGCTCATCAGCCAGTTCTGGACGCTGGCCAACCTGGTCTACGACCCTCGCCAGGCCAAGCGCGTGTTCGGTTTCATCGGCGCCGGTGCGACGCTTGGCGGCATCGCCGGGTCGGCGATCACCGCCGGTCTCGTCGAGTCGCTCGGCACGAAGACGATGCTGCTCGTGAGCGCCGGCATCATGTTCATCTGCCTGCTCATCGTCGTGCGCATCATCCGCACGAACGAGAAGGCCGGGCAATCGGACGCTTCGAAGACCGGCGAGGAAGAGGGCGTCGGCGGCGGTGAAGCCCTGGCGCTGCTGCGCGGCTCGCGCCATCTCCAGATCATCGCGCTCGTCATCACGTTCGCCGCCATCGGCGCCGCCATCATCGAACAGCAGCTGAACATGGCCACGGCGGAAGCCAAGGGCCAGGCGAACACCGACGGCATCACGGCGTTCCTCGCCCAGGTCACCGTCTACCTCTCGCTCATCGGCCTCTTCATCCAGGTGGCGCTCACGAGCCGCATCCACCGGCTGCTCGGCATCGGCTTCGCGCTGCTCATCCTGCCGGTCAGCCTCGGCGCCTCGGGCCTGCTGATGCTGTCGGTGGGCGCGCTGTGGACGTCGGGGCTGGCGCGCGTGCTCGACACGTCGCTGCGCTACACGGTCGACAAGACCACGCGCGAGATCCTGTTCCTGCCGCTGCCGGCCGACGTGAAGTACCGCGCCAAGCCCTTCATCGACGTCACCGTCGATCGGCTGTCGAAAGGCGCCGGCGCGCTGCTGATTCTGGTGCTCATCAAGGACTGGGGGCTGGCGCTCACCTGGCGGCAGTTGAGCTACGCGAGCCTGGCCATCATGGCGCTCTGGATCTTCTTCGCGCTGCGGGCGCGCACGGAGTACATGGCGGCCTTCCGCCGCAGCATCGTGCAGCAGGACATGAAGGCCGGCGAGATCCGGCTGGAAACGGCCGACCTCTCCACCATCGAGGCGCTCGTCGAGGAGCTGGGACACCACGAGCCGAAGCGGGTCGTCTACGCGCTCGACCTCATCGAATCGCTCGACAAACGGCACCTGGTCAGCCCGCTGATGCTGCACCACGAGCACCCGGACGTCCGCACCCGGGTGCTGCAGCTCGCCGAGGCCACCGGCCCGAGCGGCGCCACCCGCTGGCTGCGCGGCATCGAACGCGGCCTGGCCGATCCCGAAGGCGACGTGCGCGCCGCCGCCGTGCGCGCGCTCGCCGCCGTGAAGGGCCAGGGCGCGGCCGCGCTCATGCGCCCGTACCTGCGCGATGGCGATCCGGCCCTCGTCGTCACCGCCGCCTCGGCGCTCTCGAACAGCAGCGACCCGGCCGACGTGACGGCGGCCATGGACGCCTTCCGCGCGCTCATCGACGACTCACGCGAACAGCGCGCGTCAACGCGCGAGGAAGTGGCGCGGGCGCTCGGCCGCGTGACGAATCCGGAGTTCCGTCCGCTGCTCGTGCCGCTGATGTTCGACGCGCACACCGAGGTGGCGCGCGCCGCCATCCGCAGCGCCGCCCGGCTCGGCGCCGGCGACTTCCTGTTCGTGCCACCGCTCGTGTCGCTGCTACGGAACCGCCTGCTCAAGGGCGCGGCGCGTGACGTGCTGGCGGGCTACGGCGAAGCCGTGGTCCCCACGCTCGTCTACTTCATGAAGGACCGCGAGGAGGACGTGTGGGTGCGGCGGCACATGCCGGCCACGCTCGCCCGCATCCCCTGCGCCGCGACGCTGCAGGCGCTGCTCGAGACGGTGGACGAACCCGACGGCTTCCTGCGCTACAAGGCACTCGCCGCGCTCGAACACCTGCGCCGCACGCGGCCCGATCTGGTCATCCCGACCGCCACGGTGGAAAAGCTCATCGCCGGCGAGACGACGCGCGCCTTCAACCGGCTCACGCTGCACTACAACCTGTTCCACGCCGGCGGCCTCGACGGCACGAGCCTGCTCGCCCGCGGCCTCACCGAGAAGTACATGCGCGCCTTCGACCGCGTGTTCACGCTGCTGAGCCTCATCCATCCGCCCGGCGACATCGCCGCCGTGCGGCACGCGCTCGTCACCGGGGACGTGCGCAGCCGGTCGGGCGCCGCCGAGTATCTCGACAACATCCTCACCGGCGAGGCGCGGGCACGCGTCATGCTGCTCGCCGAAGAGATGCCACTCGATGTGCGGATCCGCAAGGGCAACACGCTCTTCCGCACACGTCAGCGTGACGTGGAAGACACCCTGGCGCAGCTCATCCACGACGAAAGCCAGGAAGTGGCGGCCACGGCCATCCAGCTCGTGGAAGCGCAGCAGCGCTGGACGCTGGCGCCGGATCTCGAGCACACGCTCGAACACCGGCCGGCGCGCGACTGGTGGGTGTTCGAAGCCGCCTCCTGGGCGCTGGCGGCACATCGCATGCCCGCCGAACGGCGGCGCGTGCTCTGGCAGGAGCCGTTGCCGGCGGTGGAACTCGCCGATCGTCTGCGGCGCATCCGCCTCTTCGACTTCGTGTCGGTGGATGAACTCTTCCGCGTCGCCAGCCTCGGCCGCCAGGTGCGGCACGAGACCGGCCACGTCATCGCGCAGGAGGGCCAGGCGACCGACGCCCTGCACTTCGTGCTCGATGGCCGGGTGTCGGTGGGCGGCAGCCACTGCGGGCCCGACGAACTGGGCGCTCCGGGCGTCATCGGCTTCGAGGACGTGCTCGAAGGGCATCCCGTGCGCCTCACCGCCACGGCCCTCGAGCCCACGATCACGCTGACCATGACCACCGACGCGTTCCTCACGCTCGTGTCCGAGAACGTCGAGATCGCGCAGGGGATCTTCCGTCTGCTGCTCGAAACACGCTGCGCGCCGGCCTGGCGGACGGTGGTGCACGGCACGCTGTCCGATGAACTGACGAAGCGCGTGGCCGACGGCGTCCAGACGCTCGACGGCCTGCTGCTGCTGCAGTCGAGCCCGCTGCTGCAGCGCGCCACCACCGCGGACCTCGTGCGCCTGGCGGGCGTCGCCCGCATCGTGCCGCTCGCCGCCGGCGACACGCTCTTCAAGGCCGGCGACGGCGCGGCCATCCACGCCGTGGTCACCGGCGCCATCAGCATCGCCGGCACCGGCGGCGACGGCGACACGGCCGAAAGCGGCGACGTCGTCGGGATGTACGAGGCGCTTGGCGGCCGCTACATGGCCTCGGCGGGCACGGTGACCGTGGCCGGCGAGGTGCTGCGTATCGACCGCGCCGACCTCTTCGAGCTGATGGCCGACAACATCCCGCTGCTGCAGGGCATCTTCAGCGGCCTGCTCCACGCCTCGGCACCCGTGAGGAGCGACGGGCACACGCACGCGGTCGGCGCCGCGCACTGAGCGCGACGGCCGGCGGGCGGCTACCGCGGCAGGCGCACGTCGAAGGTCGTGCCCGCACCGCGTGTGCTCGTGACGCTCACGCGGCCGCCGTGCCGTTCCACGATCGCTTTCACGATCGAGAGGCCGAGGCCCGTGCCGGTGCCATCGGCCCGCGCCGGATCGGCCTTGTAGAAGCGGTCGAAGACGTGCGGCAGATGTTCCGGGCCGATCCCTTCGCCGGTGTCGGTCACGCGCAGCACCACGTCGCCGCCGTCGACGAACGCCTGCCACGTCACGCGCCCCCCGGCCGGCGTGTGGCGAAGGGCGTTGGCGGTGAGATTCTGCACCACCTGCTCGAGCCGGCGCGCATCGCCGGGCACGGTGTCGAGTCCGTCGGCGATGGACGTCTCGAGCGCGATGGCCGCGGCCGTCGCCGTGGGGCCGTGCCGCTCGACGACCCGCGTGAAGAGTGCCGCCACCGGCACCGGCGCCCGTTCGAACGTGGCGCCGCCGGCATCGACGCGCGCCAGGTCGAGCAGGTCGTTCACGAGCCGCTCGAGACGCTGCGCCTCGACGTCCACGATGTGCACGAAACGCTGCCCCTCGGCGGTGGGCGGCGCGAAGGCCGGCAGCGTGAGCGTTTCGGCGTAGCCGCGGATCGCCGTGAGCGGCGTGCGCAGTTCGTGGGTGACATCGGCGAGCAGCTGGCGCCTGGCGCGATCGGCCTCGACGAGCGCGGCCTCGCGGGCCGCCGCCTCGTCGGCCATGCGGTTGAAGGCGCGGGCCACCGCCGCCACTTCGTCGCCGCCACGTTCGACGGCGCGCGCGGTGAGATCGCCGGCACCGAAGCGCCGCGCCGCCTGCTCGAGGTCGCTGAGCCGTGCCTGCGCCGGCCGGAACACCGCCAGCGACGCCACCGCCGTGCCGCCGGCAAGCAGCACGGCCAGGCCCACGGCGAGCCACGGCGCCAGCTCG
>JALHON010000028.1 GCA_022842985.1 Acidobacteriota bacterium | reverse complement strand
CTAGGCGGCCTGTCGAGCGTGGAGGCGGCCGTGCAGGGCAGCGCCGGACGTCTGCGCGCGGTGCTCATGACGGCCTCGGCGATGGTCGTCGGCATGGTGCCGATGGCGCTCGGCCTCGGTGACGGCGGCGCGCAGTCGGCGCCTCTCGGCCGCGCCGTCATCGGCGGCCTCACCGCGGCCACCGTCGCGACCCTCTTCGTCGTGCCCGCGGTGTATGCGTGGCTCATGGCGCGCGCCTCCACCGCCGCGCCGTCGCTCACTTCTTCGATTGGCGAATCCCATGGCGCAGTGCAGTCGTAACGTCGTCGTCGCGTGGCTCGTGGCCGCGCTCGTGCCAGTGCTGGCGCCCGGCCGGGCCTACGCGCAGGCCGTGGAGACGGTGAAGGTGGCCGCGACGCCAGCCGCGGAGCGTGTCATCACGCTGCCGGGCGAACTCGCGCCGTTCCAGGCCACGGCGGTGACCGCGCGCGTGGCCGGCTTCGTGGAGCAGGTGCACGTGGACCGCGGCGCGATCGTCCGCCAGGGACAGGTGCTCGCCACGCTCGCCACGCCGGAGCTCGTGGCACAGACGGCCGAGGCGCTGACGCGTGTGCAGCAGGCGGAAGCACGCAAGGCCGAAGCCGACGCCCGTCTCGTGGCGGCGACCTCCGCGCTCGAGCGCGTGAAGCGTGCAGCGGCCACACCCGGCGCTGTCTCGGGGCTCGAAGTAGAACGCGCCGAAGAAGACGCCGCCGCTGCGAAGGCCGCCGTGGACGCGCAGGTGCAGGCGGTGGCCGGCGCCAAGTCGGCGCACGAGGCCATCCGCGTGCTCGAACAGTACCAGCGCGTGACGGCGCCGTTTGCCGGTCGTATCGTCGAGCGGCTCGTACATCCGGGCGCGCTCGTCGGGCCATCCGCCGGCGCGCTCTTCCGGCTGGAAGACACCGCGCGCCTGCGGCTCGTGGTGCCGGTGCCGGAGGTGAGCCTTGGGGTGGTCACCATCGGACGCACGATCGAGTTCGCCGTGCCGTCACATCCCGGCCGCACGTTCACCGCGCGCCTCGCGCGCAGCGCCGGGTCGCTCGACGGCCGCACGCGGTCGATGACGGTGGAGGCGGATGTCGTGAACCGCGACGGCGTGCTCGCGCCCGGTATGTTCCCGGACGTCCGCTGGCCGATCGCGCGCAGCGCGGCGGGCCTCGTCGTGCCGGTCACGGCGGTGGTCACGACCACCGAACGCACCTTCGTCATCCGCGTGAATGCCGGCAAGGCCGAGTGGGTCACGGTGAAGAAGGGCGCTGTCACCGGCGACCAGGTGGAAGTGGCCGGCGCACTCGCGGTGGGCGACACCATCGTGCGCCGCGGCACCGACGAGATGCGGCCCGGCGCGTCGATCAAGTAGTCTGGCCCGGCCCGGAATGGGGTCTGACCCCACTGCCTCATGACGTCACGCCCGATGTCCGAATGGCCGCGTCTCGCGGCGGGTCTTGCCGCCGTCGCCGTGGTGACGGCCGCGTGCCGCTGGCTCGGCGTGGTCAATGCCGCCACCGTCTCCACGACGTTCCTGCTCGTGGTGCTGGTCGTGGCCGCCACCTCGCGGCTGTGGGTGTCATTGTCGGTCTCGGTCGTCGCCGTCCTGTGCTTCAACTTCTTCTTCCTGCCGCCGCTTGGCACCTTCGTCGTGGCCGAGCCGCAGAACTGGCTCGCCCTCATCTCGTTCCTCGCCGTGAGCCTCGTGGCGAGCAACCTCTCGGCGGTGGCTCGCGCGCGCACGGCCGAGGCGCTCGGCCGGCGCGACGAGCAGGCCCGCCTGTTCGACCTCAGCCGAGACGTGCTCGTGCTGCCGGATTCGCGCGCGGCGCTCACCGCGCTGGCCCGGGCCGTGGGCCGCCGCTTCGACCTCGAGTACCTCGCGATCGCGCTACCGGCGGGCGACACCTGGAATATCTCATCGGCGGGTGCCGCGGACGTGACGCTCGACCCGAAGCAGCTGGCCACGGCGCTCGCCGCCGCGCAGACGACGCTCGAGTTCGATGCGTACTCCCGAACCTATTCGGGGCACCGCGAACTCGAGGCCGACGGACGCACCATCCGCCTCGTGCCGCTGCGCGTGGGCACGCGGCCGATTGGCCTCATGGCCGCCGCGGGCCGTCCGGTGGACCCGGGCACCCTCGACGCGCTCGCCGGCGTCGTGGCCATCGCCATCGAGCGGGCAAACCTGCTGCAGGAACGCAAGGCCGCCGAGCTCACCCGGCAGAGCGACGAGCTGAAGTCGGCCCTGCTCGCGTCGATCGGCCACGATCTGCGCACGCCGCTCACCGCCATCCGCGTGGCGGCGGCCAATCTGCGCGAGGCGGAACTCGGGCCGGCTGACCGGCGCGAGCAGAGCGATCTCATCCAGGCCGAAGTCGAGCGGCTGGCGCGCCTGTTCCAGAACCTCATCGACCTGGCGCGCCTCGACTCGGGCGCCGTCGCGCACGATGTCCGGCGTGTGCATCCCTCCGAAATCGTCGCCGCCGCCAGGGAGCAGGTGGAGCACCAGCTGCGCGGGCACACGCTGACGGTCACCGTCGAGCCTGACGTGCCGGTGCGACTGGACCCGCGCCTGACGGCCTCGGCGCTCGCGCACCTGCTCGAGAACGCCGCGCAGTACGCGCCCGCGGGGACGGCCATCGAGGTGCGCGCGGGCGTGAGCGGCGATCATCTGGAGATCGCGGTGCGCGACCATGGGCCCGGCATCGCCGCCGCGGACCTGCCGCACGTCTTCGATCGCTTCTTCCGTGGTGACAGTGCCCGCGTCCGCACTTCCGGCACCGGCATGGGGCTGTGGATCGCGCGCGGCTTCCTGGCCGCGCAGCACGGCCGCGTGTGGGTCGAGAACGCCGCCGGCGGCGGCGCCTGCTTCACGCTCGCCGTGCCGGCCACCCACGGCGTCACTCCCGACGGCGAGCCTGCGGCCGTGGCAGACTGACAGGCACGATGCCACGCATCCTGCTCGTCGACGACGAGCCCGCGATTCAGCGCGCCGTGGGACCGCTGCTGCGCAGCCGCGGGTACGACGTCGAGATTGCCGGCACCGGCGCGGACGCGCTGCGCCTCGCGGCCGGACGGGCGCCCGACCTCGTCGTGCTCGATCTCGGACTCCCCGACCTCGAAGGCACCGAGGTGTGCCGCCGCCTCCGCGCCGCTTCGGCGGTGCCGGTCATCGTGCTCTCGGCGCGCGGCTCGGAGGCCGACAAGGTGCAGGCGCTGGACCTCGGCGCCGACGACTACGTGACCAAACCCTTCGGCCCCGAGGAACTGCTGGCCCGCATCCGCGTCGCGCTGCGTCGGGTCGCCAGCGAGAGCGCGGCCGACGCCGGCACCCTCACGGCCGGTGACCTGACCATCGACTACGACCGCCGCCGTGTCGTCCGCGGCAGCACCGAGATCCGCCTCACGCCCAGGGAGTTCGAGCTGCTGTCGCTGCTTGCGAAGAGCCACGACCGCGTGCTGACGCACCGGGCGATCCTGGCGGCCATCTGGGGCCGGAACGCCGTCGAACAGCCCGAGCACCTGTGGACGCTCGTCGCGCAGCTGCGCCGGAAGATCGAAGTGGACCCCGCCCACCCCCGGTATCTCATCAGCGAGCCCTGGGTCGGCTACCGCTTCTCGACCGGCGATTCGCCGGCGGATTGACGGATTCGGGGCACTTCCACGCCGAACCGGCGTCTTCAGGAACTTCTCAGGAACTTCTCCGGCGCTTCTCAGGGCGCGGTCCCTATCGTGGTGATCGAGGAATATCTGGTCACCATGACCCTCGTCCGTTCGTCGCTTCTCGCCCTTGGTCTTGCCGCCGTCGTGGCCACGACGGCCAGCGCGCAGTCAGCCCCGCCGCCCTCCGACCCATCACCGGCACCGGCCGCCCAGGCCGCCGCCTCGCCCGCGCCCGGGCCGCTCGACCACGTGACGCTCGGCGTCGCGCTCGAAGGGTTCTATCAGTACAACTGGAACCGGCCGTTCGACCGCATCAACCTGCTGCGCGCCTACGACACGCGGTCGAACGTCTTCGGCATCCAGCAGACGGCCATCGTCATCGAGAGCGCACCGGCGGTGGACGAGGGACGCCGTTTCGGTGCCCGCGTCGACCTGCAGTTCGGCCAGGCCACCGAGACGGTGCAGGGCAGCGCGGCCAATGAGCCGCGGCCGGACGTCTACCGGCACGTCTGGCAGGCCTTCGGCAGCTACGTGTTTCCCGTGGGGCGCGGCCTGCGGATGGACTTCGGCAAGTTCGCGTCGAGCCTCGGCTTCGAGACCAACTACGCCAAGGACAACGACCACTTCTCGCGCGCCTACCTCTTCAATTTCCTGCCGTTCTACCACGCGGGCGTGCGCGCCACCCTGCCCGTGAGCGACGAGCTGACACTCGTCTACATGCTCACGAACGGCATCCAGCAGACGGAAGACTTCAACAACTTCAAGAGCAACCACGTCGTGGCCATCGTGAAGCCGGCGCGGTCGGTGACGTGGACGCTCAACTACTACGCGGGCCAGGAGCAGCCCGACGGCGGCCAGCCCGACGGGCCCGACGGCTACTTCAAGGTGATCGACAGCTACGTAGCGTGGGCCGCGACACCCAGGCTCAGTGTGGGCGCCGACATGAACTACGTCACGAACGAGGTGCGCAAGGCCGACGAGCCGCTGGCACTGCAGGGCACAGGGCTCTACGCGCGGTATCAGGTCTCGACGCCGGCGGCCCTGGCCGTGCGCTACGAGCGCCTCGACGACGAGGGCCTCTTCGGCGGCATCGAGCAGGTGCTGCACGGGTTCACGGCCACCGCGGAGTACAAGCTGGCCGACGGCTTCCTCGTGCGCGGCGAAGTGCGGCGCGACTGGTCGAACGCACGCTTCTTCACGGGGCCGCGGCCGGACGACCGCCGGACGCATCAGCAGACCGCGCTCGTCGGGCTGGTGTGGTGGTTCGGCAACAAGACGGGCGCGTGGTAGTCCCCCATGACCGATCTCCTGTTCGTCGGACTCGCGATTCTGTGCTTCGTGCTCGCCGCCGGCTACGTCGGCGCCTGTGAGTACCTTTCGCGCGGAGGCCGCTGATGGCGTTCGACTCACTTGCCGCGCTGGCCCTCGCGCTCGGCCTGCTCGTCTATCTGGTCTACGCGATGCTGCGGCCGGAGAAGTTCTGACATGACGCTCAACGGCTGGATTCAGATTCTGCTGTTCCTCGCGGCAGTGGCGCTCGTCACCGTGCCACTCGGGCGGTTCATGGCCGCGGTGTTCGCGCGCGAGCGGACCTGGCTCGACCCGGTGCTCGGCCCGATCGAGCGGATCATCTACCGCCTGACCGGCGTGAACGCGTCGCACGACATGCGCTGGACCGAATACGGTCTGTCGATGCTGGCCTTCAGCCTCGTGTCGATGCTGGGGCTCTACGCCCTGCAGCGCCTGCAGGGTGTGCTGCCCTTCAATCCGCAGGGGCTGCCTGGCGTGGCGCCCGACCTCGCCTTCAACACCGCCGCGTCGTTCACGACCAACACCAACTGGCAGGCCTACGCGGGCGAGACGACGATGAGCTATCTCACGCAGATGGCGGGGCTCGCGTACCAGAACTTCATGTCGGCAGCCGCCGGCATCGCGTTGGCGATCGTGTTCATCCGGGCCATCGCCGCCCGTGAGCGCGAGACGCTCGGCAACTTCTGGGTAGACATGACGCGGGCCACGCTGTGGGTGCTGCTGCCGGTCTGTCTCGTCGGCGCGCTCGCGCTCGTGTCACAGGGCGTGGTGCAGAACTTCAAGCCCTACGAGCGCGTGCAGCTCGTCGACCCGCAGACCACGACCACGACCGATGCCCGCGGCCAGACCGTGGCGGCCACCGTCACCGAACAGGTCATTGCCCAGGGGCCGGTGGCCTCGCAGGAAATCATCAAGCAGTTCGGCACCAACGGCGGCGGCTTCTTCAACGCGAACAGCGCCCATCCGTTCGAGAACCCGACGCCGCTCTCGAACGTGCTGGCGATGTTCGCCATCTTCGCCATCTCGGCGGGCCTCACGGCCACGCTCGGCCAGATGACGCAGTCGCCGCGCCACGGGTGGGCGGTCTGGGGGGCGATGGCGTTCCTGTTCCTCGCCGGCGTGACCACCGCCTATTGGGCAGAAGCGGCCGGCAATCCGCTGCTGGCCGATACCGACCAGCAGTCCGGCGCAATGTGTCCCGGCGGCAACATGGAAGGCAAGGAAGCCCGCTTCGGCATCGCCAGCTCCGTGCTCTTCGCCACCATCACGACCGATGCGAGCTGTGGCGCCGTGAACGCGATGCACGACTCATTCACACCGCTCGGCGGGCTCGTGCCGCTCGTCAACATGATGCTCGGCGAGGTGATCTTCGGCGGCGTCGGCGCCGGGATGTACGGCATCCTCATCTTCGTCGTGCTGGCCGTGTTCATCGCCGGCCTGATGGTGGGCCGCACGCCCGAGTACCTCGGCAAGAAGATCGAGGCCTTCGACGTGCAGATGGCGATGCTGGCGGTGCTGGTCGTGCCGCTCGTTGTCCTGGTGTTCACCGGCATCTCGGTGGTGTCGCCGGCGTTCGGCACGTCGAGCATCTGGAATCCCGGCCCGCACGGCCTCACCGAGATCCTCTACGCCTACACCTCGGGCGCCGCCAACAACGGATCGGCGTTCGCCGGGTTGTCGGCGAACACGCCCTGGTACAACGTCACGCTCGCGGCCTCCATGCTGGTGGGGCGCTTCCTCGTGATCATCCCGATGCTGGCGCTCGCCGGCAATCTGGCGCGCAAGAACCTGGTGCCGCCCTCGCTCGGCACCTTCCCGGTGACGACGCCGCTCTTCGCCTCGCTGCTCGTCGGCGTGATCGTAATCGTCGGCGTGCTCACTTTCTTCCCGGTGCTCAGTCTCGGCCCGATCGTCGAGCACTTCCTGATGCGCGCCGGCACGACCTTCTGAGCGACGAGGCACCACGCCATGGCGAAGACACAGACACTCAGCATCTGGGAGCCGGCGCTCGTGCGGGCCGGCCTCGTGGACGCCGTGCGGAAGCTCGACCCGCGTGTGATGGTGCGCAACCCCGTGATGTTCGTGGTCGAGGCCGGCGCCGGGCTGACGACCGTGCTGCTCGTCAGCCACTGGTTCAAGGGTGCTGCCGCGTTCGGCTTCGAGCTGCAGATCACGTTGTGGCTGTGGGCCACGGTGCTCTGTGCCAACCTCGCCGAGGCGATGGCCGAAGGCCGCGGCAAAGCCCAGGCAGACACCCTGCGCAAGGCCCGCACCGAGACCTTCGCGACCCGTCGCCGTGCCGACGGCACGACCGAGACCGTGCCGGCGGCGTCGCTGCGCAGGGACGACGTGGTGATCGTGCGCCCGGGCGAGTTCATTCCCTCGGACGGCGAAGTGATCGAGGGTGTGGCCTCGGTGGACGAGTCGGCGATCACCGGCGAATCCGCCCCCGTCATCCGCGAGGCGGGCGGCGATCGCTCGGCCGTCACCGGCGGCACCAAGGTGCTCTCGGACGGCATCACGGTGCGCGTGACCGCCGACCCGGGCCACACCTTTCTCGACCGGATGATCTCGCTCGTGGAAGGTGCCGAGCGGCAGAAGACCCCGAACGAGATCGCCCTCAACATCCTGCTCTCCGGACTCACCATCGTCTTCCTGATGGCGGTCGTGACGCTGCAGCCGTTTGCGATCTATGCCGGGGCGCCGCAGTCGATCTTCGTGCTCGTGGCGCTGCTCGTGTGCCTCATCCCGACGACCATCGGCGGGTTGCTCTCGGCCATCGGCATCGCCGGCATGGACCGGCTCATCCAGCACAACGTGCTCGCCATGTCGGGCCGCGCCGTCGAGGCCGCCGGCGACGTGCATACGCTGCTGCTCGACAAGACGGGTACCATCACGCTCGGCAATCGCCAGGCCGCGGAGTTCCTGCCGCTTCCGGGTGTGACGGAGTCGGACCTGGCCGACGCGGCGCAGCTCGCCTCTCTCGCCGACGAAACGCCCGAAGGCCGGTCGATCGTGGTGCTGGCCAAGCAGCAGTACGGCATTCGCGGGCGCGACCTCGCGGCGCACGCCGCCGTAGTCGTGCCATTCACCGCCCAGACGCGCATGTCGGGGATCGACCTGGACGGCCGTGAAGTGCGCAAGGGCGCGGCGGACTCGGTGGCGAAGTACGTGCGCGCCAACGGCGGCACGCCCTCGACCGAGCTCGACGCCATCGTGCAGCGGATCGCCCGCGCCGGCGGCACGCCGCTCGTCGTCGCCGAGCGCGACCGCGTGCTCGGGGTCATCCACCTGAAGGACGTGATCAAGGGCGGCATGCGCGAGCGGTTCACCGCCCTGCGTGCCATGGGCATCAAGACCGTGATGATCACCGGCGACAACCCGCTTACCGCGGCGGCGATTGCCCGGGAAGCGGGCGTGGACGACTTTCTCGCCGAAGCGACGCCCGAAGACAAGATGGCGCTCATCCAGCGGGAGCAGCGTTCCGGCAAGCTCGTCGCGATGACGGGCGATGGCACGAACGACGCGCCGGCGCTCGCCCAGGCGGATGTGGGCGTGGCCATGAATACCGGCACGCAGGCGGCGAAAGAAGCCGGCAACATGGTGGATCTCGACTCGAACCCGACCAAGCTCATCGAGATCGTCGAGATCGGCAAGCAGCTGCTGATGACCCGCGGCACGCTCACCACGTTCTCGATCGCCAACGACGTGGCCAAGTACTTCGCCATCATTCCGGCGATGTTCCTCACGGCCTATCCGGCCCTGGACGCGCTCAATATCATGCGGCTGCGGACACCGGAGTCGGCCATTCTCTCGGCTGTCATCTTCAACGCGCTCGTCATCGTGGCGCTCGTGCCGCTGGCGCTGCGCGGCGTGCAGTTCACGCCGCTCCCGGCGGCGGCGCTGCTGCGGCGCAACCTGCTCGTCTACGGGCTTGGCGGAGTCGTCGCGCCGTTTGCCGGCATCAAGGTCATCGACGTCGTCATCACGACGCTCGGACTCGCGTAAGGACGTCCGCCATGGCGCTCACTCGACACCTGCTGACGGCGGCCCGCCTGACCGTCGTGACTACCGTGCTCCTGGGACTCGTCTATCCGCTCGTCGTCACCGCCGTCGCGCAGGTGCTGTTCCCGGACCAGGCCAACGGCCAGCTCCTTTCGCGCGACGGCGTGCTCATCGGCTCGCGGATCATCGGCCAGCCCTTCACGTCCGCTGGCTATTTCTACTCGCGGCCGTCGGCGGCAGGCGCGGGTTACGATGCGGGCGCGTCGTCGGGTTCGAATCTCGGCCCGACCAACAAGAAGCTCATCGATCGCGTGGCGGGAGACGTGGCGCGGCTGCGGGCCGACGCGGGCGGCACGGCCGTGCCGATCGACCTCGTGACGACGTCGGCCTCCGGGCTCGATCCCCATCTCAGTCCAGCAGCGGCGCTCTATCAGGTGGCGCGTGTCGCCAGGCAGCGGCGTCTGCCGCCGGAGGACGTGCGACAGCTCGTCGAGGCGCACATCGAGCCGCGCCAGCTCGGCGTGTTCGGCGAGCCGGTCGTGAACGTGTTGCTCCTCAACCTCGCGCTCGACGCGCGGGCCCCGAGGCCGCGGTAGCGGGCCATGACCGAACAGCGACCGTCGCCCGAAGCGCTGCTGGCGCGCATCAAGGAGAAGGATCGCGCGCGCCTGCGCATCTACATCGGCGCCGCGCCCGGCGTCGGCAAGACGTACCAGATGCTGCAGGAAGCGCACGCGCTGCGAGCGAGCGGGCTCGATGTCGTCATCGGCGTGGTCGAGACGTATGGCCGCGCCGAGACCGAGGCGCAGGTCAAGGACCTCGAGATCGTGCCGCGCCGGAAGGTCGAGTATCGCGGCGCCGTGCTCGAGGAGATGGACGTCGATGCCATCGTGCGCCGCCATCCGAAGGTCTGCGTGGTCGATGAACTGGCGCACTCGAATGTGCCGGGCTCGCGCCACACCAAACGGTACGAGGACGTGCTGGAGCTGCTCGACGCCGGCATTCACGTGCTGACGGCGGTCAACATCCAGCATCTCGAGACACTGAACGATGCCGTGGCCCGCGCCACCGGCGTGCGCGTGCGCGAGACCGTGCCCGACACGTTCCTCGACCGCGCCGATGAAGTGATCAACGTCGATGTCACCGTGGAGGAGCTGCGCAGCCGCCTGCGCGAAGGGAAGATCTACAAGCCCGAGAAGGTCGAGCAGGCGCTCGCCAACTTCTTCCGCAAGGGCAATCTCTCCACGCTCCGCGAGCTGGCGCTGCGCGCGGTGGCCGACGAGGTGGGCGAGAAGGCGGCCACGTATCGCGCCCGGGAAGGACTCGAGCCGGCGCTCATTCCCGAGCGCGTCATGGTTTGCATGAGTTCCAACACGCAGGCACCGCGCGTGGTCCGCACCGGCGCGCGCATCGCCGGCCGGCTCGGGTCGAGGTGGTACGCCGTCTACGTCGAGACGCCGCGCGAGAAGCCCGACCGCATCAACGCGCGCGATGCCGAGGCGCTGCAGGAGAACATCCGGCTCGCGGAGAGTCTTGGCGCCACGGTGGTGCGCGTAAAGGCCGAACGTCCCGCCGAGGGGCTCATCGCCTTCGCTCAGCGCGAGGGCGTGACCCACGTCATCTTCGGTCAGTCGGCGCGCTCGCGGTGGGAACTCATCTGGCGCGGCTCGACGCTCGACCGCTTCCTGAGCGCCGTGCCCGACGCCGCCGTGCAGGTCGTGCCCCTCGGTGAGGCGTGAGTCGTCAGGCGCTTACAACGTCTTCAGAAAGGCGATGAGCGCGGCCTTCTCGCCGGCCGGCAGCGCGAGGCCGAAGGGGTGTCCCATCACCGCGCGACTGGTGACGCCGGCGCCCTTGAACCCGGTGGGCACGTAGTCGTCGCGCAGTCGCGCAGGGTCGAACCAGTCCTCGAGCGTGGCCACCGACCCGTTGTGTTCGAACGGCTGTACCAAGGAAACGTGCCCCGGAGTGGGGGCGGGGTCGGATAACGGCGATTCGGTCACCCCCCGACCCCGCCAATGCTTACTGTCGTCTGCGCGCGCCGCCCGCGCCGCCGCTTGCCTCGTCGAGGTATGCCGGTTCCGGACGCTCCCCTGGGACGCCGACCGGCTCGAGGCCTGCGTGGCGAAGGCGAACAGCGCCCGGCGCGGCCAGCGCGCGTTCGGCGGAAACGAGTGGATCCTCGATCGACTCAAGTCCGGATGGGCCCGTCAGGTCGTGGCCGGCACGATGTAGCGCGGGATCGAGCTGGTTTCGTCGCTGCAGCGAGATCCACGGGTTGGCGTTGTAGCAGAAGGCAAAGCCCCAGTGGCCCTGCGGGTACTGGCAGCCGATCATGAACTCCTCAGTGCTGCCCGCGATGGCCGGGGTGTAGCTCCACCGGTGGTACCTCGGCTGCGGCGTCACCGTGTACGACGTCGTGCCGTCTTCCCGGCCACACTCACGAATGCGCACGAAGAGGCGCGCCTCGGTCGGCGTGAAGCGGACGTCCCCCTGAGCGGTGGCGCTCCCGCGCATGTCGGTGATGAGGAAGTTGGCGGTGCCGCGCTCGAAGTAGATGATGTCGCGCTTGCAGACGCCCTCGATGTTCTCGCGCGCGAACGTGAAGCCCGCCTCGTAGCCATTGTCCCGGATGCGGAGGAACCGGCCATCACCGCAGCAGTCGCGGAAGAGCGTCGCCCCGGTCTGCGGGTTGTAGAAGTCCGTCTCGTAGACGCCCCAGGTGCCGAGGAATTCCTCGTATGCAGGGTACGGCCCCAGCTGGAACTGGGGCGGCTGCGCAGGCGCCTGCACGTTCGTGGGCGGTGGGCGGTTGAGCAGCTTGAGCGCGAGCGGGTACGGCCCGTTCGAGAGCTGCATCTGCAGCGTGGTGTCGAGCGACGTCGGGTAGTCCGACACCTCGGCGTCGAAGGTGACGGGCGTGAGCGGCCGCTGACTCGAGCCGGAGTGGGGCCCCCCGCAGTTATTGACGTCGAGGCGGCGCTCGCGCGGCCGCAAGGTGAGCCGGCCGTTCGAGAACTCGGCGAGGCCCGTCATCTGATCGAAGAAGCTGACGAAGCTGCACGTCGACGACACGCCCGACGAGTAGTGCGCGAAATAGAACTCGCCGTTGGGCTGCACCTTGAACTGCGCCGAGTAGCCCTGCGTCATCGAGAACTGGATGCCGGTGGCGGTGTTGGTGAACGTGCCGCCGCTGGCGAGCGTGTTCTGCCAGACGCCCGAGAGAGCGGTTGGGAAGCTGCCCGTCCCTCCGCCGCCTCCGCCGGTCCCTGCGCCTGCCACAACCAGGGTCACCTGGTTCGAGGGCGCGCTCGCCCCCGACGCATTCTGCGCCACGAGCGTCAGCAGATAGGTGCCGCTGGGCGCCCCGGGGAACACCGCCGAGGTGCCGCTCACCGGCACGGAGAGGAGCGGCACGCCCGTCGCCGAACTCACATTCAGGGTGTACGAGGTCGGGGCCCCACCGGCGCCCGGTGCCCACGAGAGCGACACCGTCGGTCCGGCGGTAACGACCGGCGCGTTGAGCGTCGGCGCCCCTGGCACCCCGCCGCCGACCGTCAGCGACACCTCGGTACTGGCGGTGCTGACGCCGCCGGCGTTCCGGGCGACGACGCGCACGTAGTAGACGCCGGCGGGCACCCCGGCGACGGTCAGCCCCGTGGCGCTCGTGGGCACGCTGGCGATCGGCGACGCAAAGCCCGGAGACAGGCCCGCCAGCAGCACGTAGCTGCCCGGCGCGCCGCCCGAGGCGGGCGGTGCCCAGCTGAACGTGACCGTGGAGCCGCTGACCGACACCCCCAGGCCCAGCGGCGGGCCCGGCGGCGCCGGCACCGACGGCACCGAGAAGGTCCGCACGGCCGATTCGGGACCCGTGCCGAAGCTGTTGACGGCGACGACGCTGACGCTGAAGGATCCGTTGGGCGCCACCGTGGCAAACGAGGTGGCCAGGCCCATGTTGAACGTGCCCAGCGGCGCGCCGGTCGAGGTCCGCGCAATCAGGGCGTAGCTGGACGGTGCCGCGCCGGTCGTCGGTGCGCCCCACGAAAGGCTGACGGTCGACCCATCCACCGTCGCCTGGAAATTGGTGGGGGCGCCCGGGGGGGCCGCGCTCACTACCGACGCATCGCACACACTGACCAATGCGACGAGCAGCGCGGTCACAACAGATTTTTTCCGCATGATTGCTCCAGTCCTCCCGCGGGCATCTCCACCGACGCCCACGGCTAAAGCGCTGGCGGACGCTAAATCGGGTCAGCGCTGGCGACAACCCTCCCGGCGGCGAGGACATGCTCGAGCTGGCCCGGACACGGCGCTCGTGGGTCTCTTCTGGTGGTTCGGCAGCAAGCTCGGCAACAAGCAGTGAGCTTGGTAGCCAGGCTCTACAGCGTCTTCAGGAATGCGATGAGGGCCGCCTTGTCGTCGGCCGCGAGTGCGAGACCGAACCGATGCCCGGGCACGGCACGGGTGGCCACGCCCGCGCCCTTGAACCCGGTGGGCACGTAGTCGCTGCGCAGGCGCTTCGGGTCGAACCAGTCTTCCAGGGTCGCGACCGACCCGTTGTGCTCGAACGGTCCGCGGTACCACACACCCCGCAGCGACGGGATCTTGTAGTACCCGGTACCGCGCCTGGTGCGCATCGTGAGCGTGGGGTCGGTGCCGACGCGCACGTCGAGCACGTTGTAGCGGGTGCGATGTTCGGGCGGCACGGTGAACCCGTCGGCCGGCACGAGCGCATTGGCCGTGTAGGCCGGCGGCGTGTGGCAGCGGGCGCAGCCGCTCTGATTGAACACCTGCTCGCCGCGTCGGCTGAGGGCGTCGGGCCGATGAGGATTCGACGGCGGCGTCAGCGAGTACAGGAACCTCGCGAGCGCGTAGAGCTGAGCATCGCTGTAGCGGTCGCGGGCGCCTGAGAACCCCGCCTTGCCGGGCTCCGCCCGTGTCCGTCCGTCCTCCGCGTCGGGGACGAATCCGCCGTAGTCGGCCAGCACGTCGAGCGTCTGGTTCATCGCCGCGTAGCGCATCACGTCGGCGATCCCGCGGTGACGCCCCAGCCCGGTCTAGTCGAGATAGCGCCGATCGGCGATGCCGATGAGATCCGGCACCGCCGGCGGCGCGAACACGCTCGTGCCCTGGCGCGCGATGACGCCGGGCGGAATCGCGTTCCAGGCCGCGCGGAAGTCCGCGTGCGACATCGCGCGCAGGCGGGCCGTGCCCTCGGCGTCCCACGGCGCGCCCACCAGGGCCTGTGCGACCAGCGGCATCACCGGCGGCGGGATGTTCGGGATGTCGTCGGCGAACACCTGGTCGAACGGAAAGTTGCCCTGCGCGCCGGCTATCGCGGTGCCATCGGGTAATACCCGCGTGTGGCACATCGCGCAGGACACGTTACCGAGCTCGACCTTGCCCGTCTCCCGGACGATCCAGCGCGCGAACGGCATGACGCCATCCGCGGCCACCGGCACGCGGTGCTTCGCATACCAGGCCCGATCGCGGACGTGCGCCGGCCGCAGGATCGGGCCGTTCACGTCGATCGGCATCTCGAACACGAGCCGGCCCGCCGCGATCCAGTCGGCGTCGGTGCGGAGCGTGGCCGCGTCGAACACGATCTCCGGGGCGGCGGCGCGCAGACGGTCCAGGTAGCCGTCCGGTTCGCGGTCGGGGTGATACACCGGGTAGCTCTTGTAGACCCGGCGTTCCGGCAGCGCGTAGTAGTAGTCGCGCGAGACGTGCGTGGGCGTCCGCGACGGCGTGGCCAGCGGCAGCTCGTAGTCTTCGAGCAGCTCGGCGCTCCAGAACTCCGGGAGCGCGGGCGCCGTGGCCGCGCGCGGGGCCGTGCGGGTCTGGCCGGCGGGTGTCGACGCGGCGGCCCATACGGCGACGACGCCGGCCGCCAGCGCGAGCAGGAGGCGGCGCCGACTCACTCGGCGATTGCCTTCCAGTTCTTCACGAGGTGTTCCGCGGTGCGCCAGGCGAGCGCCTGCGCCGTGAGCGTCGGGTTGTGCGCGCCGCTCGTGCCCATGACCGACGCGCCCAGCACGCCGAGGTTCGGCACCTCGTGCGAGAAGCCGTAGCGGTTGACGACGTTCGTCTCCGGGTTGTCGCCCATGCGTGTGCCGCCGTAGGCGTGTGTGTTGACGCCCATCGTGCCGAGCGGACCGCGCACGATGTCGACGGCGCCGGCCGCGCGGTACCAGAGTTCCATCTTCTCCTGGATGAAGTCGTTGATCTTCCGCTCGTTGTCCTTGTAGTCCGCCGTGATGCGGCAGACCGGGAAGCCGAGCGGGTCCTTCACCACCGGATCGAGATCCAGATAGTTGTCTTCGTAGGGCAGCGTCGTCTTCTGCAGGTACGCCGTGTTCACGCGATCGGCGTTCTCCTTCACGAACGCCTTCCACTGCCTGCCCCACGACGGCGCGCGGCCGAACGTCTGCATGTTGGCGGCGCCGATCGGGCGGCGATCGGAATAGACCCACAGGTTGCCGCCGCCGATGAAGTCGAGGCCGCCGTGGTCGAAGTTGTCGTCGGCCCAGTTGTCGATGGCCACGCCCTGCGCGGGCAGGCCATACCAGCTGTTGAGATTGAAGGGGAAGAGCGCCGTGACGGCGCCGCCCTGCGCGTGCGACATGTAGTGCCGGCCCACCTGCCCGTGGTTGTTCGACAGGCCCTTCGGGAAGGCCCTCGAGGTCGAGAGCAGCAGCAGGCGCGAGTTCTCGTAGGTGTAGCTCGCGAGCAGCACGGCCTTGGCCGGCTGGAAGAACTCTTCCTTGCCGGTCACGTAGGTGACGCCGGTGACCCTGCCCTTGTCGTCGCACTCGATCTTGGTGACGTGTGCTTCGGTGACGACCTTGAGCTTCCCGGTCTTCTGCGCGCGCGGAATCGTCGTGACGTTCGGGCTGTTCTTCGCGTCCACGTGACAGCCGCCGCGGTTGCAGAAGCCGTGGTACATGCACGGCATGCGCCCCTGGTAGCGCTCGGAGTTGATGGCCGCCGGTCCCGGGAAGGGATGCCAGCCGAGCGCGCGTCCGCTCGCCGCCATGCGATCGATGAAGCCGGTGCCGCGCAGCGGCGGCATCGGATAGGCGCGCGCCCGCGGCGCCTCGAAGATGTTGCCGCGCGGATCGAGCGTGCCCATGATGTTGCCGGCCTGGCCCGAGACGCCGATCTCGTGTTCGATGCGGTCGTAGAACGGCTCGAGTTCGTCGTAGCCGAACGGCCAGTCTTCCACGGTGGACCCGGTGGGGATCCGCGAACGGCCGTAGCGGCGTGTGGTCTCGCTCACCGTCTTGAAGTCGAAGTGCGAGAGCCGCCAGCTCTGCGCCCAGTAGTGCAGCGCGGTGCCGCCGACGCCGTTCATCATCGCGTGGCCGGCGGCGCGGGTGGTGGGCGCCTTGTCGTTCACGCGGTGTGTGGGCACTTCGCGATTGCACTTCTGCACGGCCATCGGCCAGTCGCGCACGTTGTTGCGGATTTCGTCCGGCGCGAAGTCCTTGTTCGTGAGCCACGTGCCGGCTTCGAGGCCGACGACGTTCATGCCTGCCTCGGCGAGCGGCAGCACGGCGACACCGCCGGCCGCGCCGAGTCCGATCACCACGACGTCCGTGCCCGGCAGGTTAGTCGGCATCGCGGTCGCTCCCGGCCGGCTTCATGTCCACAATGGCCTTGTTGAACATCGGGCTCTCGTAGGCGGACCGCCTGACGCGTGTGGGCGGCGACAGCAGCTTCTGTTCGGCCGGCGTGACCACCGTGCGTACCCCGGGATACCCGAGCAGGTCCCAGCCGACGAAGCCCTCGTTGCCGCCGTAGTGCGGATCACCGAACGTGCCCTGCATGACGTGACCACGCACGAGGCCGAAGAACTGCGCCGAGCTGCCGGCGAAGCCTACGTTGGCGCCGGTGGCCGTGCCGCTCTCGACGTCGATGAGCAGCGAGATCTGCTTCGTTTCCGGCAGCTGCAGGAACGCGGCGCCGCGCGTCTGCTTCGCGTAGCGTTCGAGGGCCTCGAGTCCCACGCGATAGGCGTCCCGCTGATCGGCGAGTGCACCGGCGAGCGCGCGATCGATGTAGCGCACAGCCATGGCCTCGGTGGCGCCGGGCCCGTTCTCGTCGGACGGCACGAGCAGCTCGGCGATGCGATCCAGCAGATCGGCTTCGTGCGTGGTGAGCGCCTTGAGTGGCTCACGCGCGGGCCGTGGACGCGTGCGCGCGCGTTGTTCCGCGTCGGCGGCGGATGCCTGCGCGGCAGACCCGGTGACCAGGGACGCGCCGGCGGTGGCGCCGGCCAGCTTCAGCAGATCGCGACGAGAGGGTGGAGTGTGCGGCATGGCGGGCTCGCGGGCCTAACGTCCGGGGGTGGGCGGCTTGCGTTCGTAGGTGGCGATGAGCGCGCCCTGGCCCACGATGTGTCCGGCCATCGCCTCGACGAGCTGCGCTTTGTTCAGGCCGGCGGGGAGGTCCGCGACGTCGAGCGCGTAGACGGTGAAGTGGTAGTTGTGCACCTTGCCGGGCGGCGGCGCCGGTCCGCGATAGATCGGCCGGCGGAAGCCCGACGGGCCCTGGATGGCGCCAGCGATCTCGGCCGGCATCGCCGCGGCGGGGTCGATGGGTATGTTCGCCGGGAGCCCCTTCGCCGTGGCCGGGATGTTGTAGATGACCCAGTGCACGAACGGCTGCGGCATGGGCACGTCGGGGTCGTCGCAGATGAGCGCGAACGACTTCGTCGTGGCCGGCGCACCGGTCCAGGCGAAGGCGGGTGACGTGTTCTCGCCGTCGGCCGTGTGTTGTTTCGGGATGGGCTGTCCGGCGGTAAGTGTCGGACTCGTGACCGTCAGTGTCACCGGCGCCGGTTGCGCCGCCAGGGACGTGGTGACGAGGACGGCGAGGGCGGCACCCGCCAGGACGCGCGTAATGAAGCGATGCATGGCGCGCAGTATATGCGCGGAGCGCCCGGCGCCGGCGCCGTCCCCGGAGCTGTCGCCGGGGTCAGACCCCCTACGCATTTCGTAAGGGGTCTGACCCCTTGCCTAAGGGACCTGTCCCCCGGCGCGTCCCGGCGCGGGGTTTGCAGACTCCTCGGGCCGATGAGCGCCGCCCAACGCCGCCTCCTGACCCCCGTAGGCCTGATGGCCGGGCTGGGTCTGCTCGCCGCCCTGGCCGGAGACCCGCGGCTCTTCGCGTTCGCCGTGCCCGCGCCGCCCACCGGCCTCACCGCCGCCGTCTCGGGCAGCACGGTGGCGCTGACCTGGCAGTCGGGCGGCGGCAGCGGCCACACTTACTGGCTCGAGGCCGGTTCCGCGCCCGGACAGCGTGACCTCGGCGCCTGGCCCACCATCGTGCCGAGCCTCACCGCCACCGGCGTGCCGGCCGGCCGCTACTGGGTGCGCGTGCGCGCGGCCGGCGCCGAGGGCGTCAGCGGTCCGTCGAACGAACTCGACGTCCGCGTGGGGTGCGGTGCGGCGCTCGTGGCACCGGCGAACTTCGGGGGCAGCGTTTCTGGCAGCGCCGTGACACTTTCGTGGGCGCCTGTTCCCGGTGCCACGGCCTACGTGCTCGAGGCCGGGTCGGCGCCGGGGGCGGCCGACCTCGGGCGGATCCCCCTCGCCACGACCAGTCTCAGCGCCACGGTACCGGCCGGCGTCTACTACGTCCGCGTGCGGACGCTGAGCCCGTGCGGCGTGGGCGACGCCTCCCCCGAGGTCGTGCTGCGCGTCGGTGTCGCACCGCCGCCGCCGACGGCGCCCATCTACGGCTCGGTCGACGCCTCCACGCTCGGCACGTGCAGCGCCGCCGCGCACGATCGCTGGGTGGTGGATGGCGGTGACGGCATGCGCTACCGCACCTGGCATCCGCAGGTCGATCCGAGCGGCTGCATCTATGCGCACGAACACGGCGACGATCCGGCCACGATCGGCCACCCGGCCATCGCGGCCTCGCCCGTCCGCTTCGGCTACATCGGCCGGCGGATGGACCACGAGGAACCGCACGAAGGGTTCAAGGTCTTCATCGCCAATCCCGGCGACACGAACGACGAAGGCCGCGTCAACCGCGTCTACTCGCGCAGCGTCTTCCACATGGGCACGGGTGGCACGAGGCGCTTCGCGATGCCGCATCACTCGGCCGAGATCCGCCTGATTCACCCGGAGTTCGGCCTGGCCGCCTTCACGCAGCTCATGATGGATACCGGCGGCACCGGCGCCGTCTGCGATCCGCGCAGTGCCACGCCGGTGAAGGATGTCGTGCAGCTCGGCTCGCCCTGCCGTCTCGGCAGCGCCTACGAGATCTGGTCCACCACGCAGTCCGTGCACTACCAGGGCCGTGTGGTCTACACGGCGTTCGCCACGCCGGCGGTGTTCGATCCGATCACGGTGCTGAATCCCGCGAATCCGTCAGAGGTCGTGTACGCGTGGGACCCGCGGGTCTCGGCCATCAAGGTCTTCAACGACGATTGGAGCAGCTTCCGCGGCTGCGATCGCGAGAGCTACGCGCAGCCCGGCTACTGGTACAACCGGCAGGGCCCGACCACCTTCTACACGGACGCGATGGGCCAGGAAGTGCCGGCGTCGGATCCGCGGGCGCTCGTGCAGCAGATCTCCACGTCCGACAGCGTCGGCGCACCCGCCACGAGCGATGGCCTCGGCCAGTTCAAGATGCGCCGCAGCTACTGTCAGCAGCGCGCCCGCCTGGGATTGAAGAACTAGCCACCGTTGTAACGGGGCGGCCCCGTGTGGCACGCGCCTTGCGCAGATTTCGTGCCATTCGGGACAGGGCCGTTACAAATGACGCTTCGCCAGGGCCTGCACCGTCAGCACCATCGACATGAGGCCCATGCCCTTGCCCATCGAGATGTTCTGGCGGAACAGCTTCTCGACGATCTCCGGATCGACCTTCGCGATCTCGGCCGCGGGCAGCCCCGAGAGCGCCTTGTCGAGAATGGCGGCGAGCGCCTTCGCCGAGACACCCGACGGATTCTCCACCGCGAAATGCAGCTTCAGCGTGCCGTCGTCATTCGGCACCGCCCACGCGTAGGCTTCCGACTCGCAGTGCTTCACGAGGTGGTCGTCGCCAAAGGGGCGCGTGGCCACCTCCGGCGGCACGTCCTTGAAGCGGCGCGCGAAGTCGATGAGGAGCTGCGTGCGTTCGTGCGTGTCGGTCACGCCCGCAAACACGTCCAGCAGCGCCTGCAGACGTTCGGGATACGCGGACATCGGTGCCGGCGTCACTTCTCGATCGGCACGCCGACGAGGTTGCCCCACTCCGTCCAGCTGCCGTCGTAGTTGCGGACCTTCTCGAAGCCGAGCAGGTAGGTGAGCGCGAACCACGTGTGGCTGCTGCGCTCGCCGATGCGGCAGTAGGCCACGATGTCCTCGGCGCCGTTGAGGCCGTTCTGGTCGACGTAGAGCGCCGTGAGCTCGGCCGCGGTCTTGAAGGTGCCGTCCTCGGGATTGATCGCGCGCGCCCACGGCACGCTCTTCGCGCCGGGGATGTGCCCGCCGCGGATCGCCCCTTCGTTCGGATACTCCGGCATGTGCATGCGCGTGCCGGCGTATTCCTCGGGGCTGCGCACGTCCACGAACTGTCCGCCGCGCTTCTGGAACTGGATGACCTCGTCGCGCAGGATGCGGTGCCGCGCGTCGTCACGCGCCGGCGCGCTGTAGATTGTGGCCGGGAACGACGGCGTGTCGGTAGACCAGGCGCGCCCTTCCTTCTGCCACTTCAGGCGTCCGCCGTCCATCACGTGCGCCTTCGTGTGGCCGAAGAGCTGGAACACCCAGAACGCGTAGCAGGCCCACCAGTTGTTCTTGTCGCCGTAGAAGACCACCGTCGTGTCGGGCGTCACGCCGATCTTCGACATCAGCGCCTCGAAGCCCTCGCGTTCGATGTAGTCGCGCCGCAGCTGATCGTTGAGATCGCTCGTCCAGTCCACGTGCACGGCGCCGGGCACGTGGCCGGTGGCGTAGAGCAGCGTGTCTTCGTTCGACTCGATGATGCGGACGTCCGGGTCGCCCGAGTGCGCGGCGACCCAGTCGGTAGAGACGAGACGGTCGGGATGGCGATAGCCGCGATCGGCGATGGCAGTCATGGGGGGCTCTCCGGGGTAGTGCGGGAAGAGCCCCAATCTACCACGCGGGTGCGACGTGCTAGAGCTCGTCGGTGAGGCGTCCCACGCGCACGAGTGCGATCGTCATGCCGCCGCCGCCGCTGCGCAGCGTGGCCGTGCCCGAGAGGCGGCCCGTCGCGTCACGCTGCACGTGCAGCGCCTCGACCTGATAGTCGAGGCCGGCGCCGGCGAGCCGCGCCGAGCGCCCGTCGTGCGCTCCAGACACCGCCGCGGGCGGCCGCAGCCGAATCGAGAGCGTGCCTGTGAGCCCGCCGGCGTGGTCGGCGATCGTGAGTTCCAGTTCGCCCCGGCGCTCCGTGAGGCACGCCGGGCCCGGCAGGCAGTCGGTGGTGTCGTAGTACCCCTGCCACGTGCCCGCGAATGTGTCGGACAGCGCCGCATGGCGCGCCCGCACGATCGCGCCGCCCGCGCCGCCGTTGTAGGCGCTGGTCTCGCCGTCGTACTCGCTGAACAGACGGACGTAGCCGCGCAGTCCGCTGGCCGTGTCGCGCTCGAACTCGAGCCGGTCCACCACCAGCCCAGGCGCGCTGTCGCTGCCCGGTGTCGATCGCCCGCCGAGCGAGACGCGTCCGTCGGGCGTGACCGTGCCGGTGACGTCGGTGTAACCGGTCGGGCCGGCAATGACACCCGTCACGCGATCGCCGATCTGCGTCAGGCGGAGGTCGAGCCGTGATTCCTGTCCCAGCGACGAGAAGCAGTGGCGGCTCAGGCACTCGTCGTTCCGGTACGCGATCTGCCACGCGCCAGCGAAACTGGCGGGCGACGCGACGGCTGCCGTCGTGGGCGACAGCGGCGAAGTGGGAGACGCAGCCTGTTCACTGCAGCCCACGGCGACTGACAGCGCCGCAAGGGTGTACCACGGGAGACGCATCGGCGACCTCCCGTGTTGTAGCACAAACGGACGGTGACGCGGATGTCGCGGAGACCGGGGTCAGCGGCCCCCGGACGCCACAGCCGCCGCTTTCGCTGCCGTCCCCTGAATCGCCGTCGCACGCTCGAGCAGCCGCGGATGCTGCACGCCCACGGCGAGCGCCTTCGCGATCTCGCGCCTGGCTTCGGCGCGGCGTCCGTTCTTGTAGAGCGCCCATGCATACGCTTCGCGCGTGTAGACGTCGCCCCGGCGTGCGATCTCCTGCTCTGCCAGCTTCAGCGCCTCGGCCGGCTTCTTCCCGGCGCCCGCCCAGTAAGCGATGAGCTCGCGATTGGCGTTGTCGTCGCCGCGCATCTCGGCACGTGCGCCGGCTTCGAACTGCGCGTAGCTCTTTGCCGCCTCCGTGCGCATCCCGGCGCGGGCCTGCGCTTCGGCGAGCTCGAAGAGATTCTCCGGATGCGGCGCCACCTCGTAGCGCTGGCGCTGCAGCAGGGCCGCGTCACGATGCCGCCCCTGCGCCGTGCGCACCTCGGCGAGCGTGCCGAGCGCGTAGTGATAGTTCGGGAAGAGCGCGAGCGCGGCCTCGAGCGCCTGCTCGGCCGCTGCCGGCTGCCGGCGCACGAGTTCCAGGTGGCCAACCTGCGTGAGCACCCATGCGCGATCTTCCGTTTCCTGGAACGGCATGCGGTTCACCGCCGCGCGCATGAGTTCAATCGCGCCTTCGATGTCGCCGAAAAGCTCGCGCAGATAGGCCGCGCGTGTGAGCGCCGGGATGTTGCCGGGGCGCAGGTCGAGCATCCACTGCGCGGACGTCTCTGCCTGGTCATAGTGGCCGAGCTCGATGTGCGCGTCGGTCAGGATGCCGTAGACCATCAGATCGTCGGGGACCTCGCGGTTGAGCGCGGTCGCAAGCGCGAGCGCCTCGGCGAACCGGTGCTGCCCGAGCAGCGCCCACGCGCGCACCTTGCGCGCCTCGAAGTGGTCGGGCGCGATGGCGAGCGCGGCCTGCACCGCGGCCTCGGCCTGCTGGTAGTGCACGGGATCCGCGGTTTCGCGGGCGCGCTGCGTGAGCGCGAGGGCGAGGTCCGCGTGCGCCTGCGGGTGTTTCGGGTTGCGCGCGATGGCCGCCTGCGCCAGCGCGATCTTCCGCTGTGCCGGCGTGTCCGTTCCCGCGAGCAGCGCATTCGGGCGCAGTGTCTGCGCGCTGGCGGCCGAGATCGAGGTGGCCAGCACCACCGCCGTCGTCATGAGTCGGAACATCGTCATCGTCGTCTCTCCCTCGCGTGGGTCCTGCGAATGCGGGGTCAGACCCCTTACGAATTCGAAAGGGGTCTGACCCCGAAGAGCGCCGGGGCGTTACAGCCCGGGCGGGCACACGCCCGCGCAGCCCGGCTCGCCCGGATCGACGTGACGGCTGTTGCGGCCATCGTGCGCCGGCGGCACGTAGGGGAACGTGGTCTGCTTCGGCTTGTCGTTCACGTTCACGCCGTCGCCGATGCGCGTGCCGTAGGTCGTGGGATTCACGAGGATGCCGGCCACGGCGCGCGCCGCGATGTCGGTCACGTCGTCATCCGGACGGCGGCCGTTCGGGAAGCCGGCGGCGTCGTCGTTGTTCGGGTCCGTGTCGAGCAGTGTCAGCAGGCCGAGGCGCTGCTGCCGCGCGGCGGGCGTCGGCGCGATGCCGGTGTTGATGCGCAGCAGGTCGGCCACCGGGCCGCGCGGCGTGCCGGCCGGGATCGTCGGGCCGGTGTAGAGCACGAGCGGCGCAAGGTCCAGCCGGTCGCCGGGGGGCACCGGAATACCGATCGACGCGAAGATGTCGGCGAGCAGCGGCCGCGCCAGGAAGCGCCCGAACTGGATGTCGTTCGTCGGGTCGTCCATGCTGAAGCGATCCTTCGAGCCGGTGCCGATGAGCAGCTCGTTCACGAGCGGATTGCCCATGCGCTGCACCTGCCGCCACGGCCCCTGCGTGAGCGTGCCGTTGCCTTCGCGCGGACGGCGGCGCACGGTGATCTGCTGGCGCGAGGTGGTGGCGTAGGTGCCGAGCACCGCGGCCGGTTCGCTGCTCGTGTGGGTTCTGAAGTCACGCGTCAGGAACTGCAGCGGAATCTCGATGGCGATCGTGTTGACGTTGTAGCCCGAGACATCGTCGGGCGCGACGTTCACGGTGTTGTTGTTGTCGTTCACCGCCGAGAGCACGCCGCCGCCGGCCTCGGGCCGGAAGTTCAGCGAGTCGAAGGCGCCGCCGAGGTCGATGTAGAAGGGATCGTCGGTCGTGCCGGCGAAGCTGCGGATGCCGTTGCCGAGGTTGTAGATGCCCTGGGTGTAGAGCGCCTGATAGTTCGGCATCGTGCGCGGGCCGACGTTGGTCGGCACCGCGTAGAGCCGGCGGCCGCCGCTCAGGTCGAACGTCCGGCCATCGCGGATGGCCGTGACCGTGTAACTCTGGCGCAGGCCGAGGCCCTCGGAGCCGGGGCCGTCGAGGGCGGTGATCTGCGGAATGCCGAGCAGGCCGCCCACGAAGCCCGTGAAGACGCCCGGATTCCGCTGTTCGGTCTGGAACCGGAACTGGATGGTGACGTCCTCCACGGCGTCGTGGTTGTTGTCGACCTTCATCTCGTAGAGCACGTCGGGATCGAAGGGGAAGTAGTTCGGGCCGTTGGCGGGTTCGAGCAGCGGATCCACCGAGAGCACCATCGTCAGCTTCGACGGATCGTCGTAACTCACGAAGGAATACCAGTCGGTGATGTCGGCCGTGCGGTCGAGGGCGGTGATGGGTGCCTCGCGATGGTTGGCCGTGAAGACGGCCAGCGGGGCCGCCACCACGGCCGCCGCCAGCGCGGTCCTGAGGAGCGTGCGTGTCATGTCGGTGCCTCCGAACCAGTCCTACGGCGGCGGCCGCCAATCGGATTGGGGGGGGCAGTGGACGAAATGCAGAACAGCCGTTACGGCAGCCACCTCAGGCGTATAGAGTTATGGGTCGCATGCGTACAACGGTGCTGGTGTGTCTTGCGGCGGCCTTCGTGGCCGCGCCGTCCGTCTCCCTCGCGCAACAGAGCAGGGAGCGGCCGTTCATCAACGCGGTCAGGGTCGAGACCGGTCCCCGCATCGACGGCGTGCTCGACGATGCCGTCTGGCAGCAGGCCACGCCGGTCGAGACCTTCACCCAGCAGGAGCCCAACCTGGGCCAGCCGGCCAGCGAGCGCACCGAAGTGCGCGTCGTCTTCGACGAGCGCACGATCTATGTGGCAGTGAAGGCGTATCAGGCGGGCGGTGTCGTGACGGCGGGCCCGGACGGCGCCGATCCCCACGCCGAACATCGTGGCGACGCGGGGGGGCAGGCTGCCGGGCGCACCGTGGTCGCGACCGAGATGCGGCGCGACTCCGACCGCCTCTTCGACGAAGACAACTTCCAGGTCATCCTCGACACGTTCAAGGACTCGCGCAACGGCTACATGTTCGTGACGACGCCGCTCGGCGCCAAGCTCGAGCAGCAGATCTTCGACGAAGGGGAAGGCGGCGGCCGCGGCGCGACCTCGAACGTCAACCGCAACTGGGACGGTGTGTGGGACGCGGCGGCGAAGGTGACGGACGACGGGTGGACGGCCGAGATGTCCATCCCCACCAACACGCTGCGCTTCAAGCCGGCCGATCAGCAGACCTGGGGCATCAACTTCCTGCGCCACAACCGGCGCCGGAACGAGCTCGACTACTGGTCGCCGATTCCGCGTGCCTATTCACTCACGCGCGTGAGCCTCGCCGGCGAACTGCGCGGGCTCGAGCACCTGAGCCTCGGCTGGGACCTGAAGCTCAAGCCGTTCGTCGTGGCCGGGCCGCGCCGCCGCGATCTGAGCGCCACGAATTCCACGACCTCGTGGGCGCGCGACGTGGGACTCGACGCGCGCTACGGCGTGACGCCGGGCCTCAACCTCGACGTCACGATCAACACCGACTTCGCGCAGGTCGAAGTGGACGACCAGCAGGTCAACCTCACCCGCTTCGGGCTGTTCTTCCCCGAGAAACGCGACTTCTTCCTCGAGGCGTCGAACTTCTTCACGATGGGCACGGGAGCGTCGTTCACCTCGACGCCCGTGCAGACCGATCTCTTCTTCAGCCGCAAGATCGGTCTCTCGGACACCGGGCAGCCGGTGCCGATCCTGGGCGGCGCGCGCCTCACCGGCAAGGTCGGCAAGAACAACATCGCCGTGCTCGACGTGCAGACCGACAGCGCCTTCAACAAGCCCGGCGACAACTTCTTCGTGAGCCGCTACAGCCGCGACGTCTTTCGCCGCTCGCGCATCGGCGCCATCTTCATCAACAAGGAGTCGGCGGAAGGCAGCCGGCACTTCAACCGCACCATCGGCCTCGACGGCAACTTCTCGCTCGGCAACAACTTCCAGGTCAACTCCTACGTCGCGAAGACGGCGACCAACCCCGATGCGCCGTGGCTCGGCGGGCGCCCGATCGGCGAAGGCCAGGACATGGCGTTCTACGGCCGCGTCGCCTATCGCGATCCGAAGTGGAACCTGTGGGTGAACTACCTCGACGTGCAGGAGAACTTCAATCCCGAGGCCGGCTTCCTGCAGCGCACCGGCGGCCACCGCACGGCCAAGGCCTACTTCGGGCCCACGCCGCGGCCGAAGAAGGGCCGCGTGAAGGTGTTCGAGCCGATGTACGTGCTGACCTACACCACCGACCAGGGGAACCGGCTCGTGAACCGGCTGCATCACCTGATGCTCGGCACGACGCTGCGCGACGACTCGTTCATCAACGTGATCTACCAGAAGCACATGGACGTGCTCGATCTGCCGTTCAACATCCGTCCGAACGTCCGTATCCCGGTGGGCGCCTACAACATGAACGAGTGGATGTTCACCTACAACACGAGCCCGGGGAAGAAGTTCTTCCAGCGCGTCACCTTCCAGCCGAACGACTTCTACGGCGGCACGCGGCGGTCGCTCTCGTACGCCGTCGGCGCGCGCGCGTCGAGCCGCCTCTCGAGCGAACTGCAGTACAACAGAAACGACGTGAATATGCCCTGGGGCAACTTCCTCGTGAACCTGACGACATTGCGCGTGGACTACACGTTCTCGCCGCGGATGACGGTTCGCAGCCTCACGCAGTACAACACCGCCACGAACGAACTCTCGAACAACATCCGGTTCAACTTCATCTACCGCCCAGGCAG
>JALHON010000027.1 GCA_022842985.1 Acidobacteriota bacterium | reverse complement strand
CCGCCGTGCCGACGCCGGCCCGCGCCGGCCTCGATGGCCGCGGCGGCCCGTCCTTTTCGCTCCTGGCCTCCACGCCGGCCCGGTGGCACGAAGCCGACAGCGGCGCCCCGGTCTACGTGGACTCGCAGACCGGGGGACACCCGCAGTTTGCGGGTGGCGGCCTGACGCAGCTCTCGAACGCCCTCGCCGCGTGGAGCGCCGCCGGGTCGCTGCGCCTGCAGAACGGCGTGGCCCGCGGCCCCCGCTGCTTCTACAACAGCGAATACGACGAACGGATTTCGGTCAGCTACGGCGACCCGTGCGGCGAGATTTCGGATGCAAGCTCCACGCTCGCCATCGGCGGTGCCTACTATTCGTCGATCGATCAGCGCGCGGTGAACGGCCTGACCTACTGGAAGATCACGAAGGGCATGATCATCGTCGACAATCCGCCCGCGAAGTTCGCGAGCTTCACGACGGGCTGCTACGAAGAGATGCTCGTGCACGAACTCGGGCACGCCATCGGCTTCGGCCACTCCACGGCCCGTCCCGCGATCATGTTTCCCTCGATCTCGTCGGGCTGCTTCAGCCGCACGGTCTCCGCGCCGCTCGGTGCCGACGATCTGGCTGCCATGGCGTCGGTCTACCCCGGCGTCGGCGCGCCGCCGCCGCCCCCGCCGCCGCCCACGGCCCAGGCGCCGGGAGTGCCGACCGGCCTGAACGCCACGGTCTCCGGCGCGACGGTCAGCCTCAACTGGACCGCGCCGTCCTCCGGGGGCCTCGCCACGGGGTACCAGCTGCTGGCAGGCTCGGCGCCCGGCGCCGCGAACCTCGGCGCAATCCCGGTCACCGGTACCTCGGTCGCCGTACCGGGCGTACCGAACGGTGTCTACTACGTGCGCGTCGTGGCCACGAACGCGGTGGGCGCGAGCACGCCCACCGCTGACGTGACCATCGTCGTCGGCGGCGCGTCCGGCGCGCCCGGGGCGCCCCGGAGTCTCTCGGCCATCGCGCCCTCCCCGGGCGTCGTGAACATCACCTGGCTGGCGCCGTCCGGCGGCGTGGCGCCCACGTCGTACCTCCTGGTCGCGGGCCATACGCCCGGCGCGAGCACCTACCAGATTCCCGTGTCGGCCACCGGCCTTGCCGGCAGCGGCGTGCCGGCGGGGATGTACTACGTGCGCGTCGTGGCGCTCAATGGCGCAACGCCCGGCCCCGCCTCGGCAGAAGTGTTGCTGACCGTGCGCTAGGGATGGGGTGCGGAGGGCTGGCGCCGGGGGTGGGGTGACCCCGGGGCCGCTATACTGGTTCTTTGCACCGTGTTTGCGTTGGAGGCACTCACCCCATGCGTCGTTTTCTCCTAGCCGCTCTTCTCAGCCTCGCCGCCGCGCTCCCCGCGGCCGCTCAGTCGACCGCGATCAACGGATCGATTGAAGGCATCATCTCCGATGATTCCGGCGCCGTCCTTCCCGGCGTCACCGTCACGATCACCAACCTCGACACCGGCGATGTCCGTGTCGTCGTCACCAACGAGAGCGGTCTCTACCGCGCGCCGCTGCTCTCGCTCGGCAAGTACAAGGTCGAAGTCGAACTCCAGGGCTTCAAGAAGGTCGAGCAGACCGGGATCAACATTTCCGCCGGTCAGACCGCCGTCATCAGCATGAAGCTGGACGTGGGCGCGCTCACCGAGACGATTCAGGTCACGGCCGATGCGCCGCTCGTCGATCTCGGCAAGATCGAACAGGGCCGCACCCTGTCCGAGGCCGAAGTGAAGACGCTGCCGCTCACGTCCCGCAACCCCTACAACTTCGCGCTGCTGCAGCCGGGTGTCGTCGGCTTCGAGAACCAGGAATTCGGCGTGCCGCGCATCACCTCGAACGGCGCGCTGCTCCGCGTGAACTACCAGATCGACGGCAGCAACAACACGCAGAAGGATCGCGCCGGCCTGCGGCAGATGCCGATGTCGGAAGTCATGATTCGCGAGGTCAAGATCGTGACGACCGGCGCGGCGCCCGAGTTCGGCCAGACGATGGGCATGATCTACAACGCCATCACGCCCTCGGGCACGAACACCTTCAAGGGCCAGGGCAGCTACCGCCTGCAGCGCCAGTCGATGGTGGCCTTCCCGTTCTTCACCCAGGGCGAGCGCACCAGCGAGAACAAGCCGCCGACCGACGTCAACGTCTACACCGTCGACATCGGCGGTCCGATCAAGCGCGACAAGACGCACTTCTTCGCCGGCTACGAGCACACCGAGCGCGACCTGTCGGGCGGCGCCGTCATCACGATCACGCCGGCCAACGCCGCGGCGCTCGGCCTGAACGAGCCGCGCTACATGCCGCGCGGCCTCAACACCGAGTTCGGCATCGGCAAGATCGACCACCAGATCAACGATGCGAACCGCGCCTCGGTGCGCTACATCTTCTTCGACAACTTCATCAACAACAACGTCGGCGGCGGCATCGGCTCGGTGCAGCGCGCCACCGACTTCTTCGACCGCCAGCACTCCACGGCGGCGCAGCTCATCTCCACCATCCGCCCGACGCTGCTCAACGAACTGCGCGTGCAGTACGCGACGCGCGCCCAGCGCCGCGAGCCCGGCTCGCAGGCCGGCACCGGCCCGGCCATCAACATCGCCAACGTCGCCAACTTCGGCGGTCCGGTGGCCAGCCTCACCGACGCCGGCTTCGGCTTCACGCAGGACGTCGCGCAGGTGAACAACAGCCTCACCTGGCTGCGCGGCGATCACTCGTTCAAGGCCGGCTTCGACATCCAGCACATCCGCGATACCCGCACGAGCACGCCCTTCCAGCTCTACACCTTCCCGACGATCGCCGCCTACCAGGCCGCGGCCAACGGCACCAACCGCTTCGGCTACAACACCTTCACCCAGTACTTCGGCGAGCCGAACCTCGAGTTCTCGTCGAACACCTACGGCCTGTTCGTGCAGGACGACTGGCGCGTCAGCGACTCGCTGAAGGTGCTCTACGGCGTGCGCTACGACCTCTACGACGTGCCCCAGCCGAACGGCGCCGCGCCCTTCGAGGCCTCGCGCGACTTCGTGGTCGACAAGAACAACTTCGCGCCGCGCCTCGGCGTGGTGTGGACGGTGGGCAGCGACCGCCGCACCGTCGTGCGCGCAAACACCGGCATCATGTACGACCAGGCGCTGCTTGCGAGCTACGAGCAGGCGCTCATCAACGACGGCACCAACGCCCGCGCCGGCGCCACCTTCGTGCCCGCCAACGCCGGCGCCCCGGCCTTCCCGGCGGTGCTCTCGGCCGGCGCCGGCGCCACGCCGAACACCCTGACCACCGTGTCGCGCGACTTCCGCGTCGCCAACAACTGGCAGAACAACCTGCAGATCGAACGTCAGCTGAGCGACCACTTCGCGGCTTCGGTGGGCACGTCCTACGTGCGCGGCTACAACCTGCCGCTCATCAGCAACATCAACGCCATCAACCCGACCGGCCGCCTGTCGGATGGCCGTCCGATCTACAGCACGGCGGTGAACGCCGGCACGCGCCTCGATCCGCGCTACAACGTCATCAACCAGATCGAGTCGCTCGGCGAATCCACCTACCGCAACTTCACCGCGCAGCTCACCGGCCGCAACCTGAAGGGCGTGCGCTTCGACTTCGCCTACACGCTCGGCAAGGCCGAGGACAACGCGCCCATCACCGGCGTGCTGTCGGTGCAGGGTGATGCCGGCCGCACCAACCCCGAGAGCCTCGACTTCGACAAGGGCCCGAACGTGCTCGACCAGCGCCACACCTTCACCGGCAGCATCGTCGCGCAGCCGATGATCGATGGCGGCGGGGCGCTGACCCGCACGCTCGTCAACGGCACGGTGGTCGGCGTGGCGATGCAGTTCGCAAGCGGCATCCCGGTCAACCTGCGCGCCAACCCGGGCGAGATCAACAACGACGGCATCAACAGCGATCGTCCGTCGGGCATCCCGCGCAACTCGCTGAACCTGCCGGCGCGCTACAACGTCGACCTGCGCCTGTCGCGCCAGGTCGCCATCGGCGGACCGCGCCGCATCGAAGTGATTGCCGAGGTGAAGAACCTCTTCAACACCGTGCAGTGGTCGAGCGTCACCGGCAACGCGATTGCCGTCAACACGCTCACCGGCGACCCGCTCGGCCCGGTGCCGACGAGCGCCGATCAGCTCATCCCGACCGGCGGCTACGAACAGCGTCAGCTCCAGCTCGGGTTCCGCTTCCAGTTCTAGTCTTTCCCGCCGGAGGGGGCCACGACGCCGTGGCCTCCTCCGGTGCCCGTTCCTCCGCACGTCGAAATGCCCCGACTGTTCGTCTCCTGCCTCCTGCTGGTTCTGCTGTTTCGGGCATCACCCGCCGCCGCGCTGACGGGCCGTGTCGTGAACGCCGGCGGCGCGCCGGTCGCGGGCGCGGAAGTCAGCATCCTCGGACGGCCGGGCACGGCCGTCACCGACGCCGACGGCCGCTTCACGTGGACGCCCGATCCGCCGCTGCCGTTCGAAGTACTCGTCGTGGCGCCGGGCGGCCTGTTCATGAAGCCGATCCTCGTCGAGCGGCTCGCGGCGGGGCAGCTCCTCGTGCTCACCGTGGAATCGCTCGTGAGCGAACGCGTGGTGGTGTCGGGCGCCGCGCCCGACATCGAGGCCACACCCACGGCGGCCACCGCGAGCCTGTCGCAGGCGGAGATGCAGACGCGCCTGCCGTCGAACCTCGTGCAGGCGCTCGAGAACATCGCCGGCGTCAATCAGGTCAGCGAGGGCCAGGCGGCCGTGCCGGCCGTGCGGGGCCTCTCGGGTGGCCGCACGCTCATCCTCATCGACGGCGCGCGCGTGAACTCCGAGCGTCGTGCCGGCGCCAGCGCCACGTTCCTCGATCCGGAAGTGCTCGAAGGGGTGGAAGTGGCGCGTGGCCCGAGTTCGGTCGCCTACGGGTCGGACGCCTTCGGCGGTGTCATCGCCGTCACGACGCGCAAAGTCGCGCCGAGTTCGCCGTGGGCGGGCCGTGTCTCGGCCACCCTCGGCACCGGCGTGCCCGACCGCCGCGTGGGCGCCGATGTGTCGAAGGGCTTCGCGGGCGGCAGCCTGCTGCTGGCCGTGCACGCCCGCGATGTCGACGACTGGGACAGCCCGTCGGGCACGACGTTCAACTCCGGCTACAACGACGGCGGTCTGCTCGCCAAGGCGACGCACACCGTGGCCGACGGCTTCCTCTCGGTGGGGTATCAGGGCGACTTCGGCCGCGACATCGAACGCCCCCGCGATAACTCGCGCACGGTCCGCTTCTTCTACCCGGAAGAGAACTCGCACCGCGTGACGGCGGAGTACGACAAGCCGGATGTCGGCCCGTTCGAGGAACTCGGGCTGAACCTCTTCTACGGCCGCTACAGCCAGACCACCGACCAGGACCGCTTCGCCACCGCCACCACGGCCCGCAGCGTGGACCGCGCGGAGATCAGCGCCCACGACTTCCAGTTCCGCGGCTACGCCCGGCGGGCGCTCGGCGGGGCGCGCTGGGAGCTCGGGTTGGACGTGAATGGACGCGCCGGCCTGCGCGCCCTGGATGTGCTCGAGCGCTACACGCTCGCCGGCGCGCGCACGACCACGGTGAACGTCGCGATCGACGCGGCGCGGCGGGTCGACACCGCCGTCTACTCCAGCCTCGACGCGACCGTGCTGCCCACGGTGTCGCTCGCCGGCGGGGCGCGCGTGGACTACATCACCACCACCAACCGCGGCGGCTACTTCGGCGATCGCGACACGGGCAACGGCGCCGCGTCGGGTTTCGTCGCGCTCACCGCCGGCAGCTACCGCGGGTTCACGCTCACGGCGCAGGCCGCGCGCGGCTTCCGCGATCCGGTGCTCTCGGACCGCTACTTCCGCGGGCCGTCGGGGCGTGGCTTCATCACCGGCAACCCGGATCTGGATCCTGAGCGGAGCCTGCAGTTCGACGCCGGCGTGCGCTACACGGCGCGCCGCGTGCGGGCGGCAGTCTACGCCTACCGTTACCAGATCTCGGACCTCATCGAGCGCTTCAACGTCGGCACGCCTGACGACTTCTTCTTCCGCAACCGCGGCCGGGCGACGCTGCGCGGCGTCGAGTTCGAGTCGCAGATCAGCCTGCCGTGGCGGCTGTCGATCGAGGCGGCGGCGCAGCTGGCCCGCGGCCGCGCCGGCTCGACGAACACCGCGCTCGACGGCATCACGACCGAAACCGGATCGGTGCAGCTGCGCCGTGCCATCGGCGCCCGCGCCTTCGCCCAGATGCGCGCCGCGTGGTTCGCCGACGACGATCGCCCGGGCCCGACCGAACGTATCGTGCCCGGCTACACGCTGGTGGATCTGAGCGGCGGCGCCACGCTGGGCCGTCACCTGGAGATCCGCGGCCTCATCCGCAACCTGTTCGACGCCGAGTACTACGCGAGCCAGGACATCCGTGCGGTGTTCGCCCCCGGGCGCGCCGGCTCGCTCACCGCCGTCGTGCGCTTCTGAGCAGGCCCGGCGAGCCGGGCCGCGCAGACGGCCCCGGCCCGGCCGCCGTCCGTGGCCGCTGCCATCCATCCATGGCCCGAATCCATCGGATGGCCGCCGGGGCGCTTTTCCCGGCCCCGCGTCTCCTGTACGCTTGCAGGCTGAGGTCCCTGCTCCCCATGCGCCGATTGCTGCTCCTGCCCGCCCTCGTTGCCCTCGTTCTCACCTCGTCGTTCGTGCCCACGCGCGCCCAGCACCGGCTGCAGCCGGTGGCGGCGATGTCGGGCCGGCCCGCCCTCGAGCTGATGCTCCGCAAGCTCGACACGGTGGGCAACGTGATGATGACCACCGCCCATCCCGACGACGAGAACAACGCGCTGCTCGCTTACTACGGGCTCACGAAGGGCTTCCGCACGTCGCTCGTGACGGCCACGCGCGGCGAAGGCGGCCAGAACGAGATCGGCCCCGAGATCTTCGAGGCGCTCGCCGTGCTGCGCACGGAAGAACTGCTGGCGGTGCACAAGTTCGACGGCGCCGAGCAGTACTTCACGCGCGCGGTCGACTTCGGCTTCTCGTTCAGCGTGGAAGAGACGCTCGAGAAGTGGGGCGGCCAGGTGATCCTCGGCGACTACGTGCGGATGATCCGCACGATCCGCCCCGATGTCATCGTCGGCTTCGTGTTCGACGGCGAAGGCGGCGGTCAGCACCACCAGAGCTCGTCGCGCCTCACGCTGCAGGCCTTCCGCGCCGCCGCCGATCCGAACGCGTTCCCCGACCAGATCGCCGCCGGCCTGCGTCCGTGGCAGCCGAAGAAGTTCTACTACACGGCCGGTTTCGGCGGCCCCGGCGGCCGCGGCCAGGAACTGCAGGGCGAGGGCGCGTCGAAGTTGCTCGCCTTCACGGGCGGCGAGACCTACGACCCGATCCTCGGCCGCACCTGCAACGAACTCGCGGGTGAAGCCCGCAGCATGCACAAGTGCCAGGGCATGTCGCAGCTGCTGCCGCTGCCCGGCGTGTCGGAGGGCTTCGGCCCGCCCGGCGGCCCGCGCGGCTACCGCCTGCGCGACACGGTGCTCCCGGGCGGTGTGAACCGTCCCGACCCCGAGATGTTCGACGGCGTGGACACGTCGCTTGCGAGCCTGGCCGGCTACGCCGGTGCCTCGGCCCCGGCCGCCCTCACCTCGGCGCTCTCGACGATCGCGACCCGCGTGGCCGATGCGCGGACGGCGGTGCTCTCGAACGGATCGGCCGCCGCGGTGGCGCCGCTGGCCGCCGGTCTCAAGGCCGTGCGCGCGCTGCGGGCCGACCTCAAGGGCATGAACCTGCCGGCCGCCGGCCTCTACGAGATCGACACCCGGCTCGCGCTCAAGGAGACGCAGTTCCAGCAGGCGCTCGTGCTCGCTGCCGACGTGCGGATCGATGCCGTGGCGAACGACAGCCTGATCGTGGCCGGCCAGCCCGTGCAGGTGCAGATCATCGCCGCCAACCGCGGCAGCGCGCCCGTCACCCTCGCCGGCGCGCTCGGCGGCTTCACCGGCACGACCGGCGACTGCGCGGCGGCGCCGCTTGCGCCGAACGGCGCCCGCAACTGCCGCATGACGGCCACCGTGCCGGCCGACGCGCGTCTCACCGCGGCGCACTTCAAGTACGCCACCGATGCCGCGCGGTTCGTGCTCGACGCCGACGTGCCGGCCGGCCTGCCGTTCCGGCCGACGCCGTTTGTCGCCACCGTGAACCTCACGATCGGCGGGGAAGCGGTGACCATGCCGGTCAACGTCGCGTCGCGTTCGGAAGGCAATCTCTACAGCGGCGAGAAGCGCGCCGAGCTGCACGTGGTGCCGAAGTTCGCCGTGAACGCCACGCCCGAGATCGTGATCGTGCCGGCCACCGGCGGCCCGCGCGCCGCGCGCGACGTGCGCGTCACGGTCGTGAACCACTCGAAGGGCGCCGCCACGGCCGAGGTCGTGCTCGACGCGCCGCAGGGCTGGCGCGTCGCGCCGGCCACGCAGAAGGTGGCCTTCTCGCGCGAAGACGAAGCCACGACCGTGCGCTTCACGCTGACCCCGCCGGCGCCGGCGGCGCTCGCCGCGCAGATGAAGTCCGGCGCCCGCGCCACCGTGAAGGCCTCGGTGCGTGAAGGCGGCGCCACCTACGCGCAGGGCTACCAGGTGGTCGAGTACCCGCACACGACACGCCGCCACGTGCTGCGCGCGCCCGAGGTGCAGGTGAGCGTGCTCGATCTCAGGGTCAAGCCGAACCTCACCGTGGGCTACGTGATGGGCGTCGGCGACGAAGTGCCGCAGGCCCTCGAGCAGATCGGCGCGCGCGTGGAGCTCGTGAGCGAAGACCAGCTCGCGTGGGGCGATCTCGGCCGCTACGACGTCATCATGACCGGCGTGCGCGCCTACGAACGCCGGGCCGACCTGCGCGCCTACAACCAGCGGCTGCTCGACTACGCGAAGGCCGGCGGCACGGTGGTGGTCAACTACAACAAGTTCGAGTTCAACGAGGCGCAGTACGGCCCGTTCCCCGGCAAGGTCACGAGCCGCCGCGTCACCGACGAGAACTCGCCGGTGAAGGTGCTCGTGCCGCAGCACCCGATCTTCACGACGCCGAACCGGCTGACCGACGCGGACTGGAAGAACTGGCGCCAGGAGCGTGGTACCTACTTCTTCGACAAGGGCGATCCGGCCTATACCGACCTGCTCGAGTTCGAGGAGCCGTTCCCCTACAACAAGGGGCCCAAGCAGGGCGGACTCGTCGAAGCGAAGGTGGGCACCGGCCGCTGGATCTATCTGGGCATCGGTCTCTGGCGGCAGCTGCCGGCGGGCACGGACGGCGCCTACCGCCTGATGGCCAACATCCTGAGCCTCGGTAGCGCCCCCGCGCAGGCCCGCCCGGCGGCGGCGTCCCGCGGCGCGCGATAAGTAACCTTCCTGGCCCGGCCCGGTCTAACCGGGTCGGGACCGAGACCACAAAGGCTGGGCTGGCGCAGATAGTCCTGTAAATTCTGCAACGGTGCGCACGCCCATCGTCCGGTCCCGGATACAATCGCTGACGTCGTGATCGGCCGCGTCGGCCGGTCAACGCATTCCCCCGGGGAGCGTTCGCATGCTCGACCATGTGTTGCGTCGGATGGGGTTCGGGGCCAGCCAGGCCGAACTGGACAAGTTCGCCCGCGTGCCCCTGGTCGGCGTCATCGGCCATCTGCTGAACTACGAGCGGGTGCCCGATGGCATCGACGCGAAGATCAACGACCCGAACTATGTGGCGGTGACGACGCGCGGCCAGTTCCAGCCCAACACCGTCATCAACGACGCGCGCCAGCGGTGGCTCTTCCGCATGGTGCACTCCGAGCGTCCGCTGCAGGAGAAGCTCGCGCTCTTCTGGCACCACCACTTCGCCACCGCCTACAGCAAGGTGGGCGGCACGTTCGGTGGTGAACACGGCACGAAGATGATGGACGGCAAGGCGAGCGAAGTCGCCGGCAGCCGCCGCGGGCAGATTCAGCTGTTCCGCGACATGGCGACCGGGCGCTTCGACGAGCTGCTCATCGAGGTGGCGAAAGACCCGGCGATGCTCATCTGGCTCGACGGCCGGTTGAACGGGCGGGCCCGGCCGCAGGAGAACTTCGGCCGCGAGCTGATGGAGCTCTTCACGACCGGCGTCGGCCACTACACCGAAGAAGACGTCCACGCCGCGGCGCGCGTCTTCACCGGCTGGAACCTGCGCCTCTCGGGGGATCGCGCCTCGGCGCTCACGAGCTACTACGAGTACGTCTACAACGCGAACCAGCACGACCCCACGGCCAAGACGTTCACCTTCCCCGTGATGCCCGACGGCTCGAGGACGATCCCGGCCCGTGCCGCCGCCGACGGCGAGCAGGACGGCATCGATCTCATCCGCGCCCTGGCCCGCCGTCCCGAGACCGCCGAGCGTCTGGCGCGGAAGTTCTACGCGTTCTTCGTGAGCGAGTTCTCGGCGCCCCCCGACGCGCTCATCAGCGACATGCGCGAGGTCTACCTGAACAACGACACGAGCATCCGCGCCATGCTCGTGCGGCTGTTCACGTCGAACGAGTTCCTCGATCCGGCCAACGAGTATTCGCGCTACATCTGGCCGGTCGAGTACGTGGTCAAGGCGATCAAGGAAACCGGCTGGACGGGCCTGTCGGTGGATGCCGCGATGACGCCGCTCGTCAACATGGGCCAGCAGCTCTACGAGCCGCCCGATGTGAACGGCTGGCCGCTCGGGCCCGAATGGATCTCGACGGCCTCGATGCTCTCGCGCATGAACTTCTCGGCCACGCTCATGGCCAATCAGCGCTTCAACCTGCAGCAGGCCTCATCGTCGGCGCGCCAGTCGCCCGAAGCACTGCTCGATCTGCACCTGAAGCGCTTCACGCCGTCGCCGCTCGCCGACAACACGCGGGCCGCGCTGCTCGATTACCTCCGGCAGGGGGTCACCTGGCCGGTCACCGACGCGCAGCTTGCCAACAAGGCGTCCGGCCTCGGCCGCCTCATCGTGGGCTCGTCGGAATACCAGTTCAACTGAGGGTTCGAGCCATGAGCTTCACGCGCAGACAGTTCGTCAAGGGCGGCGTCACCGCCTTCACGTTCGGCTTCGCCGCGCCCCAGTTCCTGAGCGAACTGGCGCTCGCGCAGGGCGGCGGATCGCGCAACCTCGTCGTCGTGTACCTGAACGGCGGCAACGACGCGCTCAGCACGCTCGTGCCCTACGGCGACCCCGACTACTACGCGCGCCGGCCCACGATTGCCGTGCCGGCGGGCCAGGTGCTGCAGGTGGGCACCGACCGCGGCGGCAACATCCTGGGACTGCATCCCGCGCTCACCGGTCTCAAGTCGGTGTTCGATGGCGGCCGGCTCGCCATCATCCAGCGCACCGGCTACGTGAACTCGAGCCGCTCGCACTTCCAGGGCTTCGACATCTACGGCACGGCCAACCCGAACAACTCGCAGGGCACCGGCTGGCTCGGCCGGTATCTCGATACCTTGCCCTCGCCCATCGACCCGCTGGTGGGCTGGAACACCACGCGCGAAACGCCGCGTCCACTCGTCGCGCGCACCGTCGGCGTGCCGGCGATCACGAGCCCGGCCACCTACAGCTTCGCCAGTCCGAACGCGGGCGCCGAGGCGGGATTCGAACGCACCGCGGCCACCCGCATCTCGTCGCACCTGCCGGCCGACCGTCCGCACCTGTCGTTCGTCAACTCGACCACGCAGGCCGCCCTCGGCACGCTCGATCGCGTGGCCACGGTGGCCACCTACCGGCCGTCGCTCACCTATCCGGGCACCGGCTTCGGGCAGGCATTGCAGGCCGTGGCCGGCGCGATGAACCGCCAGATCGGCACCAAGGTGTTCTGGGTGTCGACGGGCGGATACGACACGCACGCCAACCAGAACCCGATCAACGGCGCCTACAACACGCTGATGCTGACGGTGAACAACGGCCTGTCGTCGTTCTACAACGACCTGCGTAATCAGGGCCTGCTCGACTCGACGCTCATCCTCATCTTCTCGGAGTTCGGGCGGCGCATCAGCGAGAACGGCAGCCAGGGCACCGACCACGGCGCGGCCGGCATCATGATGGCCCTCGGTGGCCAGGTGCGCGGCGGGCTCTACGGCACGGCGGGCAGGTTGCGCAACGACCCGGGCAATCCCGACGTCGAGAACAACGCCATCGACGTGCGCCACGAAACCGACTTCCGCGCCGTCTACGCGCGCGTGCTCGACGAGTGGCTCGGCGCCAACTCGAGCGCGATCCTTGGCGCTGACTTCCGCACGGGCGCGCCGGCGATTCTTTAGGACAGGGAACAGGGACCAGGGAACAGGGAACAGGGACTAGAGAGCAGAGAAAGACGCTGTCCCGCTGTCCCGCTGTCCCGCTGCGATATGCTCGGAGCATGACTACGCTCCGCATCGTCGCGTCTCTACTCGTTGCTGTTGTCGCGCTGGCCGCGCAGCCGCTCGCCCAGGAAGGGGTGAAGGAGTCTGACCGCATCCGCGAGGCCATCACCGTGCTCGACGAGGTGATGAGCGCGAGCGACTCGGCCGTGCCGCGCAACATCCTCGAGCGCGCCGAAGCCATCGCCGTGTTCCCGTCGCTCGTGAAGGCGGGCTTCGTGGTGGGCGGGCAGCGCGGGCGCGGCATCATCAGTGTGAGGGACACGAAAACCGGCGCCTGGTCGTCGCCGGCGTTCCTCACGATCACCGGCGGCAGCATCGGCCTGCAGATCGGCGCCCAGGCCGTGGACCTCGTGCTCGTCGTGCAGAACCGCCGCGGCCTCGACCAGCTGCTGCAGAACCAGTTCAAGATCGGCGCCGATGCCGCCGTGGCGGCCGGGCCCGTGGGCCGCGACGCCTCGGCCAGCACCGACATCCAGCTGCGCGCGCAGATCCTCAGCTACTCGCGCACGCGCGGACTCTTCGCCGGCGTGACGCTGAACGGCAGCACGATCCGCCAGGATCGCGACGCCAACGAACGCTTCTACGGCATCGCCTACCGCACGAAGTCGATCGTGCTCGAGCGCCTGGGCGGCTCGCCCGAGCCGAGCGCCGACTGGCGTGCGGCGCTCGCGAAGCACGCTGGCGGCCTGCCGTAACGCGGGCGCGCTCAGCGGCGCAGCGCCCACTCCACCGCCACGCCGCCCTGCAGCCGCAGTAGCGGCAATTCAAGCGCGCCGGCTGTATCGGTTGTGCCGATGGCGCCAACACTGACTTCCGGTCGCACGGCGAGGCGCGACCTGGCGGCGACTCGCGCGCCGAGGTGGAGATTCCAGGCGGTCTTCGTGTGGGTCCACGGCGTGCGCGTCGTAGCCGCCAATGCGCCCTGGGAGCCGCTCCCGTAAAGCGTCAGCGCGCCGGTGGTGCGCGCGATGCCCACCGCCGCGCCGATGAACGGTCGCACCGTCCAGGTGCGTGGCGCGACGTAGAGGTCCGCGCGGCCCATCAGGTGCAGCACATCGCCACGCGCGGCGAGATAGCCGGAATCGCGCGAGTGGCGGAACCAGCCGGCGTCGACGCCGGCGCGCACGTGCGCACCGAGCGGCGTCGAGACCTCCACCGCGGTGGCGGCACCGCGTCCGAGGTGTGTCTCGTCGTCCCAGAGCGACGCGAGCGCCACGGATCCGCCCACGGTCGTGCCGTTCGCTCCAGCCGTAGCCGCTGGCTGCGCGTGTACCACACCCACGCCGTACAGCAGGACGGCGCCCACGAGGAGCGCCGTCAGCTGCCGCCGGTTACCTGCCGAGCGCGCATGCGCCGAGCCGGCCGTCATCGCTCACGCCACCGCGCGGCGGTCGCGCAGCGCCATCCAGCCGCGGACGATGCGGTAGATGGCCCAGAGGCCCAGTACGAAGAAGCCCACCATCCAGATGGCGAAGCCCACGAGCACGATCGCGAGCACCGCGCCCACGGCGCCGATGACGAGCGCCCAGGCGAATGCCACCCAGAACGTGCGGATCTGCCAGGTGAAGTGCGACTCGAGCCACGTGCCGCGCGCCTCGTCGCGCTTCACGTAGTTGATGATGACGGCGATGATCGACGGCCAGCCGAACAGGAACGCGCCCACGACCGACGCCGTGCCGAAGGCGCCGATGGCCAGACCGAGCGCGTGCAGCGCGTAGGTCACGGTGGTGACGGTGACGAGTGATGCGTCCGGTTCGCGGTAGGTGGTCTCGGTCATGGCGTCCCCTCCTCGGGGCGTCACCAGATTAGACGAGCCGCGCGCCGCGCTGTTCCCCCCGCCGAAGCCGGCAGCCGGACGGCTGCCGGCGAAGGCGGGCCTAGAACAGCCAGGTCGTGACCTGGCCCTTCGTGTCGAGCCGCCGCACGAAGATGTCGTCGCTCACGAAGAGCGTGCCGTCGGGCGAGAAGCACATGTCGTGCGAGTAGTTGAAGACGGCCTGTTCCACCGGGCCGTCGAGCGGATAGCTGGCGACCCACGTGCCGCGCGGGATCTTCGCGCCCGAGACTTCCACCACGGTGGCGCCGGCTTCGTCCACGCGCAGCAGCTGCAGCTCGTCCCAGCCGCGCCGCTCGAAGAGCATCAGGCGGCTGATGATGAAGATGCGGCCCTTCGCGTCCACGGCCATCGCGCTCACGCCGTCCAGGTGGTGTTTCGACGGGCTCACGCGCGTGGCCTTCTTGCCGAAGAGCACGCGGCGATACGTGCCGTCGGGCGCGATGCGCCAGATGAGCGTGTAGAGGTCGTGCACGGGAAGCGCCACCGGGCGCGAGCCGCCGGCCACGAGGCCGCCGTTCGCGGCGTCCCACTGCAGGTTGTCGAGCAGCGGGCGATCTTCGCGCGGCACCGTGTCGTTGCAGAGCACGTCGGGACCGAGCACCGTCGACACGTCGCCCTTCGGCGTGATCTTCCGGAGCGCGCAGCCCTTCTGGTCGGACACCCAGATGTTGCCGTCGGGATCTTCCACGGGACGATCGGGCTCATTGAAGAGCCCGCCGCCGGCCTCGCCATCACCGAAGCCCGAGATCCCCTTCGTGTTGTCGTTCTCGCAGTCGCGCGGCGATCCGGCCACGCGCGAGACGAAGCCTTCCGCCGTGACGGCCTGTACCGAGGCGGTGCCGCTCACGAGGATGCGGCCATCGGCGGCGAGCGTGAACGGCCCGACGGGCGATCGCGACTTGCCGAACGGCGCGTTGCAGGTGGTGAGCGACGTGAGCCCGTAGGCGTTGGTGCTGCGCGTCATCATCGGCGTGACGGCGCCGTCAGGCGCCACACGCCAGAAGCCCGTGCCCAGCGGTCGGCCGTCTTTGTCGAAGCCCGCGCGCCCCGCCACCACGAGACCCCCGTCGCCCGTGCACTGAAGCTTCACCTTCGAGTCGAAGAGCGCGACGGCCGGGTCGAGGTAGGGATTCGAGATCGTGACGCGCGGCTTGGTGTTCTGGGCCGCGAACTTCCGCCCGTAGCCTGCGTCGATCGTGGCCGTGCGCGGACCCTCGGCGCGCTTTTCCGTGGCCGAGACCGCCACGTAGACCTTCTCCGCCTCGCTCACGCGCGGCACGAGCGGCCGCTGCGCCAGCACGAGCGTGGCCGTCGCGCTGCAGAGGCCAAGGACGAGGAAAGCCGCGCCGGCGCGGCGGTGCCACGTGCGTGAGAGGTCCATACCTGGGAAGCGCAGAAACGGGCTGAAGGGGCTCAGCCCCGTGGAGCGTATCGCGGCGCTCAGGCCGAAGCGAGCACGGCGCGGAGCGCCGCTTCGAGCGTGGCGTGGCGGAACTGGTAGCCGAGCGCCAGGGCCTTCTCGGGCACGGCCCGCTGGCCCGTGAGCAGCGCGTCCGAGAGCTCGCCGAGCGCCAGGCGGAGCGCGAAGGCCGGCACCGGGAAGATCGTGGGGCGATGCAGCACCGTGCCGAGCGTGCGCGTGAACTCGGCGTTCGTGACCGGCGTGGGCGCGCTCAGGTTGAAGGCGCCGCGGGCGGCCTCGTCCACGATGAGACGCGCGGTCAGGCTGGCCCAGTCGTCCACCGAGATCCACGGCATCCACTGCGTGCCGCTGCCGAGGCGTCCGCCCACGCCGAGTTTGAAGGGCAGCAGCATCTTGCCGAGCGCGCCTTCCGACCCCATCACGAGGCCCGTGCGCAGCAGCACCACACGCGCGTGCGCCGCGGCCGGCGCGGCGGCGGCTTCCCAGTCGCGCGCCATCTCGCCCAGGAAGTCGTGGCCGGCGGGTGCGGCTTCCGTGATGAGCTCGTCGCCCGTGGGGCCGTAGTAGCCCACACCCGACGCGCTCACGAACACGGGCGGCGGGGTGGTGAGCGACGCCATCGCCTTCACGAGGCTGGTCGTCGTGTCGAGACGGCTGCCGAGCAGCGCCTGCTTGCGGGCGGCCGTCCAGCGTTTGTCGGCGATGCCCTCGCCGGCGAGGTTCACGACCGCCCCGGCGCCCTCGAGCGCCTGCGCCCACGGGCCCGACGCGCCGTTCGGCACCCACGGCAGCTCGTCCGTGCGGCCCGGTCGCGGGCGGCGGGTCAGGATCTCCACCCGGTGCCCGGCGGCGCCAAGCGTGCGGCGAAGTGCCCGTCCCAGGAATCCGCTGCCGCCGGCGATCACAATCCGCATGTGTTCATTGTGACGCCTGGCCCGGAACCCCCGGTGCAGTTCCCGCCCGCGACGAAATCCGTAAGGGGTCTGACCCCCGGCGAAAAGCGTATGGGGTCTGACCCTGAGATTCCGGTTGACGCGATCCCGGGCGTTGGTTGACCATCGTGTTTAACCAAACAGTTAGTTAGAGCGCGCCCATGCCCTTCAGCCCTGAATCCATCGCCGCCAGGAACGCCCGTCGCGCCAACCGCCCCAACGCGGACGGCGCTCCGGCCGAACTCGTGCCCATCACCACCCGAACGCGCCGCCCGGGGCCCGCGCCCGCCACCGCGCGCCAGGGCGACCTGACCGCCACGCGCGACCTCGTCTTCACGGCGGCCGCCACCGCCTTCGCCCGCGACGGCTTCGACGGCGTGGGTGTGGATGCCATCGCACGCGCCGCCGGCGTGAACAAGGCGATGCTCTACTACCACTTCAAGAGCAAGCTGGAGCTCTACCGCACGATCGTGCGCGACATGCTGCGGGTCGTGAGCACCGCGGTTGCCGCGATCGCCGACAGCAACGTGGCGCCGCCCGCCAAGATCGAGCGCTTCATCGAGACCCTCGCCACCATGCGCGAGGAACGCCCGTGGTTCCCGCCGCTCATGATGCGCGAGATGTCGGCCGGCGCGCCGCACCTCGACCCCGACACGCTGATGCTGATGCGCGGCGTGTTCACCGCCTTCGGCCGCATCCTCGAGCAGGGCGTGCAGAGCGGCCACTTCCGCCCGGTGCACCCGGTGCTCGCCTACGTCACCATCCTGGGCCCGATGATGATGAACGCCGTGCGCGAACGCGCCGCCGCGGAGCCGGGCCGCGCGCATCTGCCGATGTTCGTGGCGATTCCGCGCCAGGACCTCATCGCCCACATGCAGCACACCGCCCTCAGCATGCTCGCCAAGGACCCCACACGATGATCCGCGTCCGTCCGCTCGCCACTGTTGCCGCTCTGTCGTTCGCCGCCGCCTGCGCGCCGGCCGGCGACCCGAATCAGCTTCGCGTGTCTGGCCACGTCGAGGCCACGGAAGTGCGCCTCGCGCCCGAGATGGGCGGCCGCGTGCTGACGCTCGACGTGAAGGAAGGCGATCGCGTGGAAGCCGGCGCCCGCATCCTCACGCTGGATGCCACGGACCTCACGCTCGCGATCGAACGCGCGAAGACGGAGAAGGCCGCGGCCGAAGCGCAGCTCCGGCTGGTGCGCGTCTCGGCCCGCCCTGAAGACATCCGCCAGGCCGAAGCGCAGGTGGAAGCGGCGAAGGCCGAGGTGCCCGCCGCAAAAGCGGAGCTCGACGCCGCCACCGCGGACCTCGCGCGCTTCGACCTGCTGCTCACGCGCAAGTCGGGCTCGCAGAAGCAGCGCGACGACGCCGCCACCCGGCGCGATGTCGCCATCGCGCGTCTCGAAGCCGCCGAACGCCGCGTGGCTGCCGCCGAAGCCAGCGTGGCGCGTGTGCGTGTGAGAGCGCGGCCCGAAGAAGTGAGCGTCGCGCAGGCGCGCATCGCCACGACCGCCGCGGCGATCGCCACGTTCGAAGATCAGCTGAAGGATGCCGTGCTCACCGCACCGGTCGCCGGCATCGTCACCGAGAAGCTCGCGGAAGTGGGCGAGGTGATTGCGCCGCGTTCGCCGGTGGTGGTCATCACCGACCTCGACCGCGCGTGGGCGGATGTCTACGTGCCCGAGCCGGCCATCCCGCGCATCCGCATGGGCCAGCCCGCCACCCTCTTCACGGATGCCGGTGGCAGCGGCATCCCCGGCACCGTCAGCTACATCTCGCCCAAAGCGGAGTTCACCCCACGCAACGTGCAGACGGCCGACGAACGCGCCAAGCTCGTCTACCGCATCCGCATCACGGTGGACAACACGGCCGGTGTGCTGAAGCAGGGGATGCCCGTGGACGCGGACCTGGCGCTCGCGCCCGTGGCCGCCGCGGCCACGCCCACGCCATGACGCCGGCGATTCAGCTCACGAATGTCACGAAGCGCTACGGCACGACGCCGGCCCTGAACGGGCTGTCGTTCGAGACCGCGCGCGGCGAAATGTTTGGCTTGATCGGCCCAGACGGCGCCGGCAAGACCACGGCGATCCGTCTCATCTGCGGCCTCATGCACGCGGATAGTGGCGACGTGCGCGTGCTCGGCCTCGACCCCACGCGCGACCACCGCGCCATCACGCACAAAGTGGGCTACCTCTCGCAGCGCTTCAGCCTGTACGGCGACCTCACGATCGACGAGAACATCGCGTTCTTCGCCGAGATCCACGGCGTGACGGACTACCGCGAGCGGCGCAACCACCTGCTCGACATGACGCAGCTCACGCCCTTCCGCGACCGCCTCGGCGACAAGCTCTCGGGCGGCATGAAGCAGAAGCTGGCGCTCGCCTGCACGCTCGTCCACCAGCCCGACGTAGTGCTGCTCGACGAACCGACCACCGGCGTGGACCCCGTGAGCCGGCGCGAGTTCTGGAAGCTGCTCTCGCATTTCCTCGAGAGCGGCATCACGATTCTGATGACCACGCCGTACCTCGACGAAGCCGAACGCTGCAACCGCGTGGCGCTCGTGCACAACGGCTCGCTGCTCGCGCTCGACACGCCGGGCCGGCTGCGGACGTCGCTGCCGGGCCTCTGGATCGAAGCCTTTCCGCCGAACGTGCGCCAGGTGCGCGACCGCATGCGCGACGCCGGCCACCAGCACGTGGAAGTGTTCGGCGAGCGCCTGCACGTGTGGCTCACCACCGCCACGACCGAACCCGACGCCCATCAGCAGCTCGCCGCGCTCATCACGCGCGCGGGCCTCGCGCCGTTCGACGGCCGCGTCATCACCCCTTCGCTCGAAGACGTGTTCATCGCCAGGCTCGCGGACCTCGAAGCCGCCGCCCCTGCCGGTACAGCCTCATGAGATTCCAGATCACCGCTCTTGTTGCCGTTCTGCTCGCCGCTGGCCAGGCCAACGCCCAGCCGGCCGCCCTCCGCGTGACGCTCGACGAAGCCGTCGCCAAGGCCGTGGAAAGCAGCCACCGCCTGGCCGAGGTGCGGGCGCGGCAGCAGGTGGCCGAAGCCACGACCGAGGTGCGGCGCCGGTCTGACGACCCCACGCTCACCGCGAGTGCCGGCTACACGCGCACGAACCACATCGAGGCCTTCGGCGTGCCGCAGCCCGACGGACGCCTGCGCGTCATCTACCCCGACATTCCCGACAACTACCGCACGCGCCTCGAACTCGTGTGGCCCGTCTACACCGCCGGCCGCACCGACGCGCTCGAACGCGCGGCCCGCGCCGAAGCCACGGCCACGGGATCGGATCTGGCCGCCGCGCGGCTCGACCTGCGGCTCGAAGTGTCGCGCGCCTACTGGGCGCTCGTGACCGCGCGTGAAACCGTGCGTGTGCTCGAACAGGCGCTTGCCACGGCAGACCGCTCGCTCGCGGACGTCCGCAGCCGCGTCGAAGCCGGTCTCCTGCCGCCGAACGACGTCTCGCGCAGCGAGGCCCAGCGCGCGCGCAGCGAGTTGCTGCTCGTGGAAGCCCGCGGACGCGTGGAGATCGTGTCGATCGACCTCTCGCGCCTGATGGGCCTGCCGGCGCCGGCCACGATCGAACCGGCCGAAGCGCTGGACGGCAGCACGGCCCTGTCGGCGGATGCCGCGGCGCTCGAAACCGAGGCGCTTGCGTCCCGCCCCGAACTCACCGCGCTCAAGGTGCGGACAGACGGGGTGAACGCGCGCCTCGATGCCATCGCCAGCACGCGCAAGCCGATGGTGAGCTTCCTGTCGGGCTACGACGTGGCGAACCCGAACCCGCGCATCTTCCCGCGGCAGGACAAATGGCAGCCGTCGTTCGACATCTCGTTCAACGTGAGCTGGCAGTTCTGGGATTCGGGACGCGCGAAGGCCGACCGCGCCGAGGCGCTCGCCAACCAGCTCGTGCTGCAGGAGCGGCAGAAGGAAGTGACGTCGCAGATTCAGGCGGACGTGCGCCGCCAGCTCGTGGAGCTGGCCACGAGCCGCGCCGCTCTGGCGCCGGCCCGCCTCGCGCTCGCGGCGGCTCAGGAGACCCGGCGTGTGGTGAACGACCGCTTCGAAGCCGGCGTGGCCACCACCCTTGACGTGCTCGACGCGCAGCTGGCCGAGATGCAGGCCGACCTCGAACGCGCCCGCGTGCTCGCCGATGTGCGGCTGAACGAAGCGCGCCTCACGCGCGTGGTGGGGCGGTAGCGTGACTTCCCGCCCTCCCGCCACCCCGGGCCCCGCCCCGAGCCCCGAGCCCCGGGCCCCGGGTCCCGCCGGCGTAGCGATCGACGTCCGTGAGCTCTCGCGCAAGTTCGGCGAGTTCACGGCCGTGGACCGCGTGTCGTTCCAGGTGAAGAAGGGCGAGGTGTTCGGCTTCCTTGGCGCGAACGGCGCCGGCAAGAGCACCACCATCCGCATGCTCTGCGGCCTGCTCACCCCCACGAGCGGCACGGCCCTCGTGGGCGGCATCGACGTGGGCGTAGACCCCGAGGGCGTGAAGCGCACCATCGGCTACATGTCGCAGAAGTTCTCGCTCTACGAAGCCCTCACCGTAGACCAGAACATCCACTTCTTCGGCGGCGTCTACGGCCTGGCCGGCGCGCGGTTCGCCGAGCGCCGCGAGTTCGTGCTCGACATGGCCGGCCTGCGCGGCCGCGAGAAAACACTCACGAAGTCGCTCTCGGGCGGCTGGCGGCAGCGGCTGGCTCTTGGCTGCGCCGTGCTGCACGAACCGCCCATCGTGTTCCTCGACGAACCCACGGGCGGGGTAGACCCGGTGAGCCGCCGCCAGTTCTGGGACCTCATCGGCGCGCTCGCCGAACGTGGCGTGACGGTGCTCGTGACCACGCACTATCTCGACGAAGCGGAGCACTGCCACCGGCTCGCCATCATCCACCGCGGCCAGATGGTGGCGCTCGGTTCGGCCAGCGAGCTGAAGGGCGTGTTCGCGGACCGGCCGATCCTCGAAGTGCAGTCGTCGCGGCCGGTCGAGACGATGGCGGCGCTCGAGCGCCTGCCCGACGTGGAGAAGACCAGCATCTTCGGCACCACGGTGCACGCGGTGCTGCGCCACGCCGGCGTGGACCCGGCCGTGGTGCGTGCCGCGCTCGAAAGCCAGGGGCTGCCGGTGACGGCGGTGAACCCGGTGACGCCGTCGCTTGAAGACGTGTTCCTCGACGTGGTGGAACGCCGCGAGCAGCGCGCCACGGGAGGGCAGGCCGCATGATGGTCACCGCCCGCGCCATGGTGCGCAAGGAACTGCGGCAGATCCAACGCGATCGCCGCACGCTGCTCATCCTGGTGTTCGTGCCGGCGCTGTTCCTGCTGCTCTACGGCTACGCGCTCAACTTCGACATCCGCAACATCGACCTGGCGGTGGAAGACCAGGACGGCTCCACGGCCAGCCGCGAGCTCATCTCGGCCTTCACCAACTCGGGCTACTTCACCTATGCCGGCGCCGCGCACAGCCACCGCGACCTCGACTGGCTGATCGACACGAATGCCGCCCGCGCCGCGCTCGTGATTCCGGCGGGCTACGGGCGGGATCTGGCGAACCGCGTGCCGGTGCGTGTGCAGGTGGTCGTGAACGGCGACAACGCCAACACCGCGTCCGCCGTGGTGGGCTACGCGGGGGCGATCGTGGCCGAAGCGGGCGCTGAGATGCTGGCGCTTGCGGCCGGCGGCGGGGGCAACGGCACGCCGCGCGCGCTCGTGAGCTTCGAACCGCGCGTCTGGTACAACCCGCAGCTGCGCAGCGCGCTCTTCCTCGTGCCGGGCCTCATCGCCTACATCTCGATGATCACCGCCGTGATCTCGACCTCGCTGGCGGTGGTGCGCGAGAAGGAACGCGGCACCATGGAGCAGATCCGCATGGCGCCGGTGAGTCCGCTGGCGTTCGTCATCGGCAAGACCATTCCGTATTCGGTCATCGCGTTCGTGTCGGCCGTGCTCATCGTGCTCGTGAGCATGGCGCTCTTCGGCCTGCCGCAGAACGGCCCGTGGTGGCTGCTGTGCCTCACGATCGCGCTGTTCCTGGTGGGCGCGCAGGGGCAGGGGCTGCTCATCAGCACCGTGGCTTCCACCCAGCAGGTGGCGTTCCAGCTCGCGCTGCTCTCGAGCTTCCTGCCCACGTTCATCCTCTCGGGCTTCATCTTCCCCATCACGAGCATGCCGCCGGCCGTGCAGGCCATCACGCACATCGTGCCGGCGCGCTACTTCGTGTCTGCACTACGGTCTGTCGTGCTCAAGGGCACGAACATCGACGTGGTGTGGACGCAGCTGGCCGCCCTCGTGATCTTCGCTTCGGTGATGCTGGGCCTCTCGGCCCTGCGCCTCAAGAGAGAGTGGCGGTAACGCGATGCTGGCCGGCTTCAAGCGCGTCGGGCACCTGCTCAAGAAAGAACTCATCGAGCTGCGGCAAGACCCGCGGCTCTTCGGCATCGTCATCATGGCGCCGATCATCCAGCTCGTCGTGCTGGGCTACGCCGCCACGACGGATGTGAAAGACATCCCGCTGCTGGTGGTAGACGGCGATCGCTCGTCCGTGAGCCGCCAGCTCATCGAACGCTTCGAAGCCTCATCCAACTTCTACATCGTGGACGTGGTGAGCGGCGACGGCGCCATCGAAGACCACCTCTCGCACGGCACGGCGTGGATGGCGCTCACCATTCCGGCCGGCCTGGGCGCGAACGTGGCCGCGGGGCGGCCGTCTACCGTGCAGGTGATTGCCGACGGCACGGATTCGAACTCCACCGGCGTGGCCCTGGGCTACGCGCGCAACGTGGTGGCGAGTTATTCCGCCGAACGCACGGCCGAACGCCTGCCCGGCGGACGCATCATCGCGCCCATCGACGCGGACGTGCGCGTGTGGTTCAACGCGCGGCTCGAAAGCCGCGACTTCATGGTGCCGGGCATCATCGCGCTGCTGCTGCTCGTGGTCACCACCAACCTGAGCGCCATGGCGATTGTGCGCGAAAGGGAAGTGGGCACGCTCGAACAGCTCAACGTCACGCCGCTCGCGCGCTGGGAGCTGATTGTGGGCAAGCTCCTGCCCTACGCGCTCATCGGCATGTTCGACGTGGTGCTCGTGACGCTCGTGGCCGTGTTCTGGTTCGAGATCCCGCTGCGCGGCAGCTTCCTGCTGCTGTTCTTCTGCAGCGGCATGTACCTGCTGAGCACGCTGGGCCTGGGCCTCTTCATCTCTACCATTTCGCAGACGCAGCAGCAGGCGTCGATGACGGCCACGTTCTTCTTCCTCACGCCGATGATCTACCTCTCGGGCTTCACGTTCCCGATCGAGAACATGCCCGAGTGGATCCAGTACGTGACCTACGCGATCCCGCTGCGCTACTTCCTGGTGATCGTGCGCGGCATCTTCCTGAAGGGCGTAGGCGTAGACGTGCTCTGGCCGCAGATGGCCGCCCTGCTCGCGTGCGGCGTGGTGCTGATTACGCTGGCGACGTTGAGGTCGAGCAAAAGATTGGCGTAGGCTCGCCTGGGGCTTTCCGAGAGGGCCTACACGTTCCACTCTTGCAGCCTGTGAGCCGCAACGTGGCGCGACACGCGCCTCGGTCATCTCCACGGAAGTCTGAGCCATCACAACATCTGCTAGGTTCAGGTCGCCGCAACTAGCCTGCCTAGGTCTAAGATTGGCCGCGTCAGATCATTCAGCCATGGACCTTCTGAAAAACGCCGTCGAGTCAGTTCAAGTAGGAATCGAAGATTACGCGGTGGGGACGCCAGCGCGTCTTCGGTCTTGTGTGCGAAGCATTCATGCTGGCATCTTGCTGCTGTTTAAGGAGCGGTTACGCCAGCTGTCTCCGACGGGAACAGGCGAGGTTCTCATCAAGGCTGCGGTCAAGGCCGTTCGCGGGTCCGATGGCGTCGTTATGCTGGTTGGGGAAGGCCGCCGTACAGTGGACGTGCGTCAGATCCAATCGCACTTCGAATCGCTAGCCATCAAGGCAGACTGGCCTCGCGTTGAGAGAATTACTCGAACGCGAAATGACATTGAGCACTACTTCGCAACCATCAACAAGGCGTCACTGCACTCGCTGATCGCCGACGCATTCGTGGTCATCCGCGATTTCGTGCGCTCTGAGCTCGACGAAGATCCGCGTGAATTGCTTGGCCACGGAGCATGGCAGGTAATGCTCGATGTCGCGGAAGTCTATCAGCAAGAACGCTCGGAGTGCGACGCGCTACTGTCGCAGGTAGACTGGACGTCGGACGCTCTTCAGAGTGGAGTTCGGTCGATCTCGTGCTCGGCCTGCGGCTCGGATCTTTTGCGGCCGTCAGATACCTCGGTCTCGATCGAAGCCGTCGTGCTGAGCTGTTCAGCGTGTGGTGAAACGGTGGGGGCAGAAGAGTTCGTTGCGGCGGCGATTGAGGCCGAGCTGGGAATCGCCGCGTACGTCGCCGCCAAGGACGGCGGCGAGGAGCCCTACACTACTTGCCCTGCTTGCGGCTCTGACACTTACGTGATGGACGAAGAGCGGTGTGCGATGTGCGGCGAAGAGGCCGAGCATAGCTGCTCACGCTGCGGTTGCAGCATTCCTGCATCTGAGCTAGGCGGGTCGATGTGTGGCTACTGCAGCCACATGATGGCGAAAGACGACTAAGAAGTACGGCGACGGGAGCGATGAATGTGCTCCTCTCATTGACTGGCACCTAGCGCGCTGACCGTCAAGAGGCGGTCGGCCAATCGTCAGGTACCAGCTTTGCGCCGTCGCGCCACTGAGCTGCGACGACGATCCCGTCGACGTCGCCCCAGACTGTGTCCGTTGCATGGTCGAGCACGATTACTTGGAGCCGCCCGCTGCAATCACGGACGGCATCCGCAAGCATCGAGAAGATCTTCCGAACCGCGGCTACATCTTCGTCCTGATAAGGCTCTTCGTCGCCAATACTCTGTGCGTCGCTCAACTGCTTCGGAAAGTAGACCTGGCTGGGTTGATCGACAATCAAGAAAGACGGCACGGGGCTCTGCGGCAGGTTGAGGAAGAATTGATGCAGGCCGACGGCAACGCCAAGGTGATACGAGAGCCAGTTAGAGCCACTTCCGATCTCCCACAGATAGTCCTCGCGGTCTCGACCCGTTACTCGCACCGTAAGGTCTTGAACTGAGAACGAGACCGGATCGAGAGGCCGCTCCACATCAAGCTTTGGCAGCAGCGGTTGAATCAGCAACGCAAGGCGCTTCAGTGCCATTTCGGTCCGCTTCGCCACGTCATGTTCTCGGAGCTCCGCCTCGAGCCGGCGTGTACGTTCTCGGAGGCTTGCCACCTCTGCGGCGATGCCTTCGTCGCTGCCGAGTTGTTCGTAGTGTTCGAGGGCCTGCTCTAGGCGCCCAAGGAAGCGCGCCGATCGAAGTGTTGAGTCTTGGCGTGCCTTGGCCGAGTCAGAAGCCCTCGTCAGCGCGCGAATACGATGCCGGACACCTTCGAGCTGCTCTGTGGCACTTCGCAGTTCATCGCCAACGCGCCTGAGCTCTCGATCGAAGGCGACCGGAAGCCCAGCCGCCTGAGACGCTGTCTGTTCAAGCTCGCTGAGCGACGAGATCAGTGGTGCCAACCGGTCGGGACTCTCGGCAAAGTCTTGGCCGCAGATCGGGCATTCGTGAGAGTCGCGTTGCAGATCCGCAAGCCATTCAGAGACTCGGAGGCGATCCCGTTGGATATACACCTGGTTACGGTATGCAGACGTGGCGTCTCGGAGCTGCTCCATTTCGCTCATCCGCCTTCGAAGCTGAGCGAGGCTGGTCGAACGATCCGATTCCTCCCGCTGCAGGGCCACGAGCTCAGCAATAGCGCCATCGATAGCCTCTGGGGTTGCCATAGCTGCCAGGTCTCCCCGCCGTGTGGCCTCGCGAAGCGAGTCGACAAGAGCGGAAAGAGGCATCTCAGAGGAGGTTGTGGGAGCCAAGACTCCGAGTTCCCGCCCCTGCGAGGCCCACGCCCTGATCTCAGAGATCCACCGCTCTGAGACCTGGCGGAGGCTTGCGAGCTCTCGCTCTTTGCGAAACAGCTCCTTCCGCAGCTGGCCGAGTTCGTGCTGGGTTGCCAACAGGGCAGGCGAGATCGCACCGAGAACATATGGGAAGATCGTGCGCAACTTCTCACGATGCTCGTGCGTGTCGGCCTTGAAGAAGAGGACGCTCTGGTTTGCGACGATGTTCTGTGGCTGGAACGTGAATGCCATCAAATCACGGAAGCTTGGACGCCCCTTGAATCCGCTGCCGGTATCCTCAGTGTCGAAGTCGAGTTGTGTAAGTCCAGCCAGTCCGTCCAGCACACGCTTTACAGATTCAACAGTCGTGTTCTTGCCGGTTATCGTAGGTGGAACGTCGACCTTCTGAGCGTCGAGAACGTACATGTCGCTAGTCGTGCGTTGAGTGCCAGGCTCGCGTCGCGCTAGTAGAATCTGGCCTCGATCGGTATCGACAACGATGCCAAACCAGCTACATTTGTCACGAATCGTGTTGACTGGAATATGGCAAGTGTCGCTACCGAGGCAGTAGTCGATTATCGGAATGACGGCCGACTTCCCCGTGCGAGACACGCCGCTCACGACGTTCAGCGCGCCTTTAGACAGGGCTACGCGTTTAGGAAGAAGATCGGCCGATCGCGGCCAGAGGACGATTTCTCTGATGTGAAAATGCATGGCATGGCGAATTCATAAAGTAAGTGCAACACACTGGCGCCGAAGGGAGGCGACCCGGGATACTTGCGATTCCTCAAAGCCGCCAAGAGAAGGGGACGCGCAATGACGTATCACCAGATCACCT
>JALHON010000026.1 GCA_022842985.1 Acidobacteriota bacterium | reverse complement strand
ATCGCGCGGCTGCTCCCGCGCGCGCGCGTCACCACCACGCACGCGCTCGAACGCACGGTGCGGCTGGGGCTGGGAGCCGCGCTGCCCGATCTGCCACGCGGCGAGGTGAAGCTCTCGGTGCGACGCACGCTGCAGGCCCTGCGGATTGCCGTGAACGCGGAGTTCGACGCCCTGGAGCGGCTGCTCGACGCCCTGCCGGCGTGCCTCGCGCCGGGCGGGCGCGCGGCCATCCTGACGTTCCACTCGGGAGAGGATCGGCGGGTGAAGAAGGCGTTCCAGGCGGGACACCGCGCCGGCCTCTACACGTCGGTGGCGCGCGAGGTCATCCGCTCGACCAAGGAAGAGACGCGGGCGAATCGCCGGGCGTCGTCCGCCAAGCTGCGCTGGGCCGTGCGCGCGGGCCGTCCCGGCCAGCATTGACGAGCTGGCCGGGCGAGACGCATGGGGGCGCCGGGACCGATGGCCCGGAACTCCACGCGATCACGCACTGGGTATGGAGCCCCCAATGCTGCCAGACCGTCTCCTCCTCCTTGCCGCAGTTCTCGCCGTTGTCCTTGGGGCCGCGGCACCCACATCCCAGGCGCGCGTCGACGTCGCCCCGGCGGTCGAGACCCGCGCCGCGGCGGGTGAACGTGTGCGAGTCGTCATCGGCGTCGACGGCCGGTTCGTCCCCGAAGGGTTCCTCCCGAGCGGCGCCGCCGTCGCCGCGCAGCGGCAGGACCTGCGCGCCTCGCTCGCGGACGTGATGGCCCGGGCCACCGCCGCCGGCGTGGAGGTGGAACCGGCCTACGACTCCATCCCGTACTTTCCGGCGCGCGTGACACGAGATTCGCTGGCCCGCCTGCGCACCATGCCCGGGGTGGTCAGCGTCGAGGAAGTGCTCATCGCCGAGCCCACTCTCGCCGCGAGCGTGCCCCTGACCAACGTGCCGGCCGCCCACAATGCCGGATTCAACGGCAACCGCTGGACGGTGGCCGTGCTCGATAGCGGCGTGGACTACACACACTCGATGCTGAACGGCTCGGTGGTGTCGGAAGCCTGCTTCTCGAGCGACGGGACGTCGCTCTGCCCTGGCGGCGCCCCGCAGTCGACGGCACCGGGCAGCGGCCGCGAATGCAACGCGGCGATCGAAGGCTGCGACCACGGCACCCACGTGGCGAGCACCGCCGTCGGCGTGCGAGGCACCGGGCTCAGCACCGGCGTCGCCCCGGGGGCATGGCTGATCCCGATGCAGGTCTTCAACTACCAGCCGCAGCTGGTCGGGATCCGGACCAGCACCGTCGACTACACGCGGGCGCTGACGCGCGTGCTGGCGCTGGCCGGTCCGAACAACGTCAACCAGATCGCGGCCGTCAACATGAGCCTGGGCGGCGGCCAGTTCTCGAGCCAGGCACAGTGTGACGCCGCCTCGCCGTCCACCAAAGCAGCGGTCGACAACCTGCGATCGATCGGCATCGCCACGGTGGTGGCCTCCGGCAACAACGGCTTCACCAATGCCACCGGATTTCCGGCGTGCCTGTCGAACGTCGTGAGCGTGGGTAACACGACGAAGTTCTCGCCGATGCGGGTGACCTCGACGAGCAACGAGGCGCCGTTCCTCTCGCTGCTCGCCCCGGGCACCGACATCTACGCGGCCAGCTTCTTCGGCTTCTATACGCAGAAGACGGGCACGTCGATGGCGGCGCCGCATGTCGCCGGCGCCTGGGCCATCCTGAAGCAGGCGGTGCCGGGCGCGTCGGTGTCGTCGGTGCTGGCGGCACTCCGCGGCACCGGCACGTCGGTGACCGACACGCGCACCGGGCGCACGTTCCCGTTCATCAACGTCAATGCCGCCCGCGTGGCCCTGGCCGCCGGCACGTTCTCGACACCCGGTGCGCCGACCAGCTTCACCGCCGTGGCGAGCGGCAATACCGTGTCGCTGTCATGGGCGCCGCCTGCGGCCGGCAGCGGCGGCGTGCCTACCGGATACACGGTGCTCGTGCGCGGGGCGGCGGGCGGACCGGTGGCGCAGGCCGTGCCGGTGGGCAACGTCACGGCGATTGCCGCACCGGTGCCGAACGGGGTGTATCACCTGAGCGTCGTCGCGTCGAACGCCGTCGGCGCGGGCGGTGAGTCGGCCGGGGTCACGCTGAACGTGCCCACCGCGCCGATGCCGCCTGGCCCCCCGTCAGGTCTGACCGCCACTTCGAGCGGCAGCACCGCGACCTTCACGTGGAACGCGCCGTCGGGCGGCGGAGCCATCACCAGCTACGTCCTGCTGGCCGGCACGACCCCCGGCTTCGCGACCCCGTTTGCCAGCGTGCCCGTCGGCACGGCGCGCACCTTCACGATCGGTGGCGTGCCCCCGGGGGTCTACTACCTCCGAGTGGTGGCCCAGGGGCCTGGTGGCACGAGCAGCGCCTCGAACGAGGCGACGATGTCGGTGGGTGGGGCCACGCTGCCAGGAGTGACGACCCTGCTGGTACCGTCGGTGGCCGGCTCCACGGTGACGCTCTCGTGGACGCCCGCAAGCGGCGCCCCGACATCGTACGTGCTCACGGCAGCGATGACGCCTGGCGGCGCCGCCGTGGCCACACTGCCGGTGGCCGGCACCTCCGTCACGATTCCCGGCGTGCCGCGTGGTACCTACTACGCGCGGGTCACCGCCCACAACACGGCTGGCGGCGGTCCGCCTTCGAACGAGGTGACGATCCGCGTGCCCTGACCCCGGCGCCGTCGGGGCACGCGGCCGGATGCCCTCGCTCAGCGGTGGCGGGCGTAGACGGTCTTCGCGCCGCCCTTGGTGAAGGCGACCGTGTCGTACGGCTGCTTCATGCCGCCCTGCTCCATCCCGGGCGACCCGACGGGCATGCCGGGCACGGAGATGCCGGTGATCTTCGGCCGCTCCTTCAGCATCTTCTGGATGTCGGCGGCCGGCACGTGGCCTTCCACCGTGTAGCCATCGACCTTCGCGGTGTGGCACGACCGCAGGTCGTCGGTCACACCGGCCTCGGCAGCTACGGTATTGAGGCGCTGGTCAGTGACGTCGTGGGCTTCCACCTGGAAGCCGGCAGTCCGCAGATGCTGGATCCACGAACCGCAGCAGCCTCAAGTGGGGGACTTGTAGACGACCACCTTGGTCGCGGCGGCGGGTGCGGGCTTCTGTGCCTGAGCGGCAAGCCCGAATCCGGTCGCGGCCACGGCAGCCAGGGCAACGGTGAAGGCTCTGGTGCGCATGAACCTAGTGTGCCACGGTCCGGCGGCTGCCCGCGCGGCACCGCCGGAACGGGCACACTATGGCCGCGCTGGTCAGAACCGGACGCGCAGGCCCACGCCGAGCACGAATCCGCCCACCCCCACCGACCCGTCGCCGGTCTGCGTCGGCACGAACGAATTCGACAGCGGCGTCGTCGGCGGCGCGGGGGCGGGTTCATCGAGGTCCACCGACCCGCGGCTGAGACGCGCCATGGCGCCCACGCCGATGTGGTCGGTGAAGAAGTAGCCGCCGTCGAGCCCCAGATGGAAGCCGACTGTGTTCGCGGTGAACTCCTGCGCGTCGAGGCTCACGATGCTCACCGTGTTCACGCCGCCGGGCAGCGTCTGGTTCGATTCGAGCCCGTAGGTCAGCACGTCCGAATACCTGAAGAAGGTCGGGCCGCCGAAGACGCGCAGGCGCAGGCGGTCGCGGCTCACGAGCGCCCACGCGGCATGCACGTTGATCTCGGTTTCCACGCGGTCGAAGAACGGGCTGAGGCTGCGCGCGGTCGCGGCGGCGTTGGCGCGGTTCGGATGCGGCACCGTGATGAACACCGGGACGTCGTACTCGCGGCTCGTGCGGCCCGCGCTCACCCCCACGCCAAGGCGCCCGGTGATCCAGGCGCCGCCGCCCACGTCGAACGTCCAGGTGGCCTTCGGGGCTGGATAGTCGGCTTGATCGATGAACGGCTCGCCGAAGTAGCGGCCCTCGAATCTCCGCGTCTCCTCACCGGCGGTCGAAAACGCCCCGCCGAAGGACAGATGCGCCCAGCCGCGATCGCGGTCCTGCGCCCACGCCGGCACCGCCGCCAGCACCACCAGCACCATCACACTCCACATACGCGCCATGTCGTTGCTCCTTGATGGGCGCGCAGGCCGCCCTGTCTCTTCCTACGCAACGGGCGCGGGAATCCGGACATGGCGGGCGCGGACCAGGCGCGCGGGCGGGGAGGGAGGCGGTCCGCGCGATCGCGCGGGACGCACTCAGCGGGTGGTGGGGCTGGACGCCGGCGTGAGCAGGCGCTCGGCATCGGCCAGCCACGGGCCGTCGGGATTGAGCGAGCGCCAGACGTCGACGGCGATGCGGGCGTGCGTCCCGGCGTCGGCCACGCGGCCCTCATCCCGCAGCAGTCGCGCCAGTGCCACGTGGCCATCCGCCTGCCACGGCGTGGGCACCGGGTAGAGCGCGTCGAGGCGCGCCAGCGCCTCGGTGATGGCTGTCGTCGCGGCCGCGGCCGGTGTGACGAGCAGCGCGCGTTCCATCTGGATCTGCGCCACCAGACGCACGGCCAGCGCGGCCGTGCCGGCGGCCGTCTCAGCCTCCGCGAACACTCGCGCTGCCTCATCGTCGCGGCCGAGCAGACGGTAGAGGCGGCCGGCCGAGAGCAGTACCGGCGGCATCGCAGCGCCCGCGGCGCGCATGTCGGCCACCACACTGGCCATCTCGCGCGCCGCGCGATCGCGTCGGCCTTCGTAGCCGTGCGCGAGGGCCACGATGGCGCGGTTCTGGAGCACGAGCGAGTGTGCGGGACCCATGAGCTTCGCGTGCGCAGGCTGCCCGGGCGCAATCGCCTCGATCGCCTCGTCGCCGCGCCGCACCGAGATCATGATGAGACCTCGGAGATTGGCAATGTTCAGATAGTCGATGCCATCGTGCGCGAGCTGCGGGCTGAGGACGGCGAGCACCCGCGTGTTGTTGACCATCGCATCGGCGAAGCGGCCGAGGCGGTACTGGTTGCCAGACACCGTGTGCCGGCTGAACGCGACTCCTCGCGCGCCTTCGCCCTGGATGGCGATCTTGAGTTCGAGCGCACGCTCGAGTTCGGCCACGGCCGGCTCGAGCTGGCCGGCGTCGGCGAGCGCCCCCGCGTACAGCTCTCGCGCCCGCAGGATCCACGGATGTTTCGGCTGGTCCTTGTGGGCCTGGAGCGTGCGTTCAAGCGCCTGCGCCGACACCGCCAGTACCTGCGCCGGATCGCTGTCACGATTCAGGCCGAGCACCTGACCCAGCGTGCGCAGGGCGGTGGCCGTCTCGGCGTGCGCGGGACCGAGATAGCGCTCGGTGGCCTCCACCGCCTTCCGCGCCGCGGCTTCGGCATCGCGGTACTTCGCGTCGCTCATTCCGACATCCGCCACGAGGCGCAGGGCGCGGCTGAACGTCACCGGATCGGTCGCGGCGCGCCGCTCGAGCCGTGGAATGAGTTCCCCAAGCAGCGCCGTCGCCTCGGCGGCTTTTCCACGTTGCATCAGCGCCGTCGCCTTCTGATATCCGGCCTTGAGCGCGTCCGGATGATCGGGCCCGAGCGGTGCGGCCTCGGCCAGCGCCTGCGTGGCGATCTCGTCGTACTCGACACCCTGGCCGAACCCCCGCAGTCCATCGGCGATGAGGTTCATGAGGCGCACGCGTGTCGCCGGCGGCGCCTGCATCGTCAGGACGTCCTGGCGAGCGCGCCGCAGCAGATCGACGACAAGCAGGTCCGACTGGCTCTCCGGCGCTTCGATGTTCGCATGCCGCAGCATGGACGTGATGAACACCTCGGCACTCGCCGCCTGCGCGTCGGCGGCGCGGGCCTGCTGCGTCTGGCGATATGCCACGGCGGCGCCGGCACCGACGGCCAGCGTCGCGGCGGCCGCGACCGCGACCGGCACCCGGTTGCGGCGCAGGAACTTGCCGGCGCGGTAGGTCCACCGATCGGGCTGCGCCAGCACGGGACGGCCATCGAGCCAGCGGCGCAGATCCTCGGCGAACGCCGCCACGCTGTCGTACCGTTCGGCGGCCGGCTTGCGCAGGGCCTTGCGGAGGATCGTGTCGAGATCGCCGGCGAGTGCCCGCCGTCGTTCGGCGGAGGCCGCCACGCGGCTCGCCACGGCCGGCTCGGCGTGCAGGATGGCCTCTTCGAGCGCGCCGGCGGTGTCGCGCGGCAGATCGTAGGGACGCCGCCCCGCCAGCAGCTCGAACGTGAGCACACCGAGTGAGTAGATGTCGGTCGCGACACCGAGCGGACGCCGCTCCACCTGCTCGGGTGACGCGTAGGCCAGCGTGAGCGCGCGGCCGCCGTCTTCGGTGAGACCGTCGCGTTCGTCGCCGCCGGCATCCATCAGCGCGGCGATGCCGAAATCGAGCAGGCGGGCGCGGCCGTCGCGGTCCACGAGCACGTTCGACGGCTTGAGATCGCGATGAATGACGAGGGCGGCGTGGGCGTAGGCCACCGCCGACGCCACTTGCAGCACGAGGCGCACGACGGCGCGGGTGTCGAGCCGTTCGTCGCTGGCGTAGGTATCGATGGGCCGGCCGTCCACGAACTCCATCGCCAGGTAGGGCACGCCGCTCGCGGCCACGCCGGCGTCGTAGAGCCGCGCGATGTTCGGATGTTCGAGCCGGCCGAGGATCTCGCGTTCGCGCGCCAGCCGTTCGACGAGGCCGCGGCGGTGCATGAGGCCCACCGGCAGCTTGATGGCGACGGCGCGCTCGAGCAGGCCGTCGGCGCGTTCGGCCAGCCACACCACGCCCTGGCCGCCGCGGGCGAGCTGACGCACGAGGCGATAGGTGCCGACGACCGCTCCGGCGTCGAACACGGCAGCGGCGTCCGCCGCATCCTCCGCGGCGTCGACCTCGATGGCCGGCATCGTCGCCAGGAACTGGTCGAAGTCGTCGGAGGCCACCGCGTCGAGCATCGCCTTCAGGCGCGGCTTGAAGGCGTCGTATTCGGTCGTGAGCTGGTCGAGCCAGGTCGTGCGCGCCGACGGCTCGAGCGCGAGCGCTTCGTCGACGAGCCGGTTCAGCGTGCGCAGCGTCTCGAGGTCGTACTTCACCGTCACCGCAGCATCTCCGCGAGCATCAGCCGGGCGCGCTCCCAGTCGCGGCGCACCGTGCGCTCGGTGACGCCGAGCGCCGCGGCGGCCTCCACTTCGGTCATGCCGGCGAAGAAGCGCATCTCGACGACGTGCGCCGCGCGGGCGTCCACCTCGGCGAACGCGGTGAGCGCGTCGTGCACCCGCAGCACGAGGTCCTCGCCACGTCCGGTGGCCGGCAGATCGAGGTCGGTCGAGAGCGTCACGTCGTCCACGTCGCCGCCGCGCCGCGCCGCCTTGCGCCGGCGCACCAGGTCCACGATCACGGACCGCATCACCTTCGAGGCCCAGCGCCGGAAGTGCACCTCGTCTTCGAGCTTGAGATCGCCGGCCTGCACGAACCGCAGATACGCCTCGTGCACGACGAGCGAGGTGTCGATGGTGGGCGTCCGCACGTGTCCGCGCAGCCGCGCATGTGCGAGGCGGCGGAGCACCGGGTAGCTGGCGGCGAAGACAGCGTCGGCCGCCTCACTGTCGCCCTCGCCCGCGCGCTGCAGCAGGGTGGTCAGCTGGCCGATGCGTTGCACGGCACATTTATAACAGGGGCGGGCTCCTTCGTGTGCCGGGACGGTGCAGGCCCGGGCAATCGCGCCCGGGCCCGCTCATGTGTTCGCGCCTCAGCGCTCGCGCGCGGCGAGTGTCGCGCGCAGCTCAGCCACAGCGGCTTCAAGGGCGGCCGTACGGGAAGACTCCACGCCGAGTGCTGCCTGCAGGCGCTGCACTTCGGCGAGCAGCAGCGACGGCAGCACGTGGTATTTCACCGTGGCCGGCTCGCCGTGTTCGTCGTAGGCGACGAGCTCCGGCAGCACCTGCTCCACTTCTTCGGCGATGAGCCCGTACTGCACCGGCGTCGAGCCATCCGCGAAGGGCTGCTTGTAGCGGAACGACACGGGGCGCAGGCGCGAGACGGCACTCGACACATCCGCGGGCAGGTCCTGGATGTCGAACTTGGTCTTCGCGCTCGACGAGACCGTGCCGAGCTGGCCGGCGCTGTCGACCACGACGGGCACCGCGTTGTTGTTCGCCGTGGTCACGCCGTTCACGCCACGCAGGAACGCCCGGGTCTGCGAGCTGCTCCCGATGCGGATCGTGCCGTCTTCCGTGGCCGTGCCGCCAGTGCTGCCGATGTAGATGTTGCTGCTGCCGCCAGTCAGCGCCGCACCGGCGTTGTCGCCGATGGCAATGTTGTCGTTGCCGCTGGTCATGTTCCCGAGCGACATGAACCCGAACGCCAGATTTCTGAAGCCCGTCGACCCCATGAGGGCGCTGGCACCAACAGCGACGTTCGAATTGCCGGACAGGTTGGCGCGCAAGGCGTTGCCGCCTACCGCCGTATTCGAGCCGCCGCTCACGTTGTCGAGCATGGCCAGGGCGCCGACCGCGGTGTTGCCGGATCCGGTGGTGACCTGCAGCGCGCTCCAGCCGACCGCGGTATTCACCGTGAACCCGGTCGCAGCGGCCAGCGCCGAGCCGCCGATCGCGGTGCTGCCGTTGCCGCCACCGAGGGACGCGCCTGCCCCGGCCCCGACGACGGTGTTCGAGGCATTCGAGCGTTCGTGGGTGTGGTCGGAGCGGGCGATGGTATTCGCGCTGCCGCCGCCGGCGAAGTTGGCGCTGAGCGTGACGCCTCCTGTCGCGCCGCCGCCGATGAGTCCGGAACCGGCCGTGACGCCCGTGATGTCGCCAGTGCCGACGTCATCCACTTCGCAGGTCACGGTGCCGTTGGTGGCGATGGCACTGATCGACTCGCCGGCCGGGCAGGTGCCGGTGACCCGCGCCTGCACCAGGTTCGGGTTCACGTTCAGCGTGACCGTGCCGGTCGTACCGCCGCCAAGCAGTCCCGACCCGGCGGTCACGCCCGTGATGTCGCCGCCGCTGCCCGACGACACCGCCGTGCACACGACGCTGCCGTCTTCGTTCACGCCGGTCATGAGTTCGCCGGTCGCACACGCGCCGCTCACGCGTTTCTGCACTTCCGCGGCGTTCACGTCCACGGCGGCCACCGTGCCGTCGGCGATCTTCGCGCTCGTGACCGCACCCGTGGGAATGGCGGCCGAGGCCAGCGGACGCGGTGAGCCGCTCGCGGCCGTGACCCCGAACACGAGCGTGCCCGAGTTACCGTGATCGTCGACCCACGGCCCGCCGAGCGAGCCCATGTCGATCGTGGCCTGCACGTGCACGGGCAGGCCGCCGGGCGTGCTCACGATGGTGAGCCCGATGCCCACCGTGCCGTTCGGATTGATGACGGCCAGGCCCTGCACCGTGCCGAGGGTGGCGGCGCCACACTGGTTGTCGGTGCCGTCGAACGTATAGACCGCGCCGTCCTGCGACGTCGTGAGTGACAGCACATTGCAGTAGGGGGCGAGTTGCCAGCTGAAGACCCCCATGGGCAGCGGTTGGGCGCTGGCAGGCAGCGCGGTCAGAGCGATCAGGGCCAGCAGCAGCGCCAGCCGGAGAGCCATCCGTGCAATCACGTCCATCCTCCAGAAGGCGGGCAGGACGCCCGCATCCAGAACTACGCAATCGCCGGGGTCAAACCGGACATCACGCCGAGCCGCCGTGGCCCGACGGGGGCCACGGCGCCTGGCGCGGGAGGAGCCTACTGCTTGGGATCGTGGGCCTTGGGGAGCGCCATGTCCGGGTCTTCGGTCGTCAGCGGCTGCGCGAAGCGGGTGCCGCCCACCTCGGTGATGGTGCCGGCCGGGTAGGTGATGGTCGCGAAGTTCTGCGAGATGCCAGGCCCGGTGAAGACCCGCTCGATGACCCTGAAGGTCTCCTGCGGCGTGCCCACCCAGGAGCGCACGGTGATACGTGCCGTGGTCGGCCACTGATTGCCGGAGTAGGACCGCGCGTAGATCTGATAAGTGCCTGCGCTCGGCTGGATCGGGTTGCCGAGGGCATCCACGGTGCGCGAGCAGATGTTCTCGGGGCCGAGCCCCTGCGTGTTGTCGCGATCGAGCTGCGTCGTCAGGCCGATGCGGTTGCCGTAGAACACCATCTGGTTGCCGGGCTCGATGACGTGCAGGTCCATGTCCACACGCTGCTGCCCCACCGAGCCGGTGTCCCAGACCAGCGTCGCCACGAACGCGCCGCGGGCGCAGGCCGAGGGATACAGCGTGACGACCCGTTCGTTCGACGGACCACTGAGCCCGCTCTCGTTGCGCGCCAGCACGCGGACGTAGAAGCTGCCGTCCACCGGCGCCGCCAGGTTGAGCGACGTCACGTTGCCGACGTCCTGGACGAGCACGTTCTGCAGGCCCGACTGGGTGCCGACCTGCAGCACGTAGCTCGTGGGCGTGCCGCCGGTGCCCGAGGGCGTCCAGCGCAGCTGCACATCGCGGCCGAGCACGGTGTAGTCGAAGTTGGTCGGCGGTCCCGGCGGGCCCGACCCGCCGACGGTGACCACGACCTCGTTCGAATAGCCGCCCGTGCCGGCGCCGTTCCTGGCCTGCAGCCGGATGTGATACGTGCCCGGCGGCACGTCGGTCGCAAAGCCCACATTCGGGCCGATCGGCGCGCCGTCCACGATGTCGCGACTGAGCGGCGTCCGGCCGGCGGTCACGAGGTAGGTGGTCGGGGCACTGCCGGCGGTCGGCGCCCCCCATGTCAGGGTCAGGCGACGCCCGGTCACCGAGGCCGCCAGGTTGATCGGCGGTCCGGGCAACCCGCCCACGTTGAACGACACCTCGGTCGACGGCGTGCTCGAGCCGAACGTGTTGAGCGCCCGCACCCGGATGAAATAGCTGCCGGGCGCGAGCGGCGGCGTGTCGAGGCCGAGGACGTTACCGACGACGTAGTTGCTGACGAGATTCGACGACCCCGACGACGTGCCGGCATCAAGTGCGTAGCCAGACACCGTGGCCCCGCCGTTCGGGGGTGACCAGGTGATGCGGGCGACGGAGCCGTTGAGCACCGCCGACAGACCCACCGGTGTACCCGGGGCGGCTTGCGCCGCGGCGGCGCCTGGAAGGGAGAGGAGCGCTGCCAATGCGAGAAGGGCTGCGCCGAATACCGAACGGAACGAGGGAAGTTTCGTCATACACCTTCACCATGCGTCAACGCGCGTCGGCAGGGGCCACGAGGGCGAGGTTTGCCAAGCGCCGCCTGTTTCGGCTACGCTGCATCCACCGTGTTCGCGCTCCACCACGTGCACCATGTCCATCACCATGCCGCCTTCGGGCCGGCCGGACTGCACGTGTAGCCACAGACACGGACCAGCGTTCACACCAGAACCTGAGCAGCCCCGCCGGAATCCGGCGGGGTTTTTTGTTTGTGCGCGCCCCGCGGATCCCGGTTCCGATTCATCCCTGGCGACGACCGAGACGAAGGAACGACCGATGACACTGGACTTCACGAAACTGGACGGCCTCGTGCCCGCCGTGGTGCAGGACCACGAAAGCGGCGAGGTGCTGATGGTGGGCTTCATGAACGACGAGGCCTGGGCCATCACCCGGCGCATCGGCTACGTGACCTTCTACAGCCGCACGCGCAACACGCTCTGGACCAAGGGCGAGACCTCGGGCAACCGGCTGGCGGTGAAGCAGCTGCTCGTCGACTGCGACGACGACACCGTGCTCGTGAAGGCGGCCCGCGAGGGCGACGGCAACGTGTGCCACACCGGCGCCCGCACCTGCTTCAACACCGAAGTGACCGACTGGACGGAGGCCGCGCGATGAGCACGCTGAAACTGGGGATTCCGAAGGGCTCGCTCGAAGAGTCCACCGTGGCGCTCTTCCGCCGCGCCGGCTACGAGATCCGCACGAGCTCGCGTTCCTACTTCCCCACCATCGACGATCCCGAAATCGAGTGCATGCTCATCCGGGCGCAGGAAATGGCGCGTTACGTGAGCGACGGCGTGCTCGACGCCGGCCTCACCGGCATGGACTGGATCGAGGAACACGCCATCGGCCACCCTGAACAGGCGCCGCTCGTCGCGGTCTGCGACCTGGTCTACTCGAAGGTGAGCTTCGGCAAGGTGAAGTGGGTGCTGGCGGTGCCGGAAGACTCCCCCGTGCAGAAAGCCGAAGACCTGCAGGGCAAACGCATCGCCACCGAACTCGTGCGCGTCACGAAGCACTGGTTCGAGCGGAAGGGCACGTCGGTGGATGTGGAGTTCTCGTGGGGCGCCACCGAAGTGAAGCCGCCGGTGCTGGCCGATGCGATCGTGGAGGCCACCGAGACGGGGTCGACGCTGCGCGCCAATCGCCTGCGCATCGTCGACACGCTCATGGAGAGCAACACGCGGCTCGTGGCGAATCCCGCCGTGATGGCCGATACCTGGAAGCGCGAGAAGATCGAAACGCTCGCCCTGCTGCTCAAAGCCGCCATCGCCGCGCAGGGGCGCGTGGGCCTGATGCTGAACGTGAAGCGCACGGACCTCGAGGCCGTCATCGCCCAGCTGCCCGCGCTGCAGCGCCCCACCATCTCGTCTCTTTCCGACGCCGACTGGGTCGCCGTCAACACCATCGTCGAAGAGAAGACGGTGCGCACGCTGATTCCAAAGCTCAAGGCCGCCGGCGGCCAGGGGATTGTGGAATACCCGCTCAACAAGATCGTCCTTTAGGTCGAGGCCCGGGGCTTGGGGCCCGGGGCTCGGGAAACACTGCGCCACATGATCAAGATCGTTCATTCCACGAATCGCGCCGAAGTCGAGGCGCTGCTGAAGCCATCCGTCATTCGCGACGCGGCCACCGAGAAGAAGGCGGCCACGATCGTCGAGCACGTGCGGAACGGCGGCGACGAAGCGCTCCGGGCCTATGCGAAGGCGCTCGACGGCTGGGGCGGGCCGCTCGAGGTGCCGCGGAAGCAGATCGAGGCCGGCGCGAAGAAGGCGCCGGCGGCGATCCGCGCCGCGCTCAAGCGCGCGGCCGACGCCATTCGCGATGTCGCCACGGCGCAGCGGCCGAAGGAGTGGCGCATCCGCGTCGCGCCGGGCGTGAGCGTCGAGCAGCGCGTGATTCCGCTCGAACGGGTGGGCTGCTACGTGCCGGGCGGCCGCTATCCGCTGCCCTCGTCGCTGCTCATGACGGCCATCCCCGCGCGTGTGGCGGGTGTGCCCGAGGTCATCGTCTGCAGTCCGTCGGTGGACCCGGTGGTGCTCGCGGCGGCCGTCGAAGCCGGCGCGGATCGTGTGTTCCGCATCGGCGGTGCGCACGCGGTGGCGGCGATGGCCTACGGCACGAAGACCGTGCCGCGCGTGAGCAAGATCGTCGGCCCGGGCAACCGCTGGGTCTCGGCGGCCAAGGCACTTGTGGCGCAGGACTGCCCGATCGACTTCTACGCCGGCCCGTCCGAGATCCTCATCGTGGCCGACAGCGGCCCGGCCGAGTGGATCGCTGCGGACCTCATCGCCCAGGCCGAACACGACCCCGACGCCCGCGCGGTCTTCATCACCGCGAAGCTCTCGCTGGCGCGTGAGGTCGCCGAAGAAGTGGCCCGGCAACTGCCGGCCACCGGTCCGGCGGCGACGTCGCTCTGGAACCACGGCGGCATCATCGTGACGAAGACGATGGACGAGGCCGTGGCCCTCGCCAACGACGCGGCGTCCGAACATCTCGTGGTGGATACGGAGGCCCGGGCCGGACGCATCCGCAATGCCGGCGCCATCTTCATCGGCCCGTGGACGGCGCAGGTGGCCGGCGACTACGCCATCGGCTCGAACCACACGCTGCCCACGGCCGGCGTTGCCCGCGTGCGCGGCGGCCTGCACACGGCCGACTTCGTGAAGCTCGTCTCCGTGCAGCGGGTCACGAAGGCCGGGCTCACCGCCATCGGCCCGACCGTGGCGACACTCGCCCGCGCCGAGGGCCTCGAAGGCCACGCCCGATCCATCGACGTCAGACTGTCCACGACCACGCGAAAGAAGACGAGCCGGCGATGAGCATCATCCAGGGAATGCCCAATCTCGGTCCGGGCCTGCGCCTGCACCTGAACGAAAACACCGCCGGCTGCTCGCCGGCCGTGCTCGAGGCGATTCGCCGCGTCTCGGCGGATGACGTGGCGACGTATCCGGACTACGAAGCCGCCGTGCGGGAGACGGCCAACCACATCGGCGCCGATCCCGACTGGGTGGCGCTCACGAACGGTCTCGACGACGGTCTGCTGCTCACGGCCATCGCCTACCTGATGCCGAAGGCGCCCGAAGGCCTCGTGGCACTCGGCGCGATGCCGCTCGCGCCAAGCGGCCAGGCGGAGCAGATTCTCGTGCTGCCCACCTTCGAGCCGTACATCATCAACGCGAAGGCGCTCGGGGCGCGCACGATCGCGATCCCCTCGGATGCGGACTTCGCCTTCCCGCTCGCCAAGGTGCTCGCCGCCATCTCGCCCAACACGCGCCTCATCTTCATCAACACGCCCCACAACCCGAGCGGGCGGCCGGTGAGCGAGGCCGACATCCGCGCCGTCATCGCGGCGGCGCCGCACGCCGTGGTGTTCATCGACGAGGCGTACCACGACTTCCAGGGCGTGCACTACCTGTCGTTCACGCGCGAGTTCCCGAACGTCATCGTGGGCCGCACGTTCTCGAAGGCGTACGGGCTGGCCGGCATCCGTGTGGGGCTGCTCGTGGGGCCGCCGGAACTGCTGGCGCCGATTCGCTTCGTGATGCCGCTCTTCAACCTGAACGCCATTGCCGTGGCGGCACTACGCGCGGCGATTGCCGACACACAGTTCATGCCGTGGTGCGTGGCCCAGGCGCGGGAATCGAAAGCGCTGCTCTACGAGGCGCTGACGCGCCTCGGGCTGCCGCACTGGAAGAGCGAGACCAACTTCGTGCTCGTGAACGCCGGCGAGCGGCTGTCCGAGTTCGTGGCCGGTCTGCGCGCCAGAGGGGTGCTCGTGCGCGACCGCAGCAAGGAGCACGGCTGCGCCGGCTGCTTCCGCATCACCGTCGGACCGGTGGAACACACACGCGTGGCAATTGCCGCGCTGGAGGCGCTGTGCGCAAAGCCGTAATCGACCGCAAGACCGCCGAGACCCACGTGAAGGTTGCGCTCACGCTCGAAGGGCGTGGACGCTTCCAGAACACGACCGGCGTGCGCTTCCTCGATCACATGCTCGATCTCGTGGCCCGCCACGGCGCGTTCGACCTGGCCGTCACCGCCACCGGCGACCTCGATGTGGATCAGCACCACACGGTGGAAGACATCGGCATCGCACTCGGCCAGGCGGTGGACAAGGCCCTGGGCGATCGCAAGGGCATCAACCGCGCCGGCTACTTCGTGATGCCGATGGACGAGACGCTCGCGGTCGTGGCCATCGACCTCGGCGGCCGTCCGCACACGGTCGTGGACACGAAGGTGCGCGTGCGCTATGTGGGCGATCTGCAGACGGAACTCGTGACGGATTTCTTCGAAGGGTTCGCCACGGCGGCCCGCGCCAACGTGCACGTGAAGGTGATGCACGGCCGCTCGAATCATCACAAGATCGAAGCCAGCTTCAAGGCGTTCGCGCGCGCGCTGCGCGTGGCCTGCGCGAAGGATGCCCGCATGGCGAAGATGCTGCCGAGCACGAAGGGGCTGCTGTGACGCCGGACGGCCGCGCATGAGCATCGCCCTCGTCGACTACGGCGCCGGCAATCTGACCTCCGTGCGCAAGGCGCTGGCGGCCGTGGGCGCCGAGGTCTACACGCCGGACGGCCCCGCGGACCTGACACGCGCGCGCGGCGTCATCGTGCCGGGCGTGGGCCATTTCGGATCGACGCGCACGCTCGATCAGGCGTGGCGGCACGCCATCCTCGAGCGGCTCGACCACAATCGCCCGCTCCTCGGCATCTGCGTGGGCCTGCAGTGGCTCTTCGCCGGCAGCACCGAGGCGCCCGACGTGCCCGGCTTCGGCGTGTGCCAGGGCATGTGCGACCGGCTGCCGGACATCGAGCCTGCGACCGGCGCGCGCCAGAAGGTGCCGCACGTGGGCTGGAACACGCTGGCACTGCCGCGCTGGTCGCGTCTCTTTGCCGGCGTCGCCGACGGCTCGCATGTGTACTTCACGCACTCGTACGCGGCGCCGCTCGCCCGCGGCACCGTGGCCACGAGCACCTACGGCATCGAGTTCACGGCGGCCGTCGAAGAGGGGCTCGTCTCCGGCGTGCAGTTCCACCCGGAGAAGTCCGGCCAGGTGGGCCTGCAGGTGCTGCGCAACTGGCTCACGGGGGTGACGTAGGTGCTGGCCAAGCGCATCATCGCGTGCCTCGACGTGCGCGACGGACAGGTCGTGAAGGGCGTGAAGTTCGAGGGCCTGCGCGCGGCCGGCGACCCGGCGGAGCTGGCGCGCCGCTACGACGTGGAGGGCATCGACGAGGTCGTGATCCTCGACGTGACGGCCACGCTCGAAGCGCGCCAGGCGCGCGCGCACACGATCCAGGCGGTGGCGCGCGAGCTCTTCCTGCCGCTCTGCGTGGGCGGCGGCATCCGCAACGAAGGCGATGCCGCGGCAGCCATCGACGCCGGCGCCGACAAGGTCAGCCTCAACTCCGCGGCACTCGCGGATCCGCCGCTCATCACGCGGCTCGCGGAACGCTACGGCAGCCAGGCAGTGGTCGTGGCGATCGACGCCAAGCGCGACGGCGATCGCTGGACGGCCTACACGCGCAGCGGCAGCGCCTCGACGGCGCGCGACGTGGTCGAGTGGGCGCGGGAAGCCGCCGCACGCGGCGCCGGCGAGATCCTGCTGACGTCGATGGACCGCGACGGCACGAAGAGCGGCTTCGACTGCCCGCTCACGGCCGCCGTGTCCGACGCGGTGGCGATTCCGGTCATCGCCTCGGGCGGCGCCGGCGAGTTCGCGCACTTCGCCGAGGTCTTTCGGGCGGGACGCGCGGATGCGGCACTGGCCGCCTCGATCTTCCACTTCAACACGCACGGCGTGACCGACCTGAAGCAGTTCCTGCACGGCCAGGGCATCCCCGTGCGTCTCTGATCGCGAGTGGCGGCCCGCGATTTCCCGCGGCTGCGCGGCCACGCACGACGCCGGCCCGGGCCTGTCGCGGGACGAGTGTCGGGCCGAAAAGCGTTTCAGTTCGAAGATGACGTCGCCGACCGGCCATCCCCCACTGGCCCGGCGCGCTGCCGCGTGGGGAACCAGCGCGTGGCGCGGCTGGACCACCCCCTACGACACCGCACATCCCGACGCGGCCGCGTTCCGGTCGCTGCAGGTGCAGGCCACGATCGCCCTCACGCCGTGGGCGGTGTTCGCGAACTGGGCCAACCTCTCGGTGGCCGGCTGGACGTTCCGCGATGACGTGGACCAGCGGCTGCTGCTCGTGTGGGTCCTGGCCACGGCGATCTACTCCGCGGCGGGCCTGCCGGCCTGGCGGCGCTGGCGGCGGGGACAATGGCCGGCGCAGGTCTCGATGCGCACTATCGAGCGCGCCTCACGGCACGCCGCGGTGCTGGCGCTGCTCTGGGCCGTGCCGGTGGCCCTCATCTATCCGCAGGCGGCACTCGATCACCGGCCGCTGCTCGTCGGCATCACGATCGGGATGATCTGTGCCGGCGGCTTCGCGCTCTTCCCGCTGCCGGCCGCCGCCACGGGCTACGTCGCGATTCTGACGACAGGACTCGCCGCCGCCTTCTTTCGCACCGGCGAGCAGTCGCAGTTCCTCTCGGCCAGCCTGCTCGTGGGGTACGCCGGCATCGTGCTGGCCACCGTGCTCACGAGTTCACGGCAACTCGGCGGACGCCTCACCGCCGAAGCCGAGAGTACGCGCCAGAAACGGCTCGTGGACATGCTCCTCGACGACTTCCAGGAGAACGCGCGCGACTGGCTGTGGGAGGTCGACAGCGACGGCCTGTTGCAGCACGTCTCGCCCCGGCTCGTCGACGCGCTCGGCAGACAGGCCGAGGCGCTGCGCGGGCGGCCATTCGTCGAGCTGCTCGCGGAAGCCGACGGCCAGCACGATGGCGAACAGAGCAACGGCGCCGCGCAGCTCGGCCTCGCCCTGCACGGCGGCAATGCCTTCCGTGACCTGCACGTCTCGGTCGTGGTCGGCGGCCGGCGCCGCTGGTGGGCGCTCTCGGGCAAGCGGCTCTTTGGCGACGACGGCCGCGCGATCGGCTGGCGCGGCGTGGGCACGGATGTCACCCGCAGCCGTCAGCAGAACGCCGACCTGCTGCGACTGGCGAATGTCGACGCGCTCACGGGCCTCGCCAACCGTCATCAGTTCCGCACGAGTCTCGACAACGCGGCCGGACGCGCCTTCACGCTCTTCTATCTCGATCTGGACGATTTCAAGGCCGTGAACGATCTGCACGGCCATCAGGTGGGCGACCGCGTCCTCGGCGCCGTCGCCGTGCGCTTCCAGGGCTTCGTGCGCGCCGGCGACCTGCTCGCCCGCATCGGCGGCGACGAGTTCGCGCTCATCTCGTGGCAGACACTCGACAGCGACGGCGCGGCCATCCTGGCCACGCGTCTCATCGACGCGCTGCGCCGGCCGTTCGTCATCGACGGGGTCACGATCCGCGTCGGCACGAGCATCGGCATCGTGCACGCCGGTCCGAACGAGGCGCCGGGACAGGAAATGACGCGCCTGGCCGACATGGCGCTCTACGAGGCGAAGGCGCGCGGCCGCAACACCTACACGTTCTTCCACGCGTCGATGGAAGAAGCGGCGCGCCGCCGCAACGAGCTCATCGCCGACTTCCACGGCGCGGTCGAGCGCGGCGAGTTGGAGCTGCACTACCAGCCGCTCGTGAGCGCCGCCTCGGGGCTGCCCACCGGGGCCGAATCGCTCCTCCGCTGGCGGCATCCGCGGCTGGGTCTGCTGCCGCCGGCGGAGTTCGTGCCGCTCGCCGAGGAGAGCGGCCACATCCTGCCGATGGGCTGCTGGGTGCTGCGCCAGGCGTGCCGCACGGCCACGACCTGGCCCTCGCATCTGCGGGTGGCGGTGAATCTGTCGGCGCTGCACTTCTCGTCGCCGTCTCTCATTGACGACGTGCGCCGCGCGATCGACGAGAGCGGACTGTCACCGCACCGGCTCGAACTCGAGATCACCGAGTCGCTCGTCATGCGCAATCTCGCGGCCGCGCGGGTCACGCTGCGGAAGGTGCGGGCGCTCGGCGTGCGGGTGGCGCTCGACGACTTCGGCACCGGCTACTCGTCGCTCTCGAACCTGCGCGCGCTGCCGCTCGACACGATCAAGATCGATGGCGCCTTCGTGCGCGATCTCGGCGCGGACAGTCAGGCGGTGGCGGTGGTGACGGCGGTGGTCGGCCTGGCCAAGGCGCTGAAGATGACCATCACGGCCGAGGGCGTGGAGACGGACACACAGCTCGACGTGCTCGTGGGCCTCGGCGTGGACGACGCGCAGGGCTACCTGCTCGCGCGTCCGGCGCCGGCGGCGGCGTTCGCCGAGATCGTCGGCGCGTGGCAGCCGCGGCCAGCAACCTCCGGCGTTGAATAAGTCTGGTCCCGCCCGGAATGGGGACTGTCCCCAATCTGGGCGGGGGTAGACAAGTGGCAGGATCTGCTACGCGAGCGCGGTCTTGAAGAGCGCGAGCAGGCGGGACCACGCCTTTTCCGCGAGCTTTTCGTCGTAGACCGCCGAGTCGGGCGGGCACCAGCCGTGCTGCGCGGCGTAGACCTCGATCTCCGCGGGCAGCTTGGCCTTGGCGTAGGTCTCCTTCAGGATGTCCTTCGCCGCCGGATCGCGCTCGTCGTCGTTCTGGGCCACGGCGAACAGGAAGCTCGCCTTCATCTGCGGCACGAGCAGGTGCGGACTATCGGGGTTCTTCGTCGCGAGGCCACCGCCGTGGAACGACGCGCCAGCGCCCACGCGCTCGGGCACGGCCGCCGCCGTGCGCATCACGATCGGGCCGCCCATGCAGTAGCCGGTCGTGCCGATCTTCTTCCGCTTGTCCACCGCCGGCTGCTGATCCAGCCACGCGACGAACGCCTTCGCGTCGGTCACGTGCGTCGTGGCGTTGAGGCTCTGCGCGAGCGGCATCACGATGTCGCGCGTCTTCTGGTCGGCGAAGCTCGCGCCCGCGGGGACGACCGGCGACTTGGCCTTGCGGTAGAACGGATTCACGGTAAGCACCGCGTAGCCGGATTCGGCGAGCCGCTTGCCCATCTGCCGGAACGCCGGACGCAGCCCGAGGATGTCGGGCCACACGATGACGGCCGCGCTCGCACCGCTTGCCGGATGCACGAAGTAGGCGTCGCACTCGCCGTCGGGCGTCTTGATGACGACGTCCTGCTCCTTGACGGCCTGCGCGTCGGCGGCCCGCGGCAGCGCGAACATCATGCCGGCGCCGAGCGACACGGCGCCGAGCTGCCGGCGGGTCATCTTCGGAAAACGCGCGTAGTTCTCGAGGTCGTGTTCGAAGTTCTCATCGCACATGGTCGTGATCCTTCTGTCGTGGAGATGACGCCCGGGCGCTCGGACGGAGCGCCGCGGGGGTTACCGCGGGCGCGGCGGGGTTCGGTAGACGTCGTCGGCCACGGGCTCGAGCCACGTGGTCGTGCCTTCGCCGATCGTGAGCTGCAGGTATTCCTGATCGGGCGCCGCACCGTGCCAGTGCTCGACGTTCGGCCCGGTGAACCACGGCTGCCCGGGCACGACCTCCCTGACCTCACCACCCCGATTCTGGGTACGGCCCTTGCCGCTTTCGGCCATGAGCAGCTGACCGTGCGAGTGGCGGTGCCAGTTGGAGCGGGTGCCGGCGGGAAATCGCAGCCGCGAGAGGCGTACGGCGGCGGAGTCCGCGGTCGCGGGCACTCCGCCGCGGAAGTTCGCCGGCTCCTGCGCACGTGTCGTGGTGCCGAGCGCGACGCCCACGAGCCACAGCAGCACGCCACCTGCGGCGACGGCGCTCAGAATCGTCCCTCGCGATCGACTGCGTGTCTGCGACATGGCGGCCGGTTACTTCTTGCCGGGTGCGGTCTTGTAGACCGCGTCACCGACGGGCTCCAGCCACTTGACCTCGCCCTCGTAGATGGTGAGCTGCACGATGTCCTGGTCCGGCGCCGCGCCGTGCCAGTGCTCGACGCCGGCGGGCGTGAACCACGGCTTGTTCGGCGTCACCTCGACGACGACGCCGCCGCGATCCTGCGTCCGCCCCTTGCCGGATTCCGCCATCAGCAGCTGGCCATGGGAATGGCTGTGCCAGTTGGACCTGCTGCCGGCCGGAAAACGCAGGCGCAGCGTGCGGATGGCTTTGGCGTCCATCTGCGCGGGATTGCCGCCCATGAAGTTGCTCTGGGGCTGCTGCGCTGCTGACGTGGCCGTGCCGAGCGCGGCTCCTACCGTCCACATGACTGCCGCTGCGGCAACGACCGATCCGAGCACCGCGACGCGCGACCGTTTAGCTGTGACTGGCATCCTGGCCTCCTGATGATGACCGAAAGCAGCGGGCAGTATACTCGCGCGCATGTTCCGGATCATGTTCGCCGTCACCGCGGCTGCCTGCTCCGTGGGGCTGGCGGCGGCGGGCCAGACGGCCCCCGCCGGAGCTGGCCGGGCGGCCCCTGACGGCGCAGCGCTCTACGCGGCCCGATGCGCGGATTGTCATGGGGCCGATGCTACCGGCGTGCGCGGCCCCGACCTCACGCGCCTCTGGGGCGCTGGCGCCACCGACGAGCGCGTGTTCCAGCTGATCCGGCAGGGCGTCGCGGGCAGCATCATGCCGGCGTCCACGGCCCCTGATTCGGAAATCCGAGCCCTCGTCGCCTACCTGAAGGCGCTCGGCACGGCCGACGGCCGCGATCCGGCGCGCGGTTCGGCGGCGCCCGGCGAAGCGACCTTCTGGCGCAGCTGCGGCGGCTGTCACCGCGTCGGCCCGCGGGGTGGGCGCCTTGGCCCCGATCTCACGCGGATTGGCGTGACCCAGTCCGCCGACGCGCTGCGCACGGCCATCCGCCGGGCCAGCGCCGCCATCGTGCCAGGCTATCAGTCGGTGACACTCGTCACGACGAGCGGCGCGAAAGTCCGCGGACTGCGCAAGGGCGAGGACGCGTTCTCGGTGCAGATTCTCGATACGCGGGAGCGCCTGCAGGGCTATCTGAAGGCGGAACTGACGAGCGTGACACGCGACACGCAGTCCCTCATGCCGGATTACGGGCCCGATCGCCTGTCTGACGCCGCGCTCGACGACCTCGTGAAGTACCTCTCCATGCTGAAAGGCCAGAAATGACGCGACTGCCAGCCCTCATCGTGGGCCTCCTGAGCGGAGCGGCCGTGGCCCTCGCACAGCAGAGCCCCAGCGGTCCGACCACGGCCGACCTCCTCGCCGGGCTTTCACATGCCGAACGCTGGGTGACGTTCTCGGGCGACTACACGGGCCGGCGTCACAGCCCGCTCACCGAGATTTCGCCGGCCAACGTCCACCGGCTGGCCGCGCAGTGGACGTTCCAGACCGGCACGATGACGCGGGGACGTGGCTTCGAAACCACGCCGCTGGCGTGGGACGGCGTGCTCTACGTGACCGGGTCGAACAACTTTGCCTGGGCACTCGACGGCCGCACCGGGCGGCCGTTCTGGCAGTACCGCCGCGACCTGCCGAACGATCTCACGTACGGGGCATCGGCACCGGTCAACCGCGGCTTCGCGATGCTCGGGGACCGGCTGTTCATGGTCACGCTCGACGCCCATCTGCTGGCGTTCGATCGCCTGACCGGCAGCGTGTTGTGGGACGTCGTGCTGGCCGACTACAAGGTGGGCTACGCGGCGACACTGGCGCCGCTCGTCGTCGGCAACAAGGTGATCGTGGGGATCTCGGGTGGCGAATACGCCACGCGCGGCTTCATCGATGCCTACGATCCGGGCACCGGCGCCCGCGTGTGGCGCCACTACACGGTGCCGGCCCCTGGTGAACCCGGCAGCGACTCGTGGCCGCAGGGCACCGATGCGATCGCACGCGGCGGCGGCGCGACGTGGATGACCGGTTCGTACGATCCGGCGCTCGACACGCTGTACTGGGCCACCGGCAATCCCAATCCCGACTACTACGGCGACGAACGCAAGGGCGACAATCTCTACACCAATTCGCTGCTGGCCCTCGACCCGTCGACCGGGGCGCGCAAGTGGCATTTCCAGTTCACGCCGCACGACACGCACGACTGGGATGCCAACCATGTCCCGGTGCTCGCCGACCTGACCATCGGCGGGGCGCGCCGCCAGGTGGTGATGGTCGCCAACCGCAACGGCTTCTTCTACGTGCTCGACCGCACGAACGGACAGCTGCTCGTCGGCAAACCCTTCACGGCGACCCCGTGGGCGCGCGAACTCGACGCCCGCGGCCGGCCCATCGTGCTCAACGACGGGCAGGGCTCGTGTATTCCCGACCAATGGGGCGGCACCAACTTCATGCCGCCGTCGTTCGACAGCGTGCGCGGCCTGTTCTTCGTCACCGCCCGCGAAACCTGCGCCACCTATCTGCCACAGGCGCCGAAGCTGGTGCCCGGGGAATCGACCTTTGGCGGCGTGGTGAAGCGCGACCCGGACAAGGCGTCGGGCGCGCTGCGCGCCATTGACGCCGCCACGGGTGAGCGCCGGTGGGAATTCGCCTATCCGTCGCCCAGCATGGCCGGCGTGTTGTCCACGGCCTCGGGCCTGGTGTTTGCCGGGGACAACGAAGGCAATTTCATGGCCTTCGAGTCGAACACCGGCAAACACCTGTGGCACTACCAGACCGGATCGCCCATCTGGGGCGCGGCGGCCATGACCTACCGGCTGGATGGCCGGCAACACGTGCTCATCGCCTCCGGAACCACGCTGCTCGCCTTTGCGCTGCCGGCGGAGCGCGGGCCCGCCGGCGGGCGTTGACGGCGCGGGAGATTCGGCGTAGATTCCGCGGACTATCGAAAGGCTGGGGCCCTATGAGCGACCGGAATCCGATGACGCGTCGGGGAGTAACGAGCCGGGCGGTCTGTGCCGCGGCGTTCGCTGGCCTGCTCGGAGCGGGCGCGGCCGCCACGGCGCAACCCGCTGCCGCGCCAGCCGGCGCGGTGACGTTCTCGAAGCACATTGCGCCCATCTTCCAGCGCAGCTGTGAGAACTGCCACAACGCCGAGGGCGTGGCGCCGATGCCGCTTGTGACCTACGAGGACGTGCGGCCGTGGGCGCGCTCCATCAAGCGGCGGACCAGCATGGGACCACGCGCGGGTGTCATGCCGCCGTGGTTCGTCGAGAAGGACATCGGCATCCAGAAGTTCAAGGGCGATCCCTCCCTCAGTGACGAAGAAATCGCGCTGATTGGAGCGTGGGTCGATGCGGGCGCCCCGCAGGGCAATCCGGCCGACCTGCCGCCGGCCCGGCCCAAAGCGACCGAGGGCTGGACGATCGGCGAGCCGGATCTGGTGCTCCGCTCGAAGGAGATGGTCGTGCCGGCCACGGGGCCCGACTGGTGGGGTGATGTCGGCCACATCCCGACCGGCCTGACCGAAGACCGCTACGTCGCGGCGGTCGAGGTGCGCGAGATCAACGACATCCCGAGGACGGGCCCGACGAGCACGGTGGGCGGGCGCTACGTCTTCCATCACATGAACTACGAGAGCGTCGTGGCGGGCGGCTCGGACGAAGCCAACACGGCGTGGCCAATCCACGAGGTGGGCCGCAACCCCGACATCTTCCCGCCCGAAGCCGGCCGGCTGCTGGCGGCGGGGTCGGAGCTGGCGCTCTCGGCGGGCCACATCCACTCGAATGGCCGTGAAACCAAGGCCCAGCTCGAGTTCGGCTTCAAGTTCTTCCCCAAGGGGTACAAGCCGCTCTACAAGCGCTCGCCGCTCAGGCTCGGCAACGGCATCGACCTCGACGTGAAGTCGAATCAGGCAAAGCAGGAGATCCACTCCTACGGTGTGCTGCAGGAGCACACGAAAATCATCGCCTTCGAGCCGCACCTGCACGCGCCCGGCGTGCGCATGTGCATCGAAGCGGTGTGGGGCCACAACATCCTGACGCTCAACTGCGTGGGCTACGACCACAACTGGGTCAAGCAGTACGTGTACGAGGACGACGCGGCGCCGCTCCTGCCCAAGGGCACGATCGTGCACCTCATCGGCTTCCTCGACACGACCGCGGCGAACACCAACGTGGTCGATGCCCGCAACTGGGCCGGCGGTGGACGGCGGTCCGTCGCCAACATGTTCATCGACCTGGGCTACTCGGTGTCGCTCACCGAAGAGCAGTTCCAGGCCGAGATGGCCAAGCGGCGCGCCAAGATGAAGCGCAACGAATACGACATCGGCTGCCCGCTCTGCTGGGCGCCGCCGCTGCCCACGTCGGCGGCACCTGCCGCAGGGAGACAGCAGCAGTGAGTCGGCGGTCGCCCCGCACCGTGACGCCGTTCGTTGCCGCGCTCGCCTGTGCGGCGTGGCTGGTCTCGCTCGACGCCCAGACGCGGTTCACCTACTCGAGTGGCCAGGCGCTCACGCCGTCGTACGAAGGCTGGATGCCGAACCCGGACGGCACCTTCACGATGTACTTCGGCTACATGAACTCCAACTGGGAGCAGGAGTTCGACATCCCGGTCGGGCCGGCCAATGCGATCGAGCCCGGTGGGCCCGATCAGGGCCAGCCGACCCATTTCTACCCGCGACGCAATCCGTTCCTGTTCACCGTGCGGGTCACCAAGGACGTCGGCACGAAGGAGCTCGTCTGGACCTTGACGGCCAACGGCAAGACCGAGAAGGCCTACGCCTCGCTCAAGGCCGACTACCAGATCGATCCGCAGGTCATCTCGACGGAAGTGGGCGGCGACTTCGGCAGCCTGCGCGATGAGCTGCGCACGAACGTGCCACCCACTCTGGAAGTGTTCGGAGCCCGCCGGCGCACGGTGAAGGTGGGCGAACCGGTGCCGCTCACGGCCGTCGCGGCCGACCCCGACAACATCCCGAAACGACGTCCCGACCGCAAGCTCACGCCCGAGCAGCAGATGGCGGCGCTCTACCGTCCGCCTGGATCGGTCGTGCCCTCGAGCGGCCCGGGACTCCGCCTGTCGTGGGTGGTCTATCGCGGCAAGTCGGACGCCGTGGCGCTGTCGCCGGACCAGATGAAGACGTGGACCGACACGCGGGCCTACGGCAATTCGCCGTGGTCGCCGCCATGGTTCATCCCGGAAGCGCCGAAGGACGGCAAGTGGCAGACGCAGGCCACGTTCAGCGAGCCCGGCGAATACGTGCTGCGCGCGGTCGCGAGCGACGGCGCCCTCTTCACCTACAGCAACGTCACGATCGTCGTGACGCGCTGAGGGACGCGCCGACCCGGCCCATCACGGCGGAAAGCCGAACGCGAGTTTGACGGCCGCGTACTCCGGATGGACGTGTCCGTTCGTCTGCCGAATCACCAGGGGTGGCTCCACCCAGGAGGCGTTGCGCATCGCCTCCGGCAGGTCGGCAGCCCGCATCATCGCGAAGAGATCGACGAGCGGCGCGTCGCCTTCCCGGAAGACCACCGGACGCCGCCGCACGATGACCGCGCCGGCGTCGGCCGCCGCCCGCGCTACGCGCTCGAGCTGCACCGACGGGAACACGCAGGCGAAGATGCCGCCGGGCGCCAGGTGCGCCATCGCGACCCGCGCGTAGTCGCCGACGTCGCCGCGCACCTCGAACCGGCATTGCACCTTCTGCGGATGGTCACCCTCGATGCCGGTGCCGCGCGGGAAGTACGGCGGACTGCCGAGCACGAGGTCGAACCGCTCGTCATCGCCAAGCACGCCGCCGTCGCGGAAATCGCCGTGGCGGATGTCGTAGCGCGCCTCGAGCCCGTTGAAGGCGGCGGACTTCCGCGCCAGCCGCACGCTCTCCTCCTGCGCCTCGACGGTCACGAAGGCCGCTGATGGCAGCCGCCACGCGGCCACCATGCCCACGGACCCGATGCCCGAGCCCAGGTCGAGCACCGTCGCGGCCCGCGGCACCCACGTGGTGCCATACCAGGCCGTCAGCACGTCGTCGGTCGAGAATCGATGCCCGTCGCGCAGCTGGAACAGGCGGAAATGGCCGCTGATGGCGTCGAGGGACTCGTCGGCCGGAACGTCGGGCGGCGCGAGCGCGCCCGGCGGCACCGGGCCCGGTTTGGCCCAGCCGCGGAAGTGGGTGTCGTGCATGGACGGATGTCGGTGTGATGGGGACTGTCCCCAATCAAGCCCCGTCCAGATTACTTGCAGAATCTGCCACCAGTCTGGCCCGGGCCAGAATGGGGACAGTCCCCGGGCGTGCGTGAGCAGCTACAATGCCCGGCCATGCAGCTTTCCGCGCTCGTCCTGACCCTGGCGCTCGCCGCCGCACAGGCCGCCCCCGGGCCGATGCGGGCCCGGCTCTCGCCCCTGCCCACGGACCTCGCGATGCAGGAGACGATCGCCGGCCTCGGCGCCGCCACGGCGACGCTCGCCGGTACCACGCTCACCGTGGAGGGCACCTACCGCGGGCTGATGTCACCGGCGACGTCCGTGCGCGTCTACGAGAGTCCGCGCCCGGGGCTGCGCGGTCCGCTCGTGGGCGAGTTCGCGTCGGGCGGCGGCACGACCGGCACGTTCAAGGGCACGCTCACGCTTACGCGCGAGCAGGCGGCCGCCTACGCGAAAGGCCTGCTCTACGTGCAGGTGCAGAGCGAGAAGGCGCCCGACGGCAATCTGTGGGGCTGGCTGATGGCTCCGAAGGGACGACGCTGATGACTGCCGCAACCTATCGACACGGCGCGCTCGCCACGGCGGCGCTCGCACTCGGCCTCGTGGTGACGGGCGCCACCGGCCAGCCCGGCACGACCGCCGCCCAGAATGCCGCGCCGGTCATCACCGCCGCGCAGGTGGCCGCCGGCCGCGATGGTTACCAGGCGCGCTGCGCCGCGTGTCACCTGGCCGACCTCGGCGGACGCAACGAAGCCTCGCCGCTCGCCGGCGCGTCGTTCATGAACGTCTGGCGCGGCCGCGGCACGAAGGAGCTCTACGACTACATCCGCACGTCGATGCCGCCCGGCGGCGCGACGCTCGGCGCCGAGGAGTACCTGAACATCACGGCGTTCATTCTGCGTATGAACGGCGCCGCCGCGGGGCCGACGGCACTCGCCGCCACGACCGACGTGCCGATCGGGTCGATCGCCACGGGCGTCGCGCCCACGGCC
>JALHON010000025.1 GCA_022842985.1 Acidobacteriota bacterium | reverse complement strand
GCACGCCTCAGATCTCCCAAGGTTAGGCCAGCCATCGAACTGTTCGCCGACGCCACGGCAACGAGATTCTCGCCGTCAACGAGCAGCGGTGTAGCGGTCACGTTCAGGCCTTGTTCGCCTTGTCTGCCAGACAGAAACACGACGTACTGACGAGACGCTGGAAACGGGATGACAGGTTGCGCCCTGACGATGACGTTTCTAACCTTGATCTCGCCACCGCTAACGTGAAACTCGATGCGCTCTCCATTCCGTATTCGGTGACGGCGATCCACGTCTGGGCCGATACGGTGAACCTGAGCCACCGTGCCTCGGAAGACCGTGTGAACCCAGGCACCGCCCAACGCCGATTCGCCCCTTACGTCGGCAACATCGACAGTCGCAACCATGGCAGTTCGACGGCGCGCCGCTGAGCGAAGCGCGGCCAGTCCCGAGAGACCTTTGTCGGTGACCGCCTCGTCGGCCCGCATCTCCACAATGACGACCTCGTCGTCGGGGCGCAGCTTGTCTTCAATCGGAAAGGTGTCGAAAAACACCATGCGCGTGCGCAAGGTCGCTTGTGCACCCACCTCAACGCCAAACATCCAGAAAATCGCGAAGCAGCCGACGCCAGCGATGAGGGCCACGTAGCGGCTATTGCGCTGCAGCACGGCGCACCGCCTCGATGTCACACTTCGTTGGAGTTCGCGGAACAAAGTTAAGAAAGTCATCGAGACCCTGTACTGGAGTTGCCGGGTTTTCAAGGGTGCCCATCGGGTTCATGACGGTGCCTACCGGCCGCGCCGACCAACCAGGGATACCCTGTGGATAGAGTGGGGTAAGGTTCGGGTGGTCCAGCCCCACTGCATGACCGCCTTCGTGAAGTGTTGTCTTGTAGTAGCCATCTTCGAGCAACAGGACGCTCTCATTGCTCGTGAAGAACATCACGCCTTTCAAGACCCGATTGTTGGGCGCGAACGTAGTGCCTATGAAACCTCCGACTCTCGGCCTGTTGGTCAAGGGATTCACAAGGAGGTCCTGCTTTCTCCGGGCGACTGTTCCTGAGATTGTCCCCGTCACCACCAGGATCTCAGCGCCGGGCAAGCCGCCAAAGGCGGAGCGCGATCGCCCGTTGGGGTTACTCCATTCGCTTGGCGGATGTTCGCGCTCCACAGCAACTCGTTGATGCGAGAAGACTTCTCGATGGAGGCATCAGCGATGCACTCGGTCAGTCACATCTCGTCCTGGGCGTCCAGATTGCGTGAAACGGAAAGGTAGCGGACTGAAGGACCGCTGCACGAATGGTTCGGCCCGCGCGGTTGATTCTCGCCTCTATCGCACGGCCTTGGGTCGCCGAGCGCGGTTGTTAGACCGGCAGCCTCATCGGTCGGGGTGCTGACGACATCGTCAGTGGCGGCCGCGAATCGCACCAGCCGCCGAGTGAACACGCCGCGAACATCTTGCCGCCAGCATCGTCCTTTGTCGCCGTCGGGCGCCGCCGCCACACCGAGCAGGATCGCCTCGAAAACTTTGGGCTACCTGTTCGCGTCATCCTCCGAAGCCAGGTACTGAGCGCCTAGCGTGTCGCATTCACAGCGCGGCGGACGTCATCAATCGTGACACCACTCAGATGCTCGGAGAACCCAGGATATGCCAGGAACGAGTTCCCCTGTTGGAGCAGCGGCATCGCCCCATAGGGCCGGTAGAGACCGTCAAAGGAATCCTTACGCCCAAAGGTCACCAAGTAGCGACGCCCCTTGGCATACGGCATCGGGCTGAGCACCTGCACGATCACGCCATCGATCACGACTTGCCCGCCGCCGATCTCGAACAGGCGTTCGTCGCCGATGCGAACGGACCCTGGAGGCGCTTTGAACACCGACGTGACGCGCGACCGGACAACGGTGTGCGCCCAGGTCTCCTTGTAGATGAGCTCTGTGCTCGTCTCGGTGACCTCTACGAGCAGGACTTCGTCCGAGATCGCCACCGCCTGCGCGAGCTCCTCGAGCTTCGGGCCCACGGACTCCGGTTGCCCCGTCGCGAGGAAGTGCACCACCTCGTCGCCAGGCAGAAGCTGTTCACGCAACGTTTTGCGAAACTCCGCCTCAACGACACGGACGCGGCCGGGAGGGAGGTCAGGAAGGCGCGCAAGCGCTGGGGGTGACCATGGGGCAGCGCCCCTCGAGGCACACGCAACACCGAAGGCGACCGCCACGGCGACCGCCGTGGCGCTACTGGCGGAACGCCGCATCGACAACGCCATAGATATCGCAGATGGTCGGCTTCAGTGCAACATTGCCGAACGGGTCATCTCGATAGTAGGCGGGCGGCTGGGTTCCAGTGGGCTTAGCGAATGCGAAGCCGTTCATCACAGTGCCGCCGCGCTTGATCGGAAAAGACTCTGGTTGATCCTTAAGAGGAGACCATGGGTGCGTCAACCCGAGGGCATGGCCAACTTCGTGCAGCATGGCCTTGAAGTAGCCGACCTTCTCGAACACCAGTGCGGTCGAGGCGTCGGTGTGGAAGTGATACGTCGACACCTGGGCCAGGGCAGGCGTCGACCAGGCCAGAACGCACGCGGCCAGGAACCGCGCAGAAGATCGAGCGAGCATCAGGAACTCCGACCGTGGGGGGATCGGGTGAGATCGGCCGCCAGTGTGGCGTGGGGAGGCGACGGCAGTGTACCCCCCTCGGGTGGCCGGTCAAGAAGATTGCGCGTCTGCGTCCGCGATACGGAACCTCGCTGTGTGCCGGCCCTCAGGAGACCGCGCCTGGGCTCGATAACGGACTCTGCCAGAGTCTGTTATTCTTGGGGAAGGTGGCGCCACGCCGCGCCCGAGGGTCTCCTATGAACGTGTCACTCACGCCAGAGCTCGAACATTTCGTCGATCGAAAGGTCGAGAGCGGCCTCTACAACAACGCCAGCGAGGTCGTGCGCGAAGGGCTGCGCCTGCTGAAGGAGCACGACGAGATGCGCGCCCGCGTCAGTGCGTCGATCGAGCGGGGCTGGGTGCAAGCACTCGCCGGTGATCTGCACGACGGCCCGCAGGCAATGGCCGAGGCCCGGCAGCGCCTGAAGCACGGGGGCAAGAAGCGCGCGTGAGCCGGCACTACCGGCTCTCGCAGGAAGCGCGCAACCAGCTCGACGCGATCGGGACATTCATCGCCCAAGAGAGCGTCGACGCGGCGCTCACGGTCTACGATGCGCTCGAGGAGGCGTTCGAGATGCTCGCCGCCAATCGCGAGATCGGTCACCTCCGCGAGGACCTCACACAACGCCCTGTGAAGTTCTGGCGCGTGTTGTCCTACCTGGTGGTCTACGACCCGGCCAGCGACCCGCTGACCATCGTCGCAGTGGTGCACGGCGCGCGGGACGTCGAGCAGGTGCTCAAGGGAATCTAGCGGTCCGCTGCGCCGACAACGACGCCTCATGCCGCGACTGGCCGGGCGCTTCGGCCAGCCTTTGTCGCAGCGGGAGACGCCGCGCGAAACAGGGACGTCGCACTGTCCCCGACATTGTCCCTGCGGCGGGCAAAGACAGGGCGATTTCAGCCCACTCCAGCCAAGTCGCTCGCGGGCACGATCCGCGAAAAAACTCAGGTTTGTGAGGAGATCGAGGGATCGCGAGGGGCGCCGCAACGGTTTTCAAGACCGCCGCCATCAACCACTCGGCCATCCCTCCGCGCGGTGATAACTCAATCTAGCACACGCACTTGCGGCACACGCGACGCGGGTGCGCGCGATCCGCTGAGTCAGCGCGGCGCGGCGTGAAGGCGCAAGCGTGGGACACGGGGATTCGTTCCGGCGTCTCCGTGGAATCCCCTGAGCGGCATTCGCCTCACCTGGCACCGGGGCTGTTCGCCTCGCCAGCACCCTCGGCCTGAATGGCACGACTCTGGCTGCTCCTCACGAGTGCGGGTCCGGGCACGACCAGCGGCTCCTGGCCAACAGAGTCCGGGTCTGCGAGGGGGCTGACATGGCTTTCCACTCGCTGCGCGGACACGTCACGTGCGCGCTCTTTGCTGCACTCTTCTCCGTGGTCACTCTCGCCTCCGCCGCGGCCCAGAGCGCCACGATCGCGGGCGAGGTGTCGCTTGGTGCCCGTGGCAATCCTCTGGCCGGCATCACCGTGGTGCTCACCGGTGAATTCGGTCCCGACCGCACGGTCACGACCGACGGCACCGGCATCTTCTCGTTCACGGGCCTGACCGCCGGAACGTACTACCTCTACACGCGGAACACGCTCGGCTACACGAACGAAGCCTTCGGCGACGTGTTGTGCAAGGTGGAGTGCCGGGGTAGCCGGCCCGGCGTTCCGCTGGTGGTCGCCCCGGGCGCCACCTTCAACGCCAACTTCGTTCTGGATCGCGGAGGTGTGGTGTCTGGCGTGGTGACCGCCGCCGGCACGCTGGCGCCGCTCGCCGGGGTCGTGATGACGCTCTACGCGCTCGACACCTCGGATCCGCCGGCCGAGATCATGCGCGAGACCCAGACCGACGCCAGCGGCGCCTACCGCTTCGAAGGGTTGCCGGCGGGCCGCTACAAGGTGCTGACGCGAAACGGTCTGGGCTACGCCGACGAGGTGTACAGCAACATCCCGTGCCCTGGCGGCAGCTGCTTCCTGGATGTGTTCGCCGGGGTGGGCACTCCGGTGGACGTGCTGCCCGGCGCCACCGCCAGCGGAGTGGACTTCGCGCTCGATCCCGGGGCCCACGTCACCGGAACCCTCACCGATGCCACGACGCTGATGCCGCTCACGAACGCCTGCGTCTACGTTCTGCGGATTTCGAGTGGGTACGTCACCGCGGCCGCGTATGACTGCACCGACGGCGCCGGGCGGTTCGACGCTGGCGGACTTCCCGCAGGCACCTACTACCTCTGGGCAATCACTGAGGACTCGAGCCACGTGCCCGCGCTCTACGGCAACATCCCGTGTCTGCAGGCGGTGTGCGCCTCTCAACCGGTGGCTGTCGCTGCGAGCACGCCGATCGTCGTCGCGACCGGCGCCACGGTATCCGGCCGCGATGTGGCGTTGTCTCCCGGCGGTGGGATCTCCGGTGTGGTCAGAGATGCCTCGACCCTGACGCCACTCGCAGGCATCGACGTCCGGGGCGTCGTCAGGGCCTCGGGGGCGGCCTTCCAGGTCGTCTGGGCCACCACCAACGCCTCGGGCGAATACGTCCTGCCCGGACTCCCGGGCGGCACCTACTTCGTCTACGTGAGCGACTTCCCTCGTAACGGCGAGATCTTCGACGACATCCCGTGCGCGGAGGCCCGCTGCACCGAGGCCGAGCTGCGCACGCTGGGCACACCGATCGCGGTGGCGCCGGGCGCGGTCACGACCGGCATCAGCTTCTCGCTTCGGCGCGACGTGCCACCGCCGGCGCCTGACGGGTTGCGGGCGGCCGTCGCGGGCTTCGCCGTCACACTCTCGTGGAACCGGCCAGGGCCTGACGTCACACACTTCCTCCTCGAGGCGGGGCTCGCGCCAGGCACGACGGCGGTCGTTCTGCAGACCGCCAATCAGTCGCTCGTGGCCTCGCCTGTCGGGCCGGGCCGCTATTACGTGCGTGTGCGTGCGGTGAACGCCTACGGCATGAGTGCTGCCTCGAACGAGATCGAGGTGGTCGTGACCACACAGGGCAGTGCACCGCCAGCCGCTCCGCCGTTCATCGAGGGGTGGATGAGCGGGTCGCGGTTGACCCTGACCTGGACACCGCCCTACGTAGGCGGCGTGGCGACGAGCTACCTCGTGGAGGCTGGCCCGGCCACCGGAGTGACGAGCCTGACGCTGCCAGTGGCTGCGCCGGCATTCACCTACCTGCCAGTGCCGCCTGGCGTCTACTTCCTGCGGGTGCGTGCGGCGAATGCCGCCGGCATGAGTCCGCCGTCGCCGGAAGTGCGGCTGCACGTCGGCAACGTGCCGGCGCCGCCATACGCCCCCGAGGACCTGCAGGCAACAGTCTCGGGCGGCACGGTCACGTTCACGTGGAGGTGGCCGTTCTGGCAGGGGGTGGTGACAGGCCACCGTCTGGTGGCCGGTTCCGGGCCAGGGCTCTCCAACCTGGCGCAAGTCACGCTCGGTGCGGCGACGCAGGTGTCGTTCGGCAACGTGCCACCCGGCACCTACTACGTGCGCGTGCATGCGCTGAACGCAGCCGGCGCCAGCATCGCCTCCGACGACATCGCGGTTGTCGTGCGGTAGGCGTACTCGACTTCAGGGCTGCTGCACGGGCACGGTGAACGCAGCCTTGAAGTCCGTGCCCGGCATCGGTGCCGTCACGACGAGCAGCCACGAGGTGCCGCTGGCGGGCCGGTTCGTCCAGATCTTCTTCGCGAACGGCACGGCCACCGCATAGTCGAACTGGATCGCGTTCGGGTCACGTTCGGGCTGTGGCGCCCGCACCTGCTTCGGCAGAGTGAACGAGAACGGGATGCCCTTCGACGAGTCGATGCCCGCCGCCGGCACCGTCACGGCCTGTTCCCACACGACGTAGTCGCGACTGTGCGTGCGTGCCGACTCGCCCACGCTGCGCATCTGATGGGTCTCGATGCAGCGCAGGCGCAGCTCATAGTCCCCTTCGGGCTGCAGTGGCCGGGCCGTGCGCACCCGCCCGTGCAGCGGACGTCCGAGCGCTCCGACCTCGCCGGTGATCTCGAGCGAGGCGACGCCGAACCGACGCGCGCGTAACGTCCACCGCAGTCCGAGCACTGCGTGGTAGAGGCCGAACACCGCGGCCAGCGGCACGAGCAGGATGAGCGGCATGAACTCCGGATCGTTCATGTCGAAGATCCACGGGATCGGCAGGAAGAACCGAATCGCGACGATGACGGCCAGCGCCGCCGCCGCCGTGATCCAGTGGGTGATTGCCGATTCGCGGGTGCCGTCGGTCTGCGCCATCATCCGTTCCGGTCCAAGAACATGTCACATCGGTATGGCTTGCGCCAGCGCCGCCGTTCCTTCAATGATGGCCGCGCATGATTGGCGTCTTCGGCATCCTTCTTTCCCTCGGCCTCCTGATGTACCTGGCGTACCGGGGGTTCAACGTGTTGCTCGTGGCGCCGGTGCTGGCGCTGCTCGCCGCGCTCATCGGCGGCGAAACGCGGCTGCTCGCCGTGCTCAGCCAGGTTTACATGAAGAGCCTCGGCGGCTTCGTCACCGGCTACTTCGCGCTCTTCATGCTCGGGGCGATCCTCGGGCGGCTGATGGCGGACTCAGGCTCCGCGTCGGCGATTGCGTCGTGGATCGTGGCGCGCCTGGGCCCCAAGCGGTCGGTGCTCGCGATCGTGCTCGCCTGCGCGGTGCTCACCTACGGCGGCGTCTCGGTGCTCGTCGTGATCTTCGCGGTGTATCCGGTGGCGGTTGCGATCTTCCGCAACTCGCACACGCCGAAGCGGTTCATCCCCGCGGCGGTGCTGCTCGGCGGCGCCACCTTCACGCTGAGCGGCATTCCGGGCACGCCGTCGATCCAGAACGCGATGCCGATCGCGTTCTTCGGCACCGACACGTTCGCGGCACCCGGTGTGGGCAGCATCGGCGGCCTCGTGATGCTCGTCTTCGGCGCCTGGTGGCTGCAGTCGCGCGCGCGGCAGGCGGCCGACCGCGGCGAAGGCTACGGCCACCATCCGCTCGACGCGCAGGATGCCGCGCCCGCGCTCGACGAGCCGCCGCTCATGATCGCAGTGCTGCCACTCCTCGTCGTGCTCGTGATGAACATCGCCATGACGTGGTGGGTGATTCCGGCGATGGACCTCGCGTATCTCAAGGAGCCGAAGTTCGGCGGCGTGGGCGTGAACGACGTGCGCGGCCTGTGGGCGCTCGTCTCCGCGCTGGCGCTCGCGACCCTCACGGCGATGCTGCTGCACTGGCGGCGCTGGCAGGATCTGAAGGGCTCGCTCAACCAGGGCACGTTCAGCTCGATGCTGCCGATCTTCAACACCGCGTCTGAAATCGCCTACGGCGCCGTGATCGCCTCGCTCGCCGGATTCGCCGTGGTGCAGGCGGCGCTTGCCGGCGTGAGCTCGAACATCCTCGTGAACGAAGCCATTGCCGTGAACATCATGGCCGGCATCACCGGATCCGCGGCCGGTGGCCTGGGCCTGGCGCTCGGCATGCTGGGGAAGACCTACGCCGCCGCCGCGGCCACGGCCGGCATCAGCCCGGAACTGCTGCACCGCGTGGCGGCAATTGCCTGCGGCGGGCTCGATTCACTGCCGCACAACGGCGCCGTCATCACCATGCTCGGCATCTGCCGGCTCACGCATCGCGAGGCCTACTTCGACATGTTCATGGTGTCGGTCGTGGGTCCGCTGCTGGCGCTGGCCGTGGTGCTCGTGGTGGGCACGACGTTCGGGTCGTTCTGACGACGGGTTCGGCGACAGTCGTCACGCCTTCGCAATCACCTCGCGCCCGCCCATGAAGGGGCGCAGCACCGTCGGAATCACGACCGAGCCGTCCTTCTGCTGGTAGTTCTCGAGCACGGCGATGAGCGTGCGGCCCACGGCGAGCCCGGAGCCGTTGAGCGTGTGCACGTACTCCGCCTTGCCGGTGCCGTTCGGCCGGTATTTGATGTTGGCCCGGCGCGCCTGGAACGACTCGCAGTTCGAGCACGACGAGATCTCGCGGTAGGTCTTCTGGCTCGGCAGCCACACTTCGATGTCGTAGGTCTTGGCCGACGAGAAACCCATGTCGCCCGTGCAGAGCGCCATCGTGCGATACGGCAGTTCCAGCCGCTTCAGCACTTCTTCCGCGTTCGCGGTGAGGGCTTCGAGTTCGTCGTACGACTGCTCGGCGGTCGTGAACTTCACGAGTTCGACCTTGTCGAACTGGTGCTGGCGGATGAGCCCGCGCACGTCGGCGCCGTAGGAGCCGGCTTCGCTGCGGAAGCACGGCGTGTAGGACGTGTAGCGCAGCGGCAGCGTGCGGCCGTCGAGGATCTCGCCGCGATAGAGGTTCGTCACCGGCACTTCGGCGGTGGGGATGAGATACAGGTCCCACTCGCCCCCGATCTTGAAGAGATCCTGCTCGAACTTCGGCAGCTGGCCGGTGCCGTACATGCTGGCGCTGTTCACGAGGAACGGCGGCTCGATCTCGGTGTAGCCGTGTTCGCCCGAGTGCAGCGAGAGCATGAAGTTGATGAGCGCGCGCTCGAGCTGCGCGCCGGCGCCCATCAGCACGGCGAAGCGGGCGCGGGCGATCTTGGTGGCGCGTTCGAAGTCGATGATGCCGAGGGCGGGGCCCAGATCCCAGTGCGCCTGCGGTTCGAAGTCGAACTCGCGCGGCGTGCCCCACGTGCGCACGACCACGTTGTCGGCGGCGCTCTTCCCGACCGGCACCGACGCGTGCGGCAGGTTGGGCAGGGTGGTGACGATGGCGACACGTTTCGCCTCGATGGCCTCGAGCTCGGTTTCGAGCTGCTTGACCTTCTGCCCGCGCGCCTTGTTCGCCTCGAAGAGATGCGAGGCATCGAGGCCCTGCTTCTTGGCCTGCGCGACTTCGCTGGCGGCGGCGTTCTGCTCGCGCTTCAGCCCTTCGATTTCTGGGATGAGCCGGCGGCGTTCGGTATCGAGCCCGGCGAGCGCCTCGAGCTCGGCATTCGCATCCAGGCCACGGTTGGCATAGCCTGCACGCACTGTCTCAGGATTGTCGCGGACGAAGGCGGGATCCAGCATGAGGAGAAGACTCTGCTGTGTATCCTATTACGAATGTCCTCGACCATCCGTAAGGCCGTGTTCCCCGCTGCCGGTCTCGGCACGCGGTTCCTGCCCGCCACCAAGGTCCAGCCGAAGGAGATGCTGACGCTGGTCGATAAGCCCATCATCCAGTACGGCGTCGAAGAGGCGGTGGAGTCGGGCCTCACGGACATCATCATCATCTCGAGCCGGGGCAAGAGCGTCATCGAAGACCACTTCGACGTCTCGAGCGAACTCGAGGCACACCTGCTCTCGAAGGGGAAGCACGTCCTGCTCGAGGAGGTGCGCAAGGTCTCGAGCCTCATCACCGTGTCGTCGGTGCGTCAGGGCCAGCCGCTCGGCCTCGGCCACGCCGTGCTGATGGCGCGCGGCCTCGTGGGCGACGAGCCGTTCGCCGTGGTGCTCGGCGACGACATCTTCGACGCCACCCCGCCGGCGCTCAAGCAGATGATCGACGTATTCGACAAGGTGCAGAGCCCGGTCATCGCCGTCGAGCGCGTACCCGAGGCGGATGTGTCGAATTACGGCATTCTCGCCGTGGAGCCGGCGCCGCAGTTCGGCAAGGGCGTGCACCGCATCCTCGACATGGTCGAGAAGCCGCCGCGCGACCAGGCGCCGTCGAACCTCGCCATCATCGGCCGCTACCTGCTCACGCCCGACATCTTCCCCGCGCTCGAAGCCACGAAGTCCGACAAGTCGGGCGAGATCCAGCTCACGAACGGGATGCGCGAGCTGCTGAAGACGCGGCCCTTCTACGCCCTCGAAGTGGACGGCGTGCGGCACGATGCCGGCAACAAGCTCGGCTTCCTCAAGGCCACGGCGTACTTCGGCCTGAAGCGCCCGGACGTGTCCGAGGCCTTCACGCAGTACCTGAAGACGCTGGGCTTCGAGAAGCGGTAGGGCGCGGCCGCCGGGCCGCGCGGCGCCTACTCGCTCTTGCTGGCGGCGGGCTTCGCGCTCGACGTGTCGCTCGTCGAGGCCTTCGTGTCCGAGCTGCTGCCGCTGTCGCTCTTCGCGGCGCTGTCCCCGCCCGACGTGGCGCCACTTTCGGCCTTGCCGGCCTTGGTGTTGGCGCTCTCGGACTTGCTGCCGGTGCCACGGCCGTAGTCGGTCAGGTAGAAACCGCTGCCCTTGAATTGAATCGCGGGCGACGACAGCAGCTTCTGCACGGGCCCCCCGCACTTCGGGCAGACCGAGATGGGGGCGTCGGAGAACTTCTGGATGACCTCGAATCTGTGCGCGCAGGACTCGCACTCGTATTCGTAGAGCGGCATGGTGAATTACTCCAGGACGTCGTCGGCGTGACCGCCGAGCATCAGCGCGCGTAACGCCCAGAACGGGGCGGAGCCCTGGCTCAGGAAGGCGTCGTGGAAGGCGCGCAGCGAGGGCTTGCCGCCCTGCTGTTCCTGCCAGTCCTGTCTGAGCTTCAGCAGCATGAGCTTGCCGGCGGCGTAGACGACGTAACTCGGATCGAACGTCCCGCGCTCGGCCTCGCGCCGTGCATGTGATTCCTCGAGGTACGCTTCGTTCTGGAAGAAGCGTACGCCCTGCTCCACCGACCAGTCGTCGGCGTGCAGCTTGATGCCCACGACGAGGCGGGCCAGGCGCACGAGCGACTCGGCGAGCTGGCCGAGGTGCACGTTGCCGTCGCCCTTCCCGAAGCCGGCTTCGAGCATCATCTGCTCGGCGTAGTGCGCCCAGCCTTCGATGTAGGAGGTGGGGGCGAGCAGCGTCGAGCGGCGCACCTTCGATTCGATGGTGCGCAGGTGCTGGAAGTGCAGGAAGTGGCCGGGGAACACCTCGTGCATCGAGATGCTCCACAGCGTGGGCAGATTCAGGTCGCGCAGGTGCTCGAGCTGCTTCGCCTCGGGCCACGAGCGTGGCGCGTCGGTCAGGTAGTAGGTCGAGCGCGTCTGGCGTGTTTCGAACGGGCCCGGCATCCACATGCTGGCCGTGGACCAGCGCAGGAACTCGGGCGAGGCCGCCACGTGCACCTGGTCGCCGTTCGGCACGGCGACGACGCCACTGCGTTCGAGGAAGGTGCGCAGTTCGTTGACCTGCTCACGGACGGTGGCGATGAGGGTGCCGGGCGCCGGGTGGGCGTCCTTGGCCTTCTGCCAGGCGTCGAGCGGTTCCTTGTAGCCGAGCTTGCCGGCGACCGTGCGGAACTCTTCCTGCACCCGCCCCAGTTCGCGTTCGGCGATGGTGAGCAGGCGTTCGCAGGAATGCGGCAGGCCTTCGTCCACGAGCAGCTTGCGTTCGAAGCGCTCCTGACCCAGCCGGAACGAGGCCTTCGCCTTGGGGCGCACCTCGGTCTCGAGGTACTGGGCGTAGGCACCGAGCGCGGTCGTGGCCTCGGTGGACGCATCCGCCAGGTCGGCCAGCAGGTGCATGTCGTCGAGGCTGGCGAAGGCCCGCGGCAGGTCGGTGTCGATGAAGGTGACGACACCCCGGAAGGTGTCGATGCCGGTCTTCACGAAGATGGCCGGCGAGTCCTTGATGTTGTCGCGGGCGGCCTGCACGAGGCGCGGCACCTGGCGCAGCTTCGACAGGAGGCGGCGCGCCCGGTCGGTTTCCGGGGCGAAGGTGAAGATGGCCTGCGAGGCGAGGCTGGCGGCCAGCGTCTGCCCGTAGAAGTGCGGGTCGCGCTCCCAGGAGCGGACGCGGTCGGTGTCGAACTGGCGGGACTCGATGTTCGCCCGGACGATCTTGTGCTCGATCTGGTCCACCGGGCTGAGCGGCGCGGCGGGAATCGCGTCGAGGCGGCGGGCAAAGCCGGCGAGGGCGCCGGAATGGGTGTCGATCGCCGTCCGGCTCAGGTCGTCGAGCAGGTCGTCATGTACGTGGATGCCATCCAACGTCGCGCTCGTCGGGTGCGCTTCGTAGAGGTAGGCCAGGTAGTCGTCGACAAAATGCTGGAAGGGCTCTGCCACGTTACTCGGGGTGTCTGCTGGCACGCTCGGGGAGCGGGCATCTCCAGATGGTACAATAAAAAGCGGCCGTGATGGCTGGTACGCTTTACGTCGTCGCAACGCCTATCGGCAATCTCGAGGACATCACCTTCCGTGCCCTCCGGGTGCTGCGCGAGGTGGCGGTGGTGGCGGCCGAAGACACCCGGCGCTCGGGCCAGCTCCTCCGCCATTTCGGCATTACGACCCGCCTCGTCAGCCTGCACTCCCACAATGAAGGCCTGAAGGCCGAGGGCCTGGTCGATCGGCTCCGGCGTGGCGAGTCGGTGGCGCTCGTCTCGGATGCGGGCACCCCGGCCGTCTCCGACCCCGGGGCGGAGCTCGTGCGTGTGGCCGTCGCAGCGGGTATTCGCGTCGAGCCAGTGCCGGGGCCCAGTGCGGTCATGGCCGCGCTCTCGGCGGCGGGGTTGCCGGACATCGGCTTCACCTTCCTGGGATTTCCTCCTATTAGGGGAAAAGACAGAGAAAGTTGGTTCGGGACGTTGGGCCGGGCTGTGGAAGACGCGCCGGTGGTGTTCTTCGAAGCGCCCCACCGCGTGAAGGCGACGTTGGAGCAGCTGAATAATATGTCATACGACCAAATATCGGTGTTTCGGGAGACGACAAAACTCCATGAGTCGGTCTACCGGGGCACGATCCCAGAGGTGTTGACGCAGCTCACGGTCGTGGCGGGTGAATTCACGCTGGTACTACCGAGGAAGAAACCCATCAGTGGCCCGGCTGAGCGGCCATCGGACGACGCCGTGCTGGAAATGTTTGGTCGAATAACAGACAAGAGGGGCCGGGATGCGGCTCGCCAGGTCGCCGCGGAAACCGGGCTCTCGGCCAACGAAGTCTACGAAATCGTCCGGAAGTCGAAGGGCTGACGAGCCGGCGTCCTTCAACCGAGATCCCAGAGAGATGCAGAACGATCTCCACATCGTGGTGCTCGCGGCCGGTAAGGGCACCCGCATGAAGTCGGCCCTGCCGAAGGTGCTCCACAAGGCGGCGGGCCTGCCCCTCATCGAATGGGTGCTGCGCCTGGCCCGATCGCTCGACCCGGCGTCGATCACGGTCGTTCTCGGCCACGGCGCCGATGTGGTGCGCGCCGCGGTCGAAGGCCCGGACGTCCGCTGTGTCATTCAGGAACCGCAGCTCGGCACGGGCCACGCCCTGCTGCAGGCCGGTCCGGCGCTCGAGGGCGCCACGGGTCGCGTGCTGCTGCTCTCGGGCGACGTGCCGCTCCTCACCGCCGCCAGTGTGCGCCGGGTGCTCGATGCCCAGGCCGCGCGACAGGCCGCGGTGGTCGTGGCCACCGCCGAGGTGCCAGACCCCACCGGCTACGGCCGCATGATCCGCGAGCATGGCGCGCTCGTACGCATCGTCGAGCACCGCGACGCCACCCCTGCCGAGCGCGAGGTGCGGGAGATCAACAGCGGCGTCTATGTCTTCGAGCTCGCGCCGCTCTTTGCCGCACTCGGGCGGCTGGGGTCGGCCAACGCGCAGGGCGAGTACTACCTGCCAGACCTCGTGGACATCTACCGCCGCGACGGCCGGGTGGTCGACGCGGTGCAGCTCGACGACGCGGACGAAATCCGCGGCATCAACACCCGGGCGGAACTGGCCGAGGTGGGCCGCGTGCTCCAGGGCCGCATCAATGCCGCCCACATGGCGGCCGGTGTCACCCTGGTCGACCCGGCGACGGCCTACATCGGGCCGGACGTACGCATCGGCCAGGACACCATCCTCCACCCCTTCGTGATCCTCGACGGCGCGACCACGATTGGCGAGGGCTGCGAGCTCCACGCCGGCACCAGGATCTCGGGCGCGATGCTCGGGAACTGCGTGACCGTCTTCAATCACTCGGTGGTGCAGGCGTCGACCGTTGCGGACGGCGCCCAGCTTGGGCCATTTGCCAGAATTCGTCCAGAATCAGAAATTGGCGAGCAGGTGCACATCGGGAACTTCGTCGAGATCAAGAAGTCACAGCTTGGGAAGGGCACCAAAGTAGGCCATTTGGCCTATCTTGGCGACTCTACCGTGGGGGCCGGCGTAAACGTGGGGGCCGGCACCATCACCTGCAACTACGACGGCCGGAAGAAGCACCGCACGGTGATCGGCGACGGCGCGTTCGTCGGCAGCGATTCCACCCTGGTCGCTCCCGTACGGGTGGGCGAGGGCGCCTACGTGGCGGCCGGATCGGCAATCACCCTCGACGTCCCGGACGGCGCGCTGGGTATCGCCCGCGGCAAGCAGACGAACAAGACCGGATGGGTCGCGGCGCGGGTGTCGAAGGGCGACCCCGCCGGCCGCTAGACCCGGGCAAGAGCGCGGACGGGCAGGACATCCACCATGTGCGGAATCATCGGTTACATCGGGCAGCGGCAGGTCGTGCCGCTCATCATCGAGGGGCTGCGGAAGCTCGAATACCGCGGTTATGACTCGGCCGGCATCGCCGTCGTCAACAACGGCGAGCTGTCGATCCGGCGGAGCGCCGGCAAACTCGGCAACCTCGAAACGGCCCTCGCTGCCGATCCCCTCTCGGGCGAGTACGGCCTCGGCCATACCCGTTGGGCGACGCACGGCCGCCCCACGGAAGAGAACGCGCATCCGCACCGCGACAGCCGCGGGCGTATCGTCGTGGTGCACAACGGGATCATCGAGAACTACCTCGAGCTGAAGCGCGAGCTGCAGTCGCAGGGCCACACGTTCGTGAGCGAGACCGACACGGAAGTGGTGGCGCATCTCGTCGAGCGCGAATGGAAGGACGACGGCCTCGACGGCGCGGTGCGCCGCGCCATGACACGCCTGCGGGGCCTGTTCGCGCTCGTGCTGCTCTCGGCCGACGACCCGCAGAAGCTCGTCGCAGTCCGCAATGGCCCGCCGGTGGTCGTGGGTCTTGGCGAGGGCGAGTACTTCGTCGCCTCCGACATTCCGGCCATCCTGCAGTACACGCGCAACGTCGTGTTCCTCGGCGACCAGGAAATGGCCGTGGTCACGCAGGCCGGCGCCGTGTTCTCGGATTTCACCGGCACGGTCATCGCCAAGACGCCCACCCGCGTCACCTGGGATCCCATCGCCGCCGAGAAGGCCGGCTACAAGCACTTCATGCTCAAGGAGATCTTCGAGCAGCCGGCGGCCGTGCGCGACACCATCCTCGGCCGCGTCTCGCTCGAGACGGGCACCATCTTCCCGGACGATACGGGTCTTTCGGACGCGGACCTCACGAGCATCGACCGCGTCACGCTCATCGCCTGCGGCACGTCGTGGCATGCGGCGCTCGTCGGCAAGTTCCTCATCGAGGAGCTGGCGCGGGTGCCCGTGGAAGTGGACTACGGCTCCGAGTACCGGTACCGCAAGCCGCTCGCCGGGCCGACGACACTCGCCGTGGCCATCACACAGTCGGGCGAAACCGCCGACACGCTGGCGGCGCTGCGCGAAGCCAAGCAGCAGGGCGCGAAGAGCCTCGCCATCTGCAACGTCGTGGGCAGCATGGCCACGCGCGAGAGCGACGGCACCATCTACACGCACGCCGGGCCGGAAATCGGTGTGGCGTCGACCAAGGCCTTCACGTCGCAGCTCGTGGCGCTCTATCTGCTCGCGCTGCACATGGGCCAGGCGCGCAAGACGCTCACGGTCGACCAGCGCAAGACCCACATCGCCGACCTGCTGCAGTTGCCGCAGCAGATCGAGCAGGTACTGAAGTGCGCGCCACAGATCGAAGACATCGCCTCGCGCTTCTACAACCGCACCGACTTCCTCTACCTCGGGCGCGGCATCAACTACCCGATCGCGCTCGAGGGCGCGCTGAAGCTCAAGGAAATCTCCTACATCCACGCCGAGGGCTATCCAGCCGGCGAGATGAAACACGGGCCGATCGCCCTCATCGACGAGCGGATGCCGGTCGTGGCGATTGCGCCACATGACCATGTCTTCGAGAAGATGCAGGGGAACATCCAGGAGGCCAAGGCCCGCGGTGGCGCCGTGATTGCCATCACGACCGCCGGCGACGACACCCTCTGGCGAATGCTCGATCGCACGAGCGACTCGATCGTGGCAATTCCTGCCATGTCGCCGTTCCTCGCGCCCATCGTGATCACGGTGCCGCTGCAGCTGCTCTCGTATCACATCGCCGTGCGCCGCGGCTGCGACGTCGATCAGCCGCGCAACCTCGCGAAGAGCGTCACGGTAGAATAGACAGGTTCTGGGGGCCAGGGACCAGGGGCTGGGGCGTGCCAACGTCCCGCGAGTGAAAGACATGTCTTTTGCATCGCGGCGCCGGCACGCGCCAGTCCCGAGGCCCCGGCCCCCAGCCCCTGCCTAAATGGACCTTCTGTCGTCACTGAATTCCGAGCAGCGCGCGGCCGTCGAACACGTCGACGGCGCGCTGCTCATCCTCGCCGGCGCCGGTTCCGGCAAGACGCGCGTCATCGCGCACCGCGTCGCCCATCTCATCCAGGAACGCCACGCCTCGCTCGACGAGGTGCTGGCGGTCACCTTCACCAACAAGGCCGCTGAAGAGATGCGGCACCGCGTGGGCGTGCTCCTCGAGTGCGACTGCAAGGGCATGTGGATCTCGACCTTCCACGCCCTCTGCGCCAAGCTGCTGCGCCGCGAGGCACACCATCTGGGCCTCTCGCGCAGCTTCACGATCTACGATTCCGGCGATCAGCAGTCGGTCATCAAGCAGCTCGTGAAGGACTACGGCATGGACGACTCCACGTTCCAGCCGCGCATGGTGCTCGGCCGCATCAGCCATGCGAAGAACCGTATGGAGGGTCCGGAGACGTTCAAGGACGCGTGGAATCTGCGCGACCGCGACATCGGCAAGCTGTATCAGGGGTACCTCGATGCGCTCAAGGAAGCGAGCGCGCTTGATTTCGACGATCTGCTGCTGAAGACCGTGGAACTCTTCGACACGGCGCCGGCCGTGCGCGAACGCTACGCCCGCCGCTTCCGCTTCGCGATGATCGACGAGTACCAGGACACGAACCGCCCGCAGTACCTGCTCGTGAAGCAGCTCGTGAGCGTGCACGGCAACCTGTGCGTGGTGGGCGATCCCGACCAGTCGATCTACAAGTGGCGTGGCGCGGATGTGAAGAACATCCTCGACTTCGAGCACGACTTTCCAGACGCCGTCACCGTCAAGCTCGAACGCAACTACCGCTCGACGCAGGTCATTCTCGATGCGGCATCGGCAGTGGTGAGCCACAACCGCGGCCGTAAGGACAAGGTGCTGTGGACGGATCAGGCCGGCGGCGCGCCAATCGTCACCTACCGCGGCGCCGACGAACTCGACGAGGCCGATTTCATCGTGAAGGTCGTGCGGCGTGCCATCCAGGCCGACTACGCCACCACGGCTGCGATTCTCTACCGCACGAACGCGCAGTCGCGCGCGGTGGAAGACGGGCTGCGCACGGCCGGCATCCCGTACCAGGTGCTCGGCGGTACCGGGTTCTACGAACGGCGCGAGATCAAGGACGCGTTGTCGTATCTGAAGCTCGTGCTCAATCCGCACGACGACGTCGCCCTCCGGCGCGTCATCAACGTGCCGCCACGCGGCATCGGCAAGGGCGTGATGGATGCGCTCGAGCGTGTGGACACGCAGGCGCCCGACATGGACGCGCCGCCGCTGCTCGCCGGTCTCGACATGATCTCGTCGTCGAACTCGCTGTGGGCGAAGCTCGACGCCGCGGTCACCCGCGGCGGCGTGTCGTCGCGCCAGGCGGCGCCGCTCGCCGCGTTCCGCGACATGATGCTCGGCATCACGGCAGCGGCAGAGAAAGACCCCGTCTCCACGGTGCTCGGCCTGCTGCTCGACCGGTCGGGCTACCTGCGCGATCTGCGCGAAGAGAAGAGCGAAGAAGCTGATGGCCGCATCGAGAACCTGATGGAACTCGTCTCGGTGGCCCGCCAGTTCGAAGCGGGCGACGCCGATCCGTCGCTGGCGTCGTTCGTCGATCGCCTGGCGCTGCTCTCGGACGTGGACAAGCCGGAAGGCAGCCAGGCGGCGCGGGCGCTGCTCATGACGATGCACTCGGCCAAGGGCCTCGAGTTTCCGGTGGTGGTCATCGCCGGGATGGAGGAAGGCCTCTTCCCGCATTCGCGCGCGAAGGACGACGAGTCGGAACTCGAAGAGGAACGCCGGCTCTGCTACGTGGGCATCACCCGCGCCAGGCGCGAGCTGTATCTCACGAGCGCGATGCGCCGCCGGATCTTCGGCGAGTACAAGGACACCGAGCCGTCACGCTTCCTCGACGAGATTCCCCCTGAGTTGCAGCGTCACGAGGAGTCACGGGCCGAGAGCAGCATGCGGTCGCCGGCACGGAGCTGGGGCTACGCGGCGACGCCCTACAGCCGCGCGCCGCAGCGTCCGCCGCGTGAGGTGCAGCCCGAGGACGAGGACCAGTCGGGCCGCGGCGGTCTCAGGGCCGGCAGCCGCGTGCGTCACGCGATGTTCGGCGTGGGCACGGTGCAGTCGGTCGAGGAGCTCGACGACGACGTGAAGGTGGTCGTGAAGTTCACGACCGTGGGCACGAAGACGCTGCGCGCGAAGTACGCGAAGCTCCAGCCGGCGTAGCCGCGGTGGCCCGGCCTCTGCCGGGCCCGTCCCCTACTCCGTGGGTGGTTCGTCGCCCGGCGGCACGTCCGCGGACGGCGCGTCGGCCGGCAGCGCCGCATCAGACGGCGCTCCCTCGGACGGTGGCGCGTCGGCCGCCATCGCGGCTTCTTCGTCCTTCTCGACGAGGGCCACTGATACGACCTTGTCGTCTTCGTCGAGATCCATCAGACGCACACCCTGCGTGGCGCGGCCGATCGTGCGGATGTCTTCGGTGGGCGTCCGCAGGATCTTGCCCTGCTCGGTGATGAGCAGCAGTTCCTTGTCTTCGCTCACCTGCGCGATCTCGATGACGCGGCCGTTCTTCGCCGTGATGTCGAGGTTCTTGAGGCCGAGCCCGCCGCGGCTCTGCACGCGGTACTCGTCGAGCGGCGTGCGCTTCCCGTAGCCGAGTTCGGTCACGGTGAGCAGCGTGCCGCCGGGCTTCACCACTTCCATCGCTACGACTTCGTCGCCCTCACGCAGCGTGATGCCGCGCACGCCGTAGGCCGTGCGGCCCATGGCGCGGACGTCGTCTTCGGGGAAGCGGATGGCCATGCCCTGACGGGTGCCGATGAAGATCTCGCTCTGGCCGTCCGAGAGCTGCACGGCGATGACGCCGTCGCCGTCGTCGATCCCCATGGCGATGATGCCGCCAGCGCGCGGGTTGGAGTAGGCGGAGAGCTCGGTCTTCTTGATCGTGCCGTTGCGCGTGCCCATCACCACGTGGTGCTGGTCGTCGAACTCGCGCACCGCCACCATCGAGGCGATTTTCTCGCCCTCTTCCATCTGCACGAGGTTCGCAATCGACTTGCCGCGGCCATCGGCGCCGACGTCCGGGATCTCGTGGACCTTCAGCCAGTAGGCGCGGCCGCGGTCCGTGAAGATCATCAGGAACGAGTGCGTGGAGGCGACGAAGAGGTGGTTCACCACGTCTTCCTCGCGCGTGCGCATGCCGATGCGGCCCTTGCCGCCGCGGCGCTGCTGCCGGTAGGTCGATATCGGCGTGCGCTTGATGTAGCCGGTATCGGTGACCGTGATCGCGACGTCTTCGTCGGCGATCAGGTCTTCGATGCTGAACTCGCTCTCGTCTTCGATGATGACGGTGCGGCGCGGATCGCTGAACTTCGCCTGGGCGGCGCGCATCTCGTCGACCACGATCTTGAGCAGCAGCGTCTGGCTGCCGAGGATCGTGCGCAGGCGCTCGATGAGGCTGATGAGTTCGGCCAGCTCATCGAGGATCTTCTGCCGCTCGAGGCCGGTCAGGCGCTGGAGCTGCATGTCGAGGATCGCCTGCGACTGGATGTCGGACAGGCCGAAGTTCGTCATCAGGCCCGTCTTCGCTTCGGGCGTGGACTTCGACGAGCGGATGAGCGTGATGACGGCGTCGATCTGATCGAGCGCAATCCGCAGGCCTTCGAGGATGTGGGCGCGGGCTTCGGCCTTGCGCAGCTCGAATTCGATGCGGCGGCGCACGACGTCGCGGCGGAACTCGATGAAGTGCTCGAGCACTTCGAGCAGCGAGAGCACGCGCGGCCGGCCGGCCACGATGGCCAGGGTGATGATGCCGAAGGTCTGCTGGAGCTGGGTGTGCTTGTAGAGGTTGTTCAGCACCACCTCGCCCACTTCGCCGCGCTTCAGCTCGATGACGATCCGCATGCCGTCGCGATCGGATTCATCGCGGATGTCGGAGATGCCTTCGAGCGACTTCTCGCGCACGAGGTCGGCGATACGTTCGAGCAGCGTGCTCTTGTTGACCTGGTACGGGATCTCGGTGATGACGATCTGCAGCCGATCGCCCTTCTTCATCGGCTCGATTTCGGCCTTGGCGCGCACCTGCACGCCGCCGCGTCCGCGGATGTAGGCCTCGTGGATGCCGCGCAGCCCCACGATGATGCCGCCGGTCGGGAAGTCGGGACCGGGGATGAGGCGGATGAGCTCCTTGAGCTTCTGTTCGGCGGTGAGCTTCGGCGCGTCGGCCGGCGCGAGCAGGGTGTTCTCGATGAGCCACACCGTGCCTTCGATCACCTCGCCGAGGTTGTGCGGCGGGATGTTCGTGGCCATGCCCACGGCGATGCCGGTCGAGCCATTGACGAGCAGGTTCGGGTAGACCGTCGGGAAGACGGTGGGCTCGGTCGTGGTTTCGTCGAAGTTCGGAACGAAGTCGACGGTGTCCTTGTCGAGGTCGTTCATCATCGCTTCGGCCAGCGCTTCGAGGCGCGCTTCCGTGTAGCGATAGGCGGCCGGCCGATCGCCGTCGACCGAGCCGAAGTTGCCCTGGCCATCCACCAGGGTCTTGCGCATGTTGAAGTCCTGCGCCAGGCGCACCAGCGTGTCGTAGGCCGGCGCGTCGCCGTGCGGATGGTAGTTGCCGATGACCTCGCCGACGATCTTCGCGCACTTGCGGTAGGCGCGGTTGCTCGCGAGGCCCATCTGCCGCATGGCGAAGAGCACGCGCCGGTGCGCGGGCTTGAGCCCGTCACGTACGTCGGGAAGCGCGCGCCCGATGATCACGCTCATCGCGTAATCCAGGTACGAGCGCTTCATCTCGTCTTCGATGTTGACGGGGACGCGCGATTCAGTAGTCATCGTGTGTGAAGTGGCGACAGCTCTTCAGCCGGCGGCAGCGTGACGGCGGTGAGCCCCAGCCCCCGGCCTCCAGTACCCAGCCCCTAGATATCCAGGTTCCGGACATCCAGTGCGTTGTCTTCGATGAACTTGCGCCGCGGCTCGACCTGGTCGCCCATCAGGGTCGTGAACATCTGGTCGGCTTCGGTATGGTCTTCGGCGCGCACCTGCAGGAGCGTGCGGGCGTCGGGGTTCATCGTGGTGAGCCAGAGCGTTTCGGGGTTCATCTCGCCGAGGCCCTTGTAGCGGTTCACGGCGATGCCCTTGCGGCCGAGCGTGAGGAAGTGCTCCACGAAGGCGTCGAGCGAGGTCAGCGTGACCGGGCCGTCCTTCGCCGGCCGCACCGGCGTCGTTGCCGGCGCCGTCATCGCGAGTTCGGCCAGTTCGGCCGCGGTCTTCGGCGTCTCGACCGGCTCGGCCTCGGCCTCGTCGTCGGTCACCTCGGGCTCGGGCTCGTCGACCTTGCCGGCCACGAGGCGCACTTCCACGCCGCCCTGACGCAGGCCGCGCGCGAGCGCGCCGATTTCGCCATACGACGCCTCGAGCGCGCGATACTCCGCGGAGGCCACGAGCGCGCCGCCCAGAGTGTCGGTGCGCGAGTAGCCGAAGCTGCGGTCGTCGACGTGCAGGGCCCAGGCGTTGTGTTCGTCGTCGCGCACGCAGGTGACCGTGCGGCTCGGTGTGCTGAGCGCCTCGGCCATGGCCGTCAGTTCCGCTTCGCGTTCGAAGAACGACTGATCGCGGGCGCCGTGATCGAGCAGCGACTCGACGATGTCGGCGGCGTGGCCGCGCCGCTGTACGACATGCAGCACGCGCTGGTAGCCGGCGATCGTGTGCAGGATCTTCTCGAGCGCCTGGCCGGTCAGTTCGCGGCCATCGGGCAGCTTCACGATGCGCGATTCCACCGAGCGGTGCACCAGGAAGTTCTCGAGCTCGCGCTCGTCCTTGATGTAGGTCTCGGCGCGTCCGCGCTTGGCGCGGAAGAGCGGCGGCTGCGCGATGTAGATGTGGCCGCGCTCGATGAGCATCGGCATCTGCCGGTAGAAGAACGTGAGCAGCAGCGTGCGGATGTGGGAGCCGTCCACGTCCGCGTCGGTCATGATGATGATGCGGTGGTAGCGCAGCTTCTCGATGTCGAAGTCTTCGACGCCGATGCCGCAGCCGAGCGCCACGATGAGGGTCTTGATTTCGTCGGAGCTCAGCATGCGATCGAGACGCGCGCGCTCGACGTTCAGGATCTTGCCCTTGATGGGCAGGATGGCCTGGAAGCGGCGATCGCGGCCCTGCTTGGCGGAGCCACCGGCCGATTCACCTTCGACGATGTAGATCTCGCTCTGCGCCGGATCGCGTTCCTGGCAGTCGGCCAGCTTGCCGGGCAGCGAGCCGCCTTCGAACGCGCCCTTGCGGCGCACGAGGTCGCGGGCCTTGCGGGCCGCTTCACGCGCGAGGGCGGCATCCACCACCTTCATCACGATCTTCTTCGCGACGACAGGGTTCTCTTCGAGGAACTGGCTCAGCTTGTCGTTGACGATCGCTTCGACGATGCCCTTGACCTCGGTGTTGCCGAGCTTCGTCTTGGTCTGGCCTTCGAACTGCGGACGCGGGATCTTGACCGAGATCACCGCCACCATCCCTTCGCGGATGTCGTCGCCGCTGATCGAGGCGTCCTTCAGATCCTTCGCGAGATTGTTCTTCTGGGCGTACGAGTTGACCGTGCGGGTCAGCGCGGCGCGGAACCCCGAGAGGTGCGTGCCGCCTTCGTGGGTGTTGATGTTGTTGGCGAACGAGAATTCCTGCGGGTTGTAGCCGTCGTTCCACTGCAGCGAGATTTCGGCGTCGATGCCGTCCTTCTCGCCGTGCATGTAGACGGGCTTGTCGTTCACGACGCCCTTGTTCTTGTTCAGGTGCTCGACGAACGAGTTGATGCCGCCGTCGTAGTGGAAGCGGTGGCTCTTGCCGTCGCGGGCGTCGTCGAGTGTGATGACGATGCCGGCGTTCAGGAAGGCCAGCTCGCGCAGGCGCTGCGCCAGGATGTCGAAGCTGTAGTCGGTGGTCTCGAAGATCTGGGCGTCGGGCTTGAACGTGACCTTGGTGCCGCGCCGTTCGGTCGTGCCGGCGATCGTGAGGCCGGTGACCGGCGTGCCCCGTTCGAAGGCCTGCTGGTGCACGCGCCCCTCGCGCCAGATTTCGAGATCGAGCCTGGCCGAGAGCGCATTCACCACCGAGACACCGACGCCGTGCAGACCGCCCGACACCTTGTAGGCGTCGTTTTCGAACTTGCCGCCTGCGTGCAGCACGGTCAGCACGACTTCGGCCGCCGAGCGGCCGTCGGGCATCGGATCGGTCGGGATGCCGCGGCCGTTGTCGACGACGGTGATCGAGCCGTCGAGATGGATCGTGACGTTGACTTCGGTGCAGTAGCCGGCGAGCGCCTCGTCGATCGAGTTGTCGACGATCTCGTAGACGAGGTGATGCAGACCCGCGGGTCCGGTCGACCCGATGTACATCGCGGGCCGCTTGCGGACAGCCTCGAGACCCTCGAGCACCTTGATCTTGTCGGCGCCGTAGTCTCCGGAACCTTCGCCGTTCATGGCCGGGTGGAGGGGTTCCGGCGGCGTGGACGGCGACTCGGGCGTGACGGACGGGAAGTCGGACTGGGACATCTACCCTTCGTTTCGACGACGAGAATGCCAGGGGCGCGTCGTCAGACGCGCATCGGCATGATGACGTAGGTGTAGCTGTAGCCTTCGGCGGCCACCGGCGAGAGCACGGCCTGGCTCACGTCGTCCTTCACGTCGAGCGCCACGACTTCGGCATCGACGACGTTCAGGAAATCGAGGACGTACTGGGCGTTGAAGCAGATGGTCATGCCGCCGCCGCTGTAGTCGACGGTGAGGGGCTCGCGCGCTTCGCCGAACTCGGGGCTGCTGGTCGTGACGTCGACCTTGCCCTTGTCGATGATGAACTTGAGGGCGCGCGACCGTTCGTTCGACAGGATGGCCACGCGCTTGACGGCGCTCGTGAGGCGATCGCGTTCGAACTCGATGTGTTTGTCGTTGCCCTTCGGGATGACCTTCTCGTAGGCCGGGAACTGGCCATCGATCATGCGCGAGACGAGCAGGCGCGGCCCGATGCGGAAGAACATGTGGTTCTCGCCGCGTTCATACTCCACGTCGCGGTCGCTGTCGGCGAGCAGCCGGCCCAGTTCCGAGAGCGTCTTGCGCGGCAGGATGGCCTTGATCTCTTCGCCCTTGGGACCGGTGCGCGTGGCCGTGGCGAGCGCCAGGCGGTGGCCGTCGGTGGCCACCATCGTCATGCTGTCGGTCTTCACGACGAAGAGGGCGCCGTTCAGGTAGTAGCGCGTGTCTTCGCCGGTGATGGCGAACTGTGTCTTCGAGATGAGCTGCCGCAGCGACGCCGAGGTGAGCGTTGTGGCGTTCGTGAGTTCCGACGTGGGCGGCGTGGGGAAGTCGGCCACCGGCATCGTCGGCATCTTCGATTCGAAGTTGTCGGCCGAGACGGTGACGTGGTTGCCGTCCTTCGTGGACTTCAGGGTCACGTCGCCATCGGGCAGTGACCGGATGATCTCGTAGAGCTTCTTGGCCGGCAGCGTCACCGCGCCGGGCTTTTCGACAGCCGCTTCGCAGCTGCTCGACAGCGTGACCTCGATGTCGGTGGCGAGGAGGCGGATGCTGCCGTTGCCATCGGTTTCAATCAACACGTTCGCCAGGATGGGAATCGTGTTCTTGCGCTCGACGATCTGCTGGAAGAACTGCAGCTCACGCACAAGGTCGGCCTTCCGGGCGACGAGTTCCATGTTTGCGATGACCTCGAGAGAGGGGCCTGTGGCCGAACGATCTCTATCTGGAACTAGAGAGGTAATGAGTAGATGAAAAAGTATACAGGAATGTGCGTGGAAAACCAAATATTCCGAAGAGCTAAAACCTTTTGAATCAGGTGGTTAGCCTGTTGAATTTTCTGCGGATCGAGGACCGGTCCCGAGGTGGGTTCCGGGCATGCGATCGGGCCCGCACAGGCGTCCACAATCCGTCCACCGGGCGGGCTGTGGAAAAGCCGCGTCGTGGTTCGTGGGGCGGCGGGATTGCTCAGCGAAATGCTTCGAGGAAGCCGGTCATCAGGCTGTTGAAATCTCCGTCCTTCTTGCGGAGCTCCTCGACCTTGTTGATCGAGTGGATGACCGTCGAGTGGTGCTTGCCGCCGAAGTGTTTGCCGATTTCCGGCAGTGACGCGTGCGTCAGTTTCTTGCAGAGGTACATCGCGACCTGGCGCGGCATCGCCACCGACTTGGCGTTGTTGCGCGACTTGAGGTCGGTGACCTTCAGCTGGTAGTAGTCGGCGACGTACTTCTGAATCTGCTCGAGCGAGACCGCGCGATCGTCGTGGTCGATGACGTTGCGCAGCACTTCCTGCGCGAGTTCCACCGAGATGGTGCGGCCGGTGAGCGAGGCGTAGGCGAGCAGCCGGATGAGCGATCCTTCGAGTTCGCGGATGTTCGACTTGATGCGCGAGGCGATGTACATCGCGACGTTGTCGGGCAGCGGAATCGCTTCCGTATCCGCCTTTTTCCGCAGAATCGCCACCTTCGTCTCGAGGTTCGGCGGCTGCACGTCGGCGATGAGGCCCCACTCGAAGCGCGAGCGGAGACGTTCTTCGAGGCGGGGGATTTCGTGCGGCGGGCGATCGCTGCTGAGGATGATCTGCTTCTGCGCGTCGTAGAGGGCGTTGAACGTGTGGAAGAACTCGTTCTGCGTGCCTTCCTTGCCGGCGACGAACTGGATGTCGTCGACGAGCAGCACATCCACCGAGCGGTAACGTTCGCGGAACTCGAGGATGCGGTCGTAACGCACGGCGTTGATCATCTCGTTCATGAAGCGTTCGGACGAGATGTAGGTCAGCCGCAGACCGCCGCCATGCTGCACGACGTACTGCCCGATCGCGTGCATGAGGTGCGTCTTGCCGAGCCCGACGCCGCCGTAGATGAAGAGCGGGTTGTACGAAAGCGACGGCGCTTCGGCCACGGCGCGGCAGGCGGCGTGGGCGAACTGGTTCGACGGCCCGACGATGAACGTGTCGAAGGTGTAGCGCGGATTCAGGCCCTGGGCGACGCCGGTGGGGGCGTCGGACACGGTGACCTCCACGTGCGGCTCCGGGGCCTCGGGCACGGGCGTTTCGGCGTCGGATGACTGGAAGGCGAGCACGGCGTCGGGCCGGCCAACCTCCTGCAGGGCCTCTTCGAGGACCACGGCGTAGTGCTTGGTCAGCCAGTCCTTGAAGAGCGGGTTCGGCACCCGCACAGTGAGGGTGACGCCGTCGTCGGCGACGAAGCCGGTCGGCTTGAACCAGGTGAAGTAGCTGTGTCTATTGACTTTAGCTTCAACCTTGGCCAGCACCTGGTCCCAGACATTCACAGACATACGGCAGGATTCAGGGCGCGACGAGGAACGGCAGCCATTTTCCACAGGGTTTTCCACACGCTGTGGAAAACCGGGGATTTTGGGGGTCTGGACATTGCGCCGGGGCCGGGTCCGCGTGAGGTCTGACCGGGCGGAAACTGTAACACAGCCACACGACCGTCCCGCGGCGCGAATTGAACAAAATCTCTCAGTAAATCCGCTGTTTTCAGGGCACACCACTACCTGTGGTGCGTTGACAGGCTGCGGCTGAACCGTCTAAACTTCGTGGTTTCGGACAGAGATAACTGAAATGGCCAAAGGGAAGCGTACGTTCCAACCCAACACCCGGCGCCGTGCGAAGACCCATGGCTTCCGCGTCCGCATGGAAACCAAGAACGGCCGGCTGGTGCTCAAGCGCCGTCGCGCCAAGGGCCGCAAGCGGCTCACCGTTTCCGACGAAGCCTGATCGATCAGGGCCCGGTCATGCCCGCCTCGTTCCCCCGAGCCGCACGCATTCGTCGTCGCGGTGAGTTCACCGGGGTCTTCGATGGCGGGGTGAAGCGTCATGGGCGCCTGATGTCCGTCTTCGTGCTGCCGATGCCGGCCGGGCGCGCGCGCCTCGGCATTGCGGCCAGCAAGAAGATTGGCGGAGCAGTGGAACGCAATCTGGCGAAGCGCCGGATGCGCGAGGTGTTTCGAGCCGCCGGCCTGCCGGCGCCGCTCGACATCGTCGTCATCCCGCGTCGCGATCTGCTGACCGCACCGTTCGAGACCGTGCGGCAGGAATTCACGACCCTCGTGGACGTGGCAGTTCGTCATGGCAGACGCCCCCAGCCTTCCGCTGACCAGTCGCGCGCTCCTCGCCGCGATCGCCGGGTATAAGTACTTCATATCTCCTTGGTTCTCAGGCACTTGTCGATACGTTCCGGGGTGTGCCGACTATATGGCCGAGGCGGTCGTGCGCCACGGCACGGTGCGTGGCGCCTGGATGGGCGTGAAACGGCTGGCGCGGTGTCATCCCTTCGGGGGCTCCGGGCACGACCCGGTGCCCCATCGGTAGCAGCGATTCATGGAACGTAGAGTTCTTCTCGCCATCAGCCTGTC
>JALHON010000024.1 GCA_022842985.1 Acidobacteriota bacterium | reverse complement strand
GGGCGGGCGGGTGCGGCGGGCTGGGCGGCGGCCGTGAGCGGCGCGAAGAGGGCGAGGGCAGCGATGAGCGCGGCAATTCGCATGGCCGGAGCATATACTTTCGGCGCCATGCTGCTCTCGTGGGCCCAGGCGGTCGGTGATCTGCCAACGAGCATCGCGCTCCGGGAGTCGCTGTACGTCTGGCCGCTCCTCGAATCCGCGCACGTGCTCACGCTGATGCTCTTTGCCGGCACGGCCGCGATGCTCGATCTGCGGCTGCTCGGCGTGACCTTCAAGGGGGTGCCGGCTACCGAGTTCACCGAGCGGCTGCTGCCGTGGACGCGTGTGGCCTTCGCGCTGATGACGCTGACCGGCGGGCTGCTGCTCTACGCCAATCCCGTGCGCTACTACTTCAACCTGTTCTTCCGGCTGAAGCTGCTGCTGCTCGTGCTGGCCGGGCTGAACATCTGGTGGTTCCACAGCCGCACCAACCGCAGCATCGGCGAGTGGAACACGGCGGCGCGGCCGCCGCGCGCGGCCCGCATGGCGGCGATCGTGTCGCTCGCGGCGTGGACGGGCGTCATCGTCACCGGGCGCATGGTGGCCTACAACTGGTTCGACTGCGATCTGCAGCCGCACTCGGCGTTCGTCAACTGGGCCGCCGGCTGCATCGTGCCGCCGGTGGAGCCGCCGCAGTAGCCATGGATCTGCTGGCCTTCGCCGAATGGTGCGAGTCCACCGGCCTCGGACTCGTGGTGCGCGAGTCGGTGTGGCTGTTCCCGGTGATCGAGGCGGTGCACCTGCTCGGGCTGTCGCTGCTCGGCGGCGCCGTGCTCCTCGTGGACCTGCGGCTGCTCGGCGCCGGCCTCGTCGGCACCCCGGCGGCGCTGCTCGCACGGCAGCTGCGCCCGTGGCTCACCGCCGCGGTCGTCGTGATGACGGCCACGGGCGTGCTGCTCTTCCTGTCGGAAGCGGTGAAGTGTTACTACAGCCAGGCGTTCTGGGTGAAGATCGTGACCTTCCCGATCGCGATCGCCTTCACCTACGCCGTGCGCCAGCGCGTGGCCGAAGCCGAAGACACCACGCGCGGCACGGCGGTACTCACCGCCGTGGCCTCGCTCACGCTGTGGTTCGTCGTGGCCGCCGCCGGCCGCTGGATCGGCTTCTCGTAACGGCTAGCGGCCGCCGGGCTTCTTCGGGCCGCCTTCGGTCGGGTCGCGGCCATCGCGCGGCGCGCCCGTGCCCGACGAGCCCATGAACATCTTGCGGCCGTCGGTGAAGGTCACATCGCGCCCGTTGGCGCGCTTGAGCGAGTGGTCCTTCGTCTGGTAGCCGTCCACGATGAGCTCGGTGCCCACGGTGAGCGAGTCGCGCGTCAGGCCGCGGCGCAGCAGCGTGTTCGGCGTGCCGCCTTCGACCATCCACACCTCGGGCTTGCCGTCCTTCATGACCTCGATGTGAATCCAGGCGTGCGGATTCACCCATTCGAGCTTCACGACCTTGCCCTGCAGGCGGATGGGCGCGTTGGGATCGAATTCGGCGCCGAAGGCGTGATGGCCGCGGATGGCGACCGACGAGGCGAGCACGAGCGCCGACGCGAGCACGAAGAGTGTGGTGCGCATGATCAAGACTCCTGAACCTTACTGCCGGGGCGGGGGCGGCGACTTCTTCGCCGCCTCGCGCGCCTTTTCCTGCGAGCGTTCGCCGCTCAGCACGTTCGCGAGCGCGTAGTTGCCTTCGTGGCAGGCGTACTCGTAGATGAGCTCGTCGAGCTGCTCGAACGGCACTTCACCGCTCCACGGCCGCGTGAACGTCTGCGGGTCGTCGATCGTGAACTTGTAGAGCAGCGTGTCGGCATCCACGCGCGACAGGCGCTCGGTGACCTTGAGCGTGTCGGAGGCGCCGCGGAAGAGCTGCTGCGGATGGAAGTTGGTGGTCTCGATGACGAGTGTGTCGCCTTCCCACCAGCCGATCGAGTCGCCCCACCACGGCCGCACCGAGGCCGGCGGGTGCGTGTGGTGCTTGCCGATGCGGATGATGCGGGCGTCGTGCACCATCTCGGTCATGATCATCACGTGATCGGGCGTCTGCACGATCGTGTAGTTGTTGTTGTAGAAGTAGTTCGGCAGCATCGGCGGCCCGGCGTTGCTGCCGAAGGACGCGATGCAGCGTTCCGCCAGGGGCCGGTTCTCGGGATTGTCGTACTCCCCGAACTGCTGGTTGCGCTTCACGCGCTCCGCCTGGCGCGCGCGGGCGGCCTCGGTCAGCGCCGGCACGCGGCCATCCGGCGGATCGACGATGAGCGAGGTGCGGTACTCGCCGTTCACGACCGCCACGCGTTCCCCGGCATCGATCCAGAAGTTGTTGTAGCCGCCGACATTGCCGGCCGCGCCGGTCGAGCCGTCGCCGCCGGCGGGCGGCGCCTCGCGGTTCGGGTCGCTCGGCTTCGCCAGCGCTTCGATGCGGTCCTGCACGCCCTTTTCGATGCGCGCGACGATGGCCGGCGACAGCACCGCCGGCTGACCGGGCGGACGTTCGAGCGGCGTCACGGTGGCGTTCGACCAGTTGCCCTGCAGGTCGGGCCTGCCGTCGGGCGTGCGCGGCATGGTCCCCGCCTTCGCTCCGGCTTGCGCCGGAGCCACGGCGCGGCCGGCGGGCGCCTGCGCCGACAGCGGCGCCATGACGGCACCGGCGGTGATGAGCACCGCACACGAAGCGAGCGCGACGAGCGGGCGTGGCATCGGCATCCTCGTTCTCATGGCAGCGGCGTCTTGCGCAGGTGGCCGTACATCAGTTCTTCGACGAACGGCACACACTTGAACTGCCCGAGGCGGGCGTTCGCGTTGACGTGCCGGTAGAGCGGCATCGACATCTTCCACGGGCGCGAGAACGTCTTCGGATCGTCGATCGTGGCTTCGTAGAGGATGTGGTCCTTGTCGGTCATCGTCCAGCGTTCGGTGACCTTCATCGCCTCGCTGTGATGGTTGCCCGAGCGGTCGAACCACGTGCTGTCGTTGAAGCCGTTCGACTCGATGACGAAGGTGTCGCCGTCCCAGCGGCCCACCGACTGGCCCATCCACGAATCGGTCTGCGGCGGCCCGGGGTCGTTCAGGTAGACGTTGCGCACGGCGCCGGCGTACTCGTAGGCGATGAAGAACGCCGACTGGCTCTGCACGATCTGGAAGGGAAAGGGCATGTAGGTCGCACGCGGCACCCCCGGGAGGTAACACTTGATCTCGGGATCGCGCTGCAGCCAGTTCGCCTGGTTCTCGTCCTTCTTCTTCCGTGCCTCGGGCAGATAGGGAATCTCGCCGCCCTCGACCACGCCCACGCCCGACGGCACGGCGCCGACCGCGCCAAAGGCCAGCACCTCTTTGGCCGGCACCGGCACGACCGGACCGGGCCGCATCGCGAGCGCCGGCCGCGCCGTATGCGCTTCGATATCCCAGTTGGCGGTGTTGAGCGCCTGCCACAGCCCGTTGAAGTCGGGTTTGCCGGCGGCGGTGCGCGGCAGGGCCGTGCGCGTGGCGGGGGCCGCCTGGCGCGGCGCCTGACCGGCGAGGGGCAGCGCCGTCAGCGCCAGTACTGCCCCGGTGGCCGCCGAGGCGACGCCCAGCGCCCAGAGCTTCAAACGTCCACGGGTCACGCGGCCTCCAAGGGGGCGATGCTCGCACCGGGTCCGGCGCATGTCAAGAAGGGACGCGAGGCGGCGCCCGGGGGCAGTAGAATCCCGACCGCGCCACCCCCGTGGTGCGAAAGGAGTCCGGCGTGATCTCCGTTTCCGGCCGCCACCGCGTGGCGTGTATTGCCGTGCTGGCTGCGGCGCTTCTGGCCGCGCCGTCGCGCGCGGTCGTCGACGCCCGGCTCGGCCGCGACCTCGCCGTGGCCGCACCGGCGTCCGTGGGTGTCTCCGCCGAGCGTCTGAAGCGCCTCGAGACCGGCATGCAGGGCCTGGTCGATGACGGCCGCCTGGCCGGCGTGGTCACGCTCATGGCCCGCAAGGGCAAGGTGGTGCACTTTGCCGCGCACGGGAAGAAAGACCTGCGGCAGCCGGAGCCCATCGCGAAAGACTCGATCTTCCGCATCTACTCGATGACCAAGCCCGTCACGGGCGTGGCCATGCTGATGCTCTACGAGGAAGGGAAGTGGCGGCTCGACGATCCGGTGTCGCGCTACATCCCGGAGTTCGCGAAGCTGGTCGTCTACACGGGCGAGAACCCCGACGGCACGCCGAAGACCGAACCGGCGCGCCGCTCGATGACGATGCGCGAGCTCATGACGCACACCGCGGGCCTCGGCTACGGGCTCGTGGGCGCCCACCCCGTGGACAAGCTGTTCCTCAAGGCGAACGTGCTCGACAGCACCCAGCCGCTCGCGACGATGATCGAGAAGATCGCCGGGTTGCCACTGCTCGCGCAGCCCGGCACGCGCTGGAGCTACAGCGCCGCCGTGGACGTGCAGGGGTATCTGGTCGAGAAGCTCTCCGGCATGTCGTTCGCGCAGTTCCTCGAGACGCGCCTCTTCGCGCCGCTCGGCATGAAGGACACCGCGTTCCACGTGCCGGCCGCGAAACTGCCGCGTCTGGCGCGCATGCACCGCGAAGACGAGAGCGGCACGCTCGTGCCGAGCGACCGCGAAGGCGATCCGACGGTGGTGCCGAAGGCGGCCTTCGGCGGGCATGGCCTGTTCTCGACCGCCAGCGACTACGCCCGCTTCGCGCAGATGCTGCTCGATGGCGGCGAGTTTGGCGGCGCCCGCATCCTCGCGCCGCGCACCGTGGAGATGTTCCGCACCAATCACGTGCTGGCCGACCCGCTCAAGACGATGCGCCAGGGACAGGGCTGGGGCCTCGGGCCGCAGGTGATCCTCGACGCGGCGGCGTCGGGTGAGCCGTACTCGGATGGCGCGTTCCACTGGTGGGGCATCGGCGGCACGTGGTTCTGGGTCGATCCGGCGAAGGACCTCGTGTTCGTCGGGATGATTCAGTACCAGGGCCGCGGCCTCACGGCGGCCACGCAGATCCACGGCTACGCGCGCAACCTCGCCTATCAGGCGGTGATGGAGTAACCCATGCGCCGGTGGCGTCTGGCAGCGGTGGCGGCAGGTGTCGTGTGCGGGGCGATCGTGGCCGCGCAGGCGCCACCGGCGATCGAGTGGCGCTACTACGGCGGTGATGCCGGCAGCCGCAAGTACTCGGCGGCGGCGCAGGTGACACCCGAGAACGTGTCGCGCCTCGCAGTGGCCTGGCAGTGGCCGTCGATTGACAACGCCGTGGTCGAGGCCAACCCCACGGCGCGGCCCGGCGCGTATCAGGACACGCCGCTCATGGCGAAGGGCGTGCTCTACACAGTGACGTCGCTCGGTCAGATTGCCGCGCTCGACCCGGCCACCGGACGCGCCCGCTGGACGTTCGACCCCGGCTCCTGGAAAACGGGCCGGCCAGGGAATCTCGGCTTCGTGCATCGCGGGCTTGCCTACTGGACCGACGGACAGCGTGAGCGCCTGCTGCTCGGCACCGGCGATGCGTATCTCATCGCCGTGGATGCGGCCACGGGCGCTCTCGATCCGGCCTTCGGCGAGGCCGGCAAAGTGGATCTCATGGCCGGCGTGGCCCGCGCCACGCGCGCCTCGACCTTCACCAACAGCTCGGCGCCGATCGTGAGCCGCAACGTGGTGGTCGTGGGCGCGAGCGTGCATGACGGGCCCACGACCAAGGAGTGGCCGCGCGGCGACGTCACCGGCTACGACGTGCGCACGGGCAAGAAGCTGTGGACGTTCCGTTCGATTCCCGAGAAGGGCAGCGTCGGCTACGACACGTGGAGCGGTGATGCCGCCGAGTACACGGGCAGCACCAACGTGTGGACGACGATGTCGGCCGACGACGAGCTCGGGCTGGTCTATCTGCCGTTCGGCACGCCGACCAACGATTTCTACGGCGGCCACCGTCCGGGCGCGAATCTCTTCGCCGAGTCGATCGTGGCGGTGGATGTCGCGACCGGCGCGCGCCGCTGGCACTACCAGGCCGTGCACCACGGCCTGTGGGACTACGACCTGCCGGCGGCGCCGACGCTCGTCGACATCACGGTGAACGGCCGCGCCATCAAGGCGCTGGCGCAGGTGAGCAAGCAGGGCTTCACCTATGTGCTCGATCGCCGCACGGGTGAACCCGTGTGGCCGATCGAGGAACGCGCCGTGCCGCAGTCGTCGGCGCCGGGCGAGCGCACCTCGCCCACGCAGCCGTTTCCCACGAAGCCGCCCGCCTTCGAGCGGCAGGGGATGACCGACGACAACCTCATCGACTTCACGCCGGAGCTGCGCGCGCGGGCCATCGAACTGCTGGCGCCGTACGAACGCGGCCCGCTCTTCACGCCGCCGTCCGAGAAAGGCACGGTCGTGCTGCCCGGCTGGGTGGGCGGTGCGAACTGGGGCGGCGCGGCCTTCGATCCGGAGTCCGGCCGGCTGTTCGTGCCGTCGATGACGAGCCCGATCGTCGTGCAGCTCGTGCGGCCTGACGGTGCGAAGAGCAACTTCCAGCTGCTGCGCGGCGGGCAGATGAACGCGCCGATGATCGACGGTCTGCCGCTGACGAAGCCGCCCTACGGACGCGTGACGGCGCTCGATCTGCATCAAGGCACGCAGGCCTGGATGGTACCGGTGGGCGAGGGGCCGCGCCGGCACCCGCGGCTGGCCGGGCTGAACCTGCCGCCGCTCGGCATGCAGACGCGCGGCAATCCGCTCGTGACGAAGACGCTGCTCTTCATCGCGCAGGGCGGTGGCCCGCTCGGCCCGCCGCCGCCGGGAAGTGCTGCCGCCGCGGCTCCGCCGGAAACGCGCAAGCTGCGCGCCTTCGACAAGCAGATGGGCCGCGAGCTCTGGGCCGCGGAGCCGCCGATCCCTGGCGCCATGGCGTCGCCGATGACCTACGTGCATCAGGGGCGGCAGTACGTCGTGGTCGCCGCCGGAGGCGGCACGAACGCGGGGCTCGTGGCCTACGCCCTCGGCTCCTGACGCGCCAGCCCCACCCATCGACGGCGGGAACGCCCCGGCGCATCTGCCCGGACACCTACGCCGCTCGAAGATGAGCGGTCGCCGACACACGAACGGCACAACCCTGTTACGTGCGCCCGGTAGCGTGGCCACCAGCCCTGGAGGCTTGGACCACGATGAGACATTCCCTGCTCGGATTCGGCTGCGCCCTGATGCTCGCGGCCGCGGCATCTTCCATTTCCTACGCCACGGATCGCGCGCCGCAGCGGGCCGATGACCGCGACCACCTCGACGACGACCGTGATGACGACGACCGCGACGGCAAGGAGCGCCGCTCCGAGTGGCGGTTCAAGCGCGTGGGCACCTTCGCCAACTTCCGCAACGCCGGCCTCGACCGCACGACCGTGTCGGAGATCATCACCGCCACGCCTGATGGCCGCACGCTCATCTACACCGATGCCGAAGGCGCCATCGGTTTCATCGACATCACCAACCCGGCCCGGCCGCTCGCCGCGGGCACCGTGGCGGTGGACCCCGACCCGGCCACGGCGCCGGTCTATTCGCCCACGTCGGTCACGGTCTGGCGCAACCGTTACGTGCTCGTGGCCGTTGACTCGAGCGTCTCGAAGAAACAGCCGAGCGGCGAACTGCAGGTGATCGACCTCGTGACCCGCGCCCGCGTGGCGACGATCGATCTGGGTGGCCAGCCCGACTCGATCAAGGTCAGCCCCGACGGCCGCTACATCGCCGTGGCCGTCGAGAACGAACGCGACGAGACGCTCTGCGTGGGCGGCACCGCCAACGATCAGATCGTCAGCGAGTCGGCCTGCACGGCCGGCGGCGGCCGCCTCGGCGGCATGCCACAGGATCCGCTCGGCAATCCGGCCGGCTACCTGGCCGTCATCGAGACGGCGGGGCTGCCCGCGGCGTGGGCCCGCAGCGATGTGTCGCTCGTCGGCTACGCCGCGCGCTTCCCGAATGACCCCGAGCCGGAGTTCGTCGACATCAACCGGAAGAACGAAGCGGTGGTCACCCTGCAGGAGAACAACCACATCGTGGTCGTCGACCTGAAGACCAGGAACGTGCTGACACACTTCACCGCGGGTGCCGTGGATCTCACGCAGATCGACACCGTGCGCGCCGGCAGCGGCGTGCCGAACACCATCGCGCTCGTCAACACGCAGCCGGGCCGTCTCCGTGAGCCGGACGCCGTCGCCTGGGTGGGTGAACGCCTCGCCACCGCCAACGAAGGCGACTACGACGGCGGCAGCCGTGGCTTCACGATCTTCAATCGCGACGGCTCCGTCTTCTACGACAGCGGCAACGAATTCGAGCACCTGGGTGTGCGCTTCGGGCACTATCCGGATCGGCGCTCGAACTCCAAGGGCACCGAACCCGAGGCGATTCTCTACGCGAAGTACGGCCGCAGCGACGTGCTGTTCGTGGGCTCCGAGCGCGGCAGCTTCATCGCCGTCTACCTCGTGGACAAGGACGGCATGCCGCGGTTCTCGCAGCTGCTGCCGGGGCCGCTCGCGCCCGAAGGCCTGCTGGCCGTGACCAACCGCAACCTCTTCGTGGCCTCCGGCGAGAACGACACGCCAGCGTTCGGTGTGCGGTCCACCGTGCAGATCTACAGGCTCGACGACAATGGCCCGTTCTATCCGTCGATCTACGCGGCCGATGAAGCGATCGGCGGCGCCGCGCCAACGCCGATTCCGTGGGGCGCGCTGTCAGGTCTGACCGAGGTACCCGGCCAGCCCGGACGCCTCCAGGCCGTCTCGGACTCGTTCTACACGCCGACGACGATCTTCAACATCGACACCTCCGTGACACCCGCGGTGCTGACGCGTGCGCTCACGGTGGGGGCGCCGTGCACCACGGCCGCCGGCTGCTTCGACCCCGAGGGTCTGGCCTACGCGCCGAACGGCGATCTGTGGCTCGCGAGCGAAGGCAACGCCGACGACACCCGGCCCAACCGGCTGATTCAGGTGGACCCGGCCACCGGCGCGGTGCTGCGCACGGTGGGTCTGCCTTCGGCGGTGCTCCAGTGCCGCGCCGCGGAACGTGCGAAGACGCCGGCGTCGACGCGCGCCACCGGCAGCCACGGCTCGGGCTTCGAAGGCCTCGACATCGTGGCGAAGGAGGGCGGCGGGTATCTCATCTACGCGGCGCAGCAGCGCGGCTGGAACTACGCGACGACGCCCGCCTGTGACGCGCTCGACGACGATCCCGTCGATGGCGGCAGCATCGCCGAGCCGAATCAGACCCGCATCTGGGTGTTCGACCCGTCGGTCGCGACGAACGACGCCGCCTGGTCGTCGGTGTCGTACCAGTTCCAGCCCAAGCCCGTCGACGCGGCCTGGATCGGCCTCTCGGAAATCACCTACACGCGCGATGGCTGGATCCTGATCGAACGCGACAACCTCACCGGCAGCTTCGACTCGCCGGCCGGGGCCGAGACGCAGAACGGCTACAAGACGCTGGTGCGGCTGCCGCTCGCGCCGGGCGTCGACAACCAGTACACCCGCGACGAGAAGGAAGTCGTCGACCTGCGTCCCGCGTTGCTGTCGACGAGGGGCTGGATCACCGACAAGCCCGAGGGCGTGGGCGTGCGGCCGGATGGCACGCTCTTCGTCGTGACAGACAACGACGGCGTGGACGGTTCCTCGGGCGAGACCATCTTCAAGCGCCTCGGCAAGGTCTGGCGCCTCTTCCGCTGACTCCACGCAGGGGCGGGGCTGCGGCCCCGCCCCTCGTGTCTGCACCTGCACGAACGCACCGCGCGGTACGCCGCGTCTCAGCGCGGCGTGCGCACGTAGCCCTGCTCGAGCGTCATCTCCCACTCGACATCCGCCGCGTCCACGACGAAATGTGACCAGCGCGGTTCGTCGGCGACCGTCACCGTGTCGGCGCCTTCACCACGTGTGTCCACGATCGTCTGGATGGGCCGCCCCGACACGGCGCTGTGCAACGTGACGGTGAACCGCCCGGCGCCCGGCGCGGTCTCGCGCGTCGTCTTCCAGCGCAGCCGCATCGCCGTCATCGTCACCTCGAACGACTCGGTCTGCCGGCCGGCGCGGCCCGACCACGACCCGAGCTCGCGCCACTCGATGTCGGCGGCGGTAGGCCTCGGCGCAACGGCGGCGGGCGCGTCTCCACCACAGGCCGCGGCCCCTGCCACGAGGACGAGCAGGGCGCAGCGGACGACAGCGCGTGACGCAAGGAGACTCCAGCCGTGTGTCGGCAAGACACCATCATATGAGGTGCGCGCCTATACTGGCCTGAGACCAAGGCCGGCGCTGTTGCTCCGGCCCCGCGCACCCCATGTCCGACTCCACGGAAACCGCTGCGCCGGCGCCGCCTCCCGCGCGGCCGCGGTGGCGCGTGTGGCTGGCGCGCTACGAAACGCCGATCTGGATCGGCGCAATGGTGCTGCTGCTCTGGGTCCGGTGGCCCGTCATCAAGGGCTACTACTACAAGGTGACGGACGCCGTGGCGCCGGCCACCACGATTGCCTGGCAGACCGACATCGACGCGGCGCTGGCCGAAGCGCGGCGCGACGGCAAACTCGTGGTGGTGGATTTCACGGCCGACTGGTGTCCGCCGTGCCTGGCGATGAAGCACGACGTGTGGCCCGACGCGCGCGTGGCGCGCGCCGTGGCCGAGCGCTTCGTGCCGGTGCTCATCGACACCGATCGCGACGGCGCGACGACGGCCCGCTACGGCATCGACGGCATTCCCGCCGTGCTCGTGCTCGACAGCGGCGGTGCCATCGTGGACCGCGGCGCCCCGCTCACCGCCGGCGGCATGCTCGGCTTTCTCGCGCGCTCGTCGAAGTAATCGCCACCCGCGTGTCACCGATGCCCCCGCCGGGGCGTCCAAGCATTGTGGCCGGTGCGCGTCCGCCGTTCCTTGACCACGGCTCCGGCAGTTGCCGGGCCCCGTTGCTCAAGTGGATACAGGAACCGCACCGTGACCATGCTGCAACTCGCCATCACTGCCCAGATCGTCATCGCCGTGTCGATCGGCATCGTCTGGATCGGGCGCTTCGACAACATCGTGAAGGAATTCCGTCAGTTCGGGCTGCCTGACATCGTCCGCACGCTCGTTGGCGCCGCCAAGATCGCGCTTGCCACGTTGCTCGTGGCCGGCATCTGGTACCCCGTGCCGGTGGTCGTGCCGGCGCTCGTGATGGCCGTGCTGATGGTCGGCGCGCAGGGTGCACACTTCAGCGTGGGCAACCCCTGGCACAAGTTCCTGCCCTCGCTCGCCCTGCTGCTGCTGTCGGTGTTCGTCGCCGGCGTGCACGCCGGATTCCTGCCCCAGTGAACGCGGTCACCGTGCTGGCGGCCGGCTCGGGACTGGCGTTCGTGGTCTACGGCGTGCTGTGCCTGACCTCGCCGTCGATGCAGGCGGAGTTCGTGCGGTTCGGTCTCGAGCGGTTCCGCGTGCTCACCGGCCTGCTCGAAGTGCTGGCCGGCGTGGGGTTGCTCGTGGGGCTCCGGTGGTCGCCCGCAATGTGGCTGTCGTCGGGTGTTGTCGCGCTGCTGATGCTCGGTGTCGTGACCATCCGCGTCGTCATGGGCGATCGTCCCGGCGCCATCGCGCCGGCGCTCATCCTGTTCGTCGTGAACGGCTACTTGTTCTGGCGGTCGCTCACGGCGCCCTGAGCCCTCGCGCCAGGCGCTAGAACGTGGCGTCCGCGCCGGCGCCGCCGGATCGGCCACCCGAGAACGTCGGGTCATCCGGCGGCGTCACCGTCCGCGTGGGTGCGGGCTGCACGGCCACCGATGCCAGACTCGCGAGCTGGATCGTGGCGCCCTCGCTCTGCACGAGTTGCCGGCCGGTGAATCCCCGCCGCTCGCCGCCGTCCCCGCGCGCGAGCCATCGACGCAGCAGGAGCGCCGCGCTCACGAGCAGGACGCCGAGCAGCATCGGGTCCCACGGCTGACGCGGCCACCCGAGGTACGTCTTGTTCGTGAGCAGCGACGCCAGGCCCGTGGCCAGGGCGACACGCAACAGCAGCGGATCACGTTCCGCCACGGCCACGCGTCCGAGCACGACCGGCAGCAGCCAGCTCACGCCCCAGCTCGTCCAGCGGTACCAGCCGTCCACGGTGAGCCCGAAGGGCCCGGCGAAGATGACGCTGTTCAGGGCGAGGTACGCACCGGCCGCGGCCGCGGCCCGAACCACCTCCGCGTCAGACCGCGTGATGTCGTCGTCGGCCCGCCGCCGCGCGCGGCCCGCGTACACGCAGGCCCCGGCGCAGACCAGCGCGGCGAAGAGACGCGTGAACGCGACGTCCACGGAGCTCGACGCCATGGGCAGCAGCGCCGCCGCGTACACGGCGCACACGGCCGCGTACTGGAACCCGAAGCGTCGATACGCCGCCGCGCTCCCGGCCACCACCGCCGCCATCGCGAAGAACCAGGCCTCCCCGCCCGAGCTGGTCGAGAACGTCTCCGCCGCGAGCAGCCCGGCGCTCAGGCCCCAGAGCCCCACGGCGCCGAGCGCGAGGGCTTCTTCCACGCCGTAGCGATACAGCCTGAAGCGGCGGACGATCGCCGTCGCCGTGCCGAAGGCGGCCGCCCCGAGCACCGCGGCCGTAGTCGACACCGCGAGCTCTGACTGCAGATCCGTCACGAGGAAAACCAGGCCGATGGCGCCGCCACCGGCAATCACGGTGAACGCGGCGAGACCCAGGCGCAGCATGATGCCGGCGCGCCGCAGGTCGGTCGCGACATCGGCCCGCAGCGCCGGCTCCTGATCCGCGGTGATGAGACCGGCCTTTCGCCAGTCCGCAAGGTCGCGCCCGAGGCCGAGGCGCACTTCGTCCTCGATGGCGTAGTGCCTCATGGCTGGCGCTCCAGCCGGCGCGAGAGTGTGACCAGCCCCACCACCATCAGGCCCGCCGAGACGACGATGTAGAGAAACGCCGTCTCGATACCGGGAGAATGCCGAAGCAGCTCGCGGCTGAGGCTCACATACCCGGCGAACGCGCCGTAGACCACGAAGCTGAAGCGGCGGTAGTGCACGCCGCCCGCGATGCAGAGCGCCGCCGACACGACGGCGGCCAGCAGCCACGGAGACAGCCCCTCGCTCTCGAGCACGCTCCAGGTCAGCGTCGAGAGCACCACGATGGCCGCCACCTGCAGGTAGGCGTCGAGGAAGTGCCGCTTGATGCGGAGCTGCCACGTGCCCAGGGCGATCCCGGCCACCACCAGCCCGTATATCAGTGTCATGAGCCGGGTCGTCTCGTCGCCGAACCACTGCAGGCGCGCGAACCGCACGCCGAACCAGCCGCCCAGTGTCGCGATGGCGAGCGACAGCACGAAGCGGTTGTCGAAGCGGTAGGCGGCGGCGAAGTAGACGATCGCCGAGGCGAGGAGGTAGTAGTCCCACTGATCCTTCAGGACCGCGAAGCGATACTCCGCATAGCCCAACTCGACGCCGAGCACGAGGCAGCCCAGATACAGCACGTAGTCGAAGACGAGCGACGGCGACTGGACGCGTTCGGTGGAGTAGGCCGGGGCCTTCGCGAACGCCCAGGCGAAGCAGCCGGCCACGAGCGCGGTGGCCGGCACGAGGATGGCCAGATCGCCCCATTGGTCGGAATAGGTCCGCGCCGTCCAGGCGAGCCCGCCGGCAAAGGCGAGCACGCCCAGGTAGAGCAGCGCGTTCAGCTCGACGAAGAGGGAGATCCGCCGCCTCGACACGAGCGCCTCGAGGGCGTCGTGCTGGGCCGGGGTGAGTCGGCCGGCCGACAGCCAGGTGTCGAGGTATCCACGCGTCGTACGCACGCCGCTAATCTATCAGCGCCCTTGGCCGGCTGTCGGTGCGCCGGCGCTCATCACACTGGCCTGCACGCCCTCGCGCGGTCTGGCGTGGTCTGGCGCGCGGCCGTGACGTGCCGGCGTGCTACCGGTGACGTATGGCCGGACATCCCTGGCCCCGTGGCATGCGTCGTGCTGCCAGAGCCCCTGACACAGCAGGCACAGACGCTCTCGTGAGCGGCGGGTGGGAACACGATGTTCGAAACACTGAAAACGTTGACGCGGGGCGCGGATGTCGAGACCGTCAAGGCGGCCTCGGCGGAACTCATCAAGCTGGTCAAGTTCGCTCGCGAGAACAAGACCATGCTCGAAGCGGCCCTGAACCAGGTCGAGTCGCGCAGCTCCGGCCTGATGCAGACGGCCAAGTCGCTCGAGCGGGTGGAGAAGCGCGCCGTCGCCGCCGGCGGCCGCCTCGATGACCTCGACGAACTCGTCAACGTCCTCATCACGCGCGTCAACACGTTCGACGCGGTGGGCCCGCGCATCGAGGCCGTCACGAAACAGGCCGACACGGTCGAGACCAGCGTCAGCCGGCTGCTCGCGCCCGACGGCGACATGCAGCGCCTGCGCGAGTCGCTGCAGCGGCTCGAAGCCGAAGCGGCCGACAATCGCGCCGCCATCGATGCCCTCAAGAAGGAACGCAGCCAGGTGGACGAGGTGCGCGCCGCGCTGCGCGCGTCGCAGCAGGATGCCACCGCCGCCACGACCGAGGTGACGCGCCTGCGCGGCGAAGTCGAGAGCCTGCGCGCGCTCACGCCCGACCTGCGCACCGAATACGACCGCCTGCGCGCCTCGGCGCGCGAAGAGCGCGAATATGCCGACACGGTGATGGCTGCCGTCACCGAGATCGAGAAGAAGATCGGGGCGCTCACGGCGCTCGACGAACTCAGCAAGTCCACCGAAGAGCGGCTCGGCGCGCTCAACAGCCTGTCGGAGCACGTGTCGCTCAAGGTGAAGGCCCTCGAGGGGCAGCGCGGCGTGGTCGAACGGGCCATCGTCGAGAGCAACCGCCTGAACGAGATGGTGTGGGCGATGGACGCCCAGATTGCCAAGCTCGCCGACGGCGCCAAGCAGATCACCAAGGCCGAAGAGCTGATCGAGCGCCTCGAGAAGCTGTCGGCCGACACCAGCGCCGAACTCGAAACCGGCGCCAGGACGAAGGACGAACTCACGCGCGACATCGCCAGGGCGCAGCGCGACAGCAAGGAGTTCAACGACTTCGCCCGCAGTTACCTGGAGCGGATCGACCTGGCGCGCAAGGAGGCCGATGCGCTCGGCCAGCGTCTGTCGTCGCTGCAGTCGGGCATCGGCGAGGTCGAAACGCGGCTCGACGGCGCCGCAGCGAAGGAACGCACCATCGCCGCCCTCGGTCAGCGCCTCGACTCACTCGCCGCGCGTCTCGACGACCTCGGCACGCAGTCGGACGACCTCGGCCGCCGCCACGAGGGCCTCAAGGCGCTCGGCAGCCGGCTCGAGAGCGTCGAAGAGCTGTCGAAGCGCACCACCGCGCAGATGGAGACGCTGGCGCGCGTGCGCCAGGACGTCGAGGTGCTGCGCAACGAGTTCCACGAGCTCTCGAAGCTCGGCCTCGACCTGGCGAAGACCCGCGACTCGCTGAACGGCGACCGCGTGGCCATGGACGCCGCGGCGGCGAAGCTGGCGCACTTCCAGGTCGAGCTCCCCGGCATCGACCGCAAGCTGGACGCGGTGATGGCGAAGTTCGCCGAGATCGACACGGCCACCGCGAAGGCGGCGCGTCTCGGCGAAGACTCGGCCGCGCTCGAACAGCAGCTGGCGCGCTTCACGGCCCGGGCCGAGTTCGTCGACATGGTGCACAACCGCGTCAACGACCTCGCCAATCTGGCCCTCAAGACCGAACGCCAGCTCGAGGCGCAGCTCGCGCGCAAGAACGAGCTCGATCAGGTGAAGTCGACCGCCGACGGCCTCGTGGGTCTCGTGGCCGACGTCCAGCAGAAGCTCACCGCCGTGACGGCCACCCAGGGCCAGCTGACGCCGCTCACGCGGCAGGTCACGGGCCTCGAGCGCCGCATCGCGAAGGTGGCCGACGCCGTCACGCAGGCGCAGACCGGCGCCGCCGCCGTGGGCGAGCAGGAAAAGCGTCTCGCCGTGATGCTCGAGGAAGGCCGGTCGCTCTCGGCCGATGTCGCCGCCCGCGGCCGCGAAGTGCGCGGCCTGATGGACGAGGTGAAGCGCGCCGCCACCGTGAAGGAAGAGATCGCGGCCGAACTCGCGCAGGTGCAGTCGCGGCAGCGCGACGTGGCCGCCGCCATCGACACCGCCGACGAACAGATCAAGCGTGTGGAGGCCCTGCACGAGCAGTTCGAAGGCCGGCGCCTGCATCTCGTGAACGCCGAGAAGAGCATCACCGCGTTCGAAGCCCGGGTCGACACCCTCAAGGACGCCGCCGCCGGCGTCGAGCAGCAGATCCGCGCCGTGGGCAAGCGGGAACAGGTCGTGAGCGCGGTCAAGTCGCAGGCCGAGGCCGTGCGCGACGTCGCGGCCCGCACCAAGGCCGACCTCGAACAGGTGCTGGCGCAGCGGGGCGAAGTCGTGGCCCTCAAGCAGCAGATCGAACAGCTGCTCGCGAGTGCGTCGAAGACCGACGAGAAGATCCGCCTGGTCGAGGAGCGCAAGGCCCTCGTCGATGGCGTGCAGGGCCAGACCAACACCATCATGAACATGATGGGGGATGTCCGCGTCACGCTCGAGACGCTCACCGAACACAGCGCCGTCATGGACGCGGTGGTCGACAAGGTGTCGCGCCTCGAGTTCCTCGTGCAGCAGGCGCAGAACACGCTGCACCTGCTGCAGCAGGAGCGCGAGCTGGCCGAGCAGATCGATCGCGCGCGCCGTCAGCTGCGGCGCAACGAGCAGGCGGAAGACACCTGGCGGACGGCGTAGCCGCCCTGTGCCCGCCGGGCCGGACCGGCGCCGAGACTACCGCCGGGTCTCGGCGAAGCGCACGATCGCGTCGGAGGCGGCACTGGCCGCGTCTGCCCAGCCGGGCAGCGTGGCACCCTGTGCCAGCGCCCCGGCGGCCACCTCGGCGCGCCTCGCGTGATCGCCCACCAGGGGCTCGAGCGCGGCGGCAAACGCATCCGCATCCGCGATCGGCACGACCGATCCGCCGTCGAAGCCCACGAGCTCCGGAATGGCGCCCGCCATCGTGCTGACGACCGGAATGCCGCGTCGCAGCGCCTCGGCCACGGCCATACCGTAGCCCTCGTGCTGCGTGGCCAGCACGAACACATCGGCGTGCTGCAGCGCGTCTTCGAGCTTCGGGTCGTCGAGTTCCCCGGCCAGCGTGACCTGATCGGCCAGGCCCGACATGTCGATCTGTTCGCGCAGCGCCGCCACGTGGCCGGGTGCCACGGCCTCGCTGCCCACGCACGTGAGATGCCACGGCAGCAGCCGCAGCTCGGCCACGGCGTCGAGCAGCACGTCGTGGCCCTTGCGCGGCGTGAGACTGCCCACGCACACGAGCTCCACGGGCGTCGATCGACGGGCGCCCGGCCGGCTCCTGGTACCTTCGGCGCGTGGTGCCGCATCGGTGCCGGGGATGACCACGGCGACCTGCTCCCGCGGCACGCCGCAGCCGGTGATGGCGCGCGCGATGCCGAAGCTTGGCGCGATGAGCCCGGTGGCGGCGCGCAGTGCCTGCCCCTCGCGATCCGCGACCACGGCCGCCTGCGCGGCGTCCAGTCCGGTTTCGGCGGCGACCAGATGATGCACGAGGCCCACCACGGTCATGCGGTGCGCCACGCGTTCGATCTGCGCCGGCATCGCGCCGAGGACCAGCCCGTCCACCAGCACCAGGGCGTTGTCGCGCTGGGCGGCGAGGATGCGGTCGATGTCGTCGAGCGCCTCGGGCGTCGGGTCCGGGAAGCTGGCGTCGACCATGGTCACGTCGACCGTCCAGCCGAGGGCTCTGAGCCCCTGCACGATCTGGCGGTCGTAGCGGTAGCGTCCGGAACACCGCGTGAGGCCCCCGGGTACGAGCAGCGTCAGCGCCCTGGCGGGGGCGGCTGGCACCATGAGCGAAAGCAGATCCACGTCCGACATCGACAGCGGGAACCTGAGGTTCCCTGTGGGGAATCGACCGCAATGGACGGGGGTTGAGTCGTGCGGGTCCGCTGCGCAATGCCGCGCAGGGGTAAGCTTGATCACGCCGGGGAGACAGAGCGATGTCCGATGTGGTGATTGTGGGCGGTGGGCTGGCCGGGCTGACGTGCGCGCGCCGGCTGCAGGCGCAGGGGCGGGCGTGCCTCGTCCTCGAAGCCGATGAGGTGGTGGGTGGACGGGTGCGCACCGATCGCGTCGACGGGTTTCAGCTCGACCACGGCTTCCAGGTACTGCTCACGGCCTATCCCGCGGCGCAGCGCTGGCTCGACTACGACGCGCTCGGGCTCCGCCGGTTCTCCTCGGGGGCACGCGTGTGGTGCGACGGCGCCATGCACCTCGTGAGCGACCCGACGCGCGAGCCCGCTGACCTGCTTGCGACGATGAAGGCGCCCGTGGGCACGCTGGCCGACAAGATGAAGATCGCCACCCTGCGCTCGGCGGCGCGCGCGGGCACGCTCGACGAGCTGTTCTCGCAGCCGGAAACCACGGCGCTCGAGGCGCTGCACGCCCACGGCTTCGGTCCCACGATGATCGAGCGCTTTCTGCGCCCCTGGCTCGGCGGCATCTTCCTCGACGAGTCGCTCACCGCGTCGAGCCGCATGCTCATGTTCGTGATGCGCATGTTCGCCGAGGGCCACGCGGCGGTCCCGGAGGCGGGGATGCAGGCCATTCCGGACCAGCTCGCGGCGGGCCTGGCGCCCGGCACGGTGCGGCGCGGTGCGCCCGTGGCCGCCGTGGGCGACGGCGCCGTCACACTGCAGAGTGGCGAGCGGATCGCCGCCGGCCGGATCGTCGTCGCGACCGACGGCACCACGGCGTCGCGGCTGCTGCCCGAACTGCCGCCGACGGCGTGGCGTCACGTCACGTGCCTGTACTTCGCGGCGCCCGTGAGCCCGATCGGGGCCCCGGTGCTGGCGCTGAATGGCACGGGAGCGGGCCTCGTGAACAACGTGGCCGTGATGAGCGATGTGGCGCCGGGCTACGCGCCGCCCGGGCAGGCGCTCGTGTCGGTCTCCGTGCTGAAGGACACGCCGGGCGACGACGCCTCGGTGGCCGGCCAGGTCCAGGCCGAACTCACGGGCTGGTTCGGGCCGGCGGTGCGCGACTGGCGTTGGCTGCGGTCGTATCGCATCGCCCGCGCGCTGCCCGTGCGGTGGCCGCTCGAGCGTCCGGCGCCGGTCGCGGTGCGGCCGGGCGTGTGGGCCGCCGGCGACTTCCTCACGACGCCGTCGATTCAGGGCGCCATGGAGAGTGGCGAGGCCGTGGCCGACGCCGTGCTCGCCTGAGCCCCGCCGCGCGACGGCCGCGCGCGCATCCGCCGGTATACTGCGGAGATGACACGCCGCACCCTCGCTTCCGCCGTCGCCGGCCTCATCGCCCTGCCCGCGGTCCTCGCGGCGCAGACCCCGCCGGCCGCGCCGGCGCCCGCGCGCGTGCGGCCGACGTTCGAGAAGTTCACGGTGGAAGGGGAGCCGGTCGACCGGCGCAAGCCGGAGCTCGACACGGACCATCCCGTGTTCCCCGGACAGACCCGCGCGCCGTACCACAAGACGGTGGACCTCGAGGTCACGACGATTGCGACCGGCCTCGACGTGCCGTGGGCGGTGGAGCTCCTGCCGAGCGGCCGCTTCCTCATCACCGAGAAAGCGGGCCGGCTGCGCATCCTGAACAAGGACGGGTCGCCGCTCCACACCATCACCGCGAACATGCCGCCGGTCTACTTCCGCGGCCAGGCCGGCCTGCTCGACGTGGCGCTCGATCGGAACTTCGCCACCAACCACCGCATCTTCTACGTCTACCTGCGGAACATCGACGAGACGACCTGCGCCCACGCCGTCGATAGCGCGATCCTCGACGAAACCGCCGGCACGATCTCGAACGTCACCACGATCTTCCAGGCGGCGCCGTTCACCAATCGCGCGGTGTCGCAGTCGGGCTCGCGCATCGCCGTCGATCCGAAGGACGGCAATCTCTTCGTGGCCGTGGGCGATCGCTCCACCGGCGATCCGCTGCCGCTCCAGGCGCAGCAGCTCGACACGTATCTGGGCAAGGTGATTCACATCACGCCCGAGGGGAAGCCGGCGCCCGGGAATCCGTCGCTCGGCCTGCCGGGCACGTGGAGCCTGGGCCATCGCACGCCCCAGGGGCTGACCTTCGCGCCCGACGGCCGGCTGTGGGAAGTGGAGCACGGCCCGCGCGGCGGCGACGAGCTGAACGTGATCGAGAAGGGCAAGAACTACGGCTGGCCCGTGATCGTGCACGGCATCAACTATCCCGGCACGAAGATCGGTGACGCGATCGTGGAGAAGGCCGGCATGGAACAGCCGCGCTACTACTGGGATCCGGTCATCGCGCCCGGCGCCCTGGCCTTCTACAAGGGCACCCTGTTCCCGCAGTGGAAGAACAGCGCGCTCGTCGGGGCCCTGGCCGGGCAGGCGCTCTTCCGCCTCGAACTCGGCAAGGACGACAAGGTCGTGAACGAAGAGCCGCTGCTCATGGACCTGCGCGTGCGCATCCGCGACGTGCAGGTGTTTCCGGACGGCGCGGTCTACATCCTCACCGAAGGCACCGACGGCAAGCTGCTGAAGGTGACGCCGAAGGGCGCGGCGAGCAGCGCCCGCTGAACGGAGCGAACGCCGATGCGCCGAGTTGTGCTGCTGCTTCTGACGCTCGTCCACGCCACGGTGCTCGTGCCAGGTGCCTTCGGACAGGGCCTCGTCGTGGTCCTGAACCAGACAGGCAGCGGCCCGGCGCCCACGCAGCCCACCATGCAGCTCACCGCGACGCGCGGCCGGTTCGATGCGCCCGGGCTGGGCCAGGTCTTCTACAACGCCCAGAACAAGACGATGCGCGTCGTTCCCGCCATCCTCAAGGCGTACCTCGAGTACACGCCGCAGAGCGTGCAGCAGTTGGTCGCGGCCGGGCGCGGCGCGGCGCCGCAGCCGCGCATCACCTACCGGCGCACCGGCACGAGCACGGTGAAGCAATGGCCGTGCACGCTCTACGAGGGCACACGCGGCACCGACAAGCTCATCGAGCTGTGCGTGGCCCAGGGGAAGGGGCTGCCCCTCACCGTGGCCGATTTCGCCATCGTGCAGGAAGCCCTGGATCTCGCCGCGCCGTTCACCGCGCCTGACGCCCTGGCGCGCATCCCGATCTACGGCACGACCGCGAAACACGGCTACGCCGGCTTTCCCGTGCGACACACGTTCTTTCGTGCCGGACAACCCCCGATCGTGACTGAACTCGTGGAAGTCCGTCGCGAGGCCGTGCCACCCGCGAACCTGGAGGTTCCGCCGGGCTACAGCAAGGCCGGACAGTGACACCCGGTGCGCGCAATCTGACGCTGGCCGGAGTCGCCGTCTCCGTGCTCGTGTTGATCCCGGGGTTGTTCCTGCCGGTCCTCACGATCCAGGGCCACCTCAATCCGTCTGCCGTGGCCGAGCTGTCGCAGACGCTGCTCAATCAGGGCATCAGCGACACGGCCGTCGAGTCGATCCGCGGCATGATCAGCCCCGACGTGTTGCCCATGCTCGAGGCCGCGCAGGGCGGCCTCAAGGGCATGCTCGTGGGCTCGATCGGCAAGGAGATCACGGGCAGTCTGGCCGCCGGGCCGCCGATCGAGGTCTACCAGCAGACCCGCAGCATCATCGGGTCGGTCCGGAATCTGTACGAGGTGGGCAGCGTCCTCGCCGCGACGCTCATCGTGTTCTTCAGCGTGATCGTGCCCGTCACCAAGTCGATGCTGGTGTGCTGGGCGGTGTGCCAGGGCGACGCGCACCGGCGGCAGCGGACGCTGCTGTTCGTGGAGATCATCGCCAAGTGGTCGATGGCCGACGTCTTCGCGGTGGCGCTCATCATCGCGTTCCTGGCGGCGCAGGCCAGCCAGACCGTCGGGTCGGCCGGCGCGCTCGTGTCGTTTCGCGCCACCTTCGGGCCCGGCTTCTACTGGTTCACCGGCTACTGCCTGCTCTCGCTGGCCGTGCAGCAGCTGGCCGCCCGGTGGCTGAAGCACGCCTAGCCCGTCTGCGCTCCTGATTCGAGCACCCGGCGCAGCAGGGTCTTGAGCAGCTGGCGCTCCGAGGCTTTCAGACCCGCGAAGACCTGGCGCTCCACGTCCGCGGTGGCGGCCGCCACGCGTGCCGTCACCTCGCGCCCGCGGGCCGTGAGCCGGAGCCGATAGGCCCGCCGATCCGCCGGATCGTCGTCGCGGACGACCAGGCCCTCGGCCTCGAGGGCGCTCACGAGCTGCATCGTGGTCGTGCGGTCCATTCCCAGGCTCTCGCCGAGCTGCTGCTGCGAGTAGGTCCCGGTGTCGCGCAGCAGGAACAGCAGGCCGAGCTGTCGGGGATGCACGCCCTGTTGCGCGATGGCCTCGGCCGTGCGCTCACGAAACACCGCGGCGACCTGGTTCAGCAGGAACCCTGCCACCTCGGCCAGCGCCGGGGGGACGGCCCGCGGCGACGGGCAGGATGCGGCTGCGGGGCGCGTCAGCGGGGAGCGACGGGGCGGCACTTGACACACCAGGGGCGCATGGATAAATGATCAGTAACACTGACGATCAGTTTCGCTGACGACATTCGGACGCCTCGAAGGATACCCCAAGACCATGACGTTCAACACCTGGACCGATGTGCTCGAGATTCAGAATCTGGTGGCGCGTTACTGCCTCACCACCGACAACGCCGATGCCGAGGGTTTCATGCGCTGCTGGGTCGAGCCCGCGGAATTCGGCGGCTACGACAGCGGCGCCTTCGGCCGCATGGACACCTGGCAGGCGCTCTACGAGTTCGAGCAGCACCATGTCGGCCCGGGGGGCATGGCCAATGGCAAGCGGCATCAGGTGCTGAACCTGCACATCGAACCCGTGAGCGCCACCGAGGCGCACGTCACACACGACATGATCGTGCTGGAGGTAGCCGACCAGCCGCGCATCATCGCCACGGGCCGCTACGACAAGAGCGTCGTCGTGAAGACCGCGGCCGGGTGGCGGTTCAAGCGGCGGACGCTGGCCGTGGACACCGGCTTCTTCAAGCTCTTCCCGCAGGCCCACGCCTAGGCCGGCCCGGGTGCCGATGATGTCGCCCCATTCGCAGCCTGACCCCGCCATCAAGCGTGTGGCGACCCGCACCGCGCTGGCGTTCGCGCCGGCGGCGCCCGGGCTGACCGGCGTGAACATCATGGCCGGCGAACACGCCATCGAGCCGTTCCTCGTCTTCACCGAGTTCCGCATGGATCGGCCCGTGTTCGGGCCGCATCCGCATGCCGGCGTCTCGGTGATGACCTACATCCTGCCCGACAGCGCCGGCGGCTTCCTCAACCGCGACAGCCGGGGCGACCGCAGCGAGATCAGGCCGGGCGCGGTGCACATCACCCAGGCCGGACGTGGCATCCACCACGACGAAGTGCCGCTCGTGACCGGTGTCGAAGCGCACGGCTTCCAGATCTGGATCAACCATCGCGAGGGCGACCGCTGGGTCGAACCGCGCGCGATGCATGCGAATCCCGAGGACGTGCCCGAGGTGCCCGACGGCGGTGCGACCGTGCGCGTGCTGCACGGCAGCTACGGCGGGCGCACCCCGGCGTATCGCATGGTCACTCCGGTCACATTGCTGCACGCCCGCCTGGAGCCTGGCGCCGCGCTGACGCTGCCGGCGGCGCCGATGGCCTTCGCGTACGGGCTCGCCGGAACCGCGGTGAGCGGCGACGCAGCCCTGGGCCCGCAGGTGCTGCTGACCTATGACGCGGCGGGAGAGGCGGTCACGCTCGTGGCCGGCGCGGACGGCGCGGAGTACATGTTCGCGTCGGGCCACCCGATCGGCGAGCCCATCGTCTATGGCGGGCCGTTCGTGATGACCACCGCGGCGCAGATGACCGAGACCAAACGCCGCCACGCGCGCGGTGAGATGGGGACGCTGTCGCCACTGCGCGCATGACCGGCTGCGGCGGCCGATGACGAGGAGACACGACATGAAGTGGCTGACATGGGGGCTGCAGGTGCTGCTGGCTCTGGCGTTCGCCGGCGCCGGCGCGGCGAAGCTGACCACGCCGAAAGCCGAGCTGGAGCAGACGATGGCGTGGGCCACGGACTTCAGCGCGGCGCAGATTCAGGCGATCGGGGCCGCCGAAGTGGCCGGCGCGGTGGGCCTCGTCGTGCCGGCCGCCACGGGCGTGCTGCCGGTGCTCACGCCGGTGGCCGCCGGGGCGCTGGCCGTGCTCATGGGTGGTGCGGCGATGACGCACCTGCAGCGCGGCGAGCCGGCATACGCGCCGATCGTGCTCGGCGTGCTGTCCGTGGTCGTGGCGTGGCTGCGACGGCCGCGCCAGGGGTGACGGCCGGCCGCCGCAGGCTACTGGCCGCGTCGGGCTGGTGCCGCCCCGGCCGTCTCGGAGAACGCCGCCCGCCCCTCGGTGAGCGGCAGCACTTCGCGGATGAGCGTGAGCAGGAACTCTCCGGGTTGTTCGAACATCGGGGCGTGCGCCGACCGCTCGAGCGTGATGAAGCGTTTGTGGGGCGCCTGAATCGTCTCGACGAACGCTTTCGCCGGTTCGTAGGGCGTGTGCAGATCGTGGCGGCCCTGAATCACGATGACCGGCACCTTCTGGTTCACCAGATCCGAGAGCGGCGTGCCGCCGCCACGGCCGCCCGTGAGATTGCGCGTGAAGCGCTGCGTCGCGGCGCGTTGCGCGTTCACGTCGGCCTGGGAGTACTCGGGCGCCCATTCGTCCAATGAGAACATCAGGTCGAACGTCGGCTTACCGTACCAGCCGCCGTTGTAGCGGCGGGCCCACTTGCGCACCGTGAGGATCTTCTCGATGGGCGGTTTCTCCCCGGGGTAGGGCGCGAGCGCCCGCAGTTCGCGCAACGCCTCGTCATCGCGTGCCTCGGCGGCCAGCGTGAGCAGGCGCCCGTAGAGGTAGTCTTCGCCGCTGCCGCTCACCTGACCCACGCCGACGTAGGCGCTGATCCATTCGGGCCGGCGCCGGGCCAGTGCCAGGCCCACGCCCGTGCCGTACGAGTAGCCCATCACGACGACCTTGTCTTTCCTCAGGCGCGTGCGCACCCAGGCCAGCATCGCCTCGGCGTCGTCGAGAATACGGTCGTTGCTGAGCGTGGCCAGCAGCGTCTCCGGGTTGGTCGTCGCCGCGTTCTTGCCGACGCCGCGCTGATCCCACTGCACGACGGTGAAGAAGTCCTCCCACGGCGTCTGATAGGCCCACGCCATCGGCAGCATCGGCGTGCCGGGCCCGCCATGGATGAACAGGATGACCGGGTTGTCGCGGTGCTGGCCGCGGATCGACACCCACTGTGTCGTGTCGCCGATCGGCGCCTGCTCGAGACTCTCGATGCCTTCGGGCGTGTGGATGCGTCGCAGCTCGGCGATGCGCCCGGTGATGTCGTCACGGCCGGGCACCGGCCGGCCCTCCGCCGGCGGGGCCCCCTGGCGGGCGTCGGCTGGCGTCACGCCAAGACACAGTCCACAGACGATCAGCGGCAGGAGCGTCCATCGCATGGCCGCACTATACGTCGCAATGCGCTGGCTGCGGCTGACCTTGTTTTCATAACTGCCGTTACGTTAACGTGAGGGCCCTCGCTGGCCGGCCCCCGGATCCGGCGTGTCCACCAGGAGTCCTGCATGACCGTGACCGCCCGTCCGCCGCACGCCGATCGTCACTGGGTCACCCAGCCGGCGGCCGCCGCTCTGGTGCGCCAGGCTCTCGCCGGGCGCCTGGCCCGTGTCCCCGCTTGCGCGGCACTGGCCGGCCGTCTGCTCGAGGACATCGGTGTGCGTCTTGTCGACCTGCTGGACTTCCTGGCGGTGGCCGACAACCAAGAGGCCGACGCGTTCCGCGCCGCCGGATGGACCCCTGATCCCGCGCAGCCCGGCGTATTGCGCAACGCGACGGGGATGTTCCCGGCGGTGCTCGTCGACGCGCCCCGGCCGGGTCTGGGCTTTCGCGTCGAGTACCTGCACGAGTTCGTGGCGGCGCAGGGCCTGGAGGTGCCGCTCGAGGGAACGCTGCACGCGCCGTTCCGCCGGGCCCTGGCCTACACGGCCGGCGGCGTGGACTGCTGGGCCATCGAGCGGCGCGGCGCCAGCGGCTTCGCGCCGGTGTCGATCGCGCCGGCGCAGTTGCGCGACGCGCAGCTGGTCCTGCAGGCCTTCCGCGCGCGGCGGCGGGTGTTCGACAGCATCGGGCCGGCCTACGACCACACCGAGGCCCTCGTGCGTGCCGCGGTCGGCACGCTGGGCGCCGACTGGGCCTGCTGGCTCTGGCTGCGCGCCGAGCGTGAGTACTGGGAGTCGCGTACGCGCGCCGGGCGGGTACAGAAGGCGCGGCAGGACCGGCACGGCATCGGCTGGGCCAATCAGGACCACCACACCTACGACAGCTCACGCGAGTGGTTCCACCGCTGCGTCGGCGTGCTCGAGATCCTGGGCTTCGAGTGCCGGGAGCTCTTCTACGCCGGACACGCCGCCGGCTGGGGGTCGCAGATTCTCGAGCAGCCCGCGCTCGGCAGCGTGATCTTCGCCGACATCGATCTGGCCCCCGAAGAGCTGGACATCGACTTCGCGCACCTGCACCTGCAGCCGCTGCCGTTCCTGCGCCGGGCCGGACTCTGGTGCGCGCTGCACGGCGAGTCGATGCTCGACGCGGGCATCAACCACCTCGAGTGCATGTACGACCATGTGCGCATGCAGGCGGGGCTCGAAGCCGCTGGCGTCGCCTTCATGGAGCCGTTCTCCGACTTCCCGCATCTGTATCAGGCGCTGACCGCCGGCGAGTGGTGGCCGGTCGATCCCGCGCGCGTCGATGCGCTGGAGGCCGCCGGGCTCGTCGACGCCGCCCAGGCCGAGAACTTCCGGCTGCACGGCGCCATCGGCAGTCATCTCGAGAATCTCGAACGCAACGACGGCTTCAAGGGGTTCAATCAGCCGGGGATCGACGGCGTGCTCCGCATCATCGATCCGCGCCGGAACATGGTGAGGGAGTGATGCGATCAGATCGATGCTCATCCACGCTGGTCCTGCTCGCCGCGCTCACGTGCGCGGCCGGGCACGCGTCGGCGCAGGCGCCGCCCGCGGGCGCGACACGCACCGTCGCCTTCACCACCGACGAGGGCACGTGGCTCTCGCTCGACGTGTCGCCCGATGGACGCACGATTGCGTTCGAGCTGCTGGGCGATGTCTACACGCTGCCGGCCAGTGGCGGCACGGCGCGTCCGCTGCTGACGGGCCCGGCGTTTCAGGCGCAGCCGCGGTTCTCGCCCGAGGGGCGGCGGGTGGCCTACATCAGTGACGACAGCGGTTCGGACAACGTGTGGGTGGCGAACGCCGACGGCACGGCCGCCCGCGCCGTCACGTCGCTGCCGCGCGCGATGATGACGTCGCCCGCGTGGGCGCCCGACGGCCGCTCCCTCTATGTGACGGTGATCGAGCATCGCGTCGCGGCGCTGTGGCGCGTCGACGTGGCGTCGGGCCGCGGCGAGGCGGTCGTGCCGAATGGCAGCGGCGCGCCGTCGCCGCTCGTGTCCACGCCGGCACCGGGCCCCTATGGCGCGCACGTGTCGCCCGATGGCCGGGGGCTCTACTACGCCGCGGTGACGCCGCGGGCGTACGGCGTGCGCCAGGGCGCTGTCAGCCGCGTCATGCGGCGTGATCTCGCGACGGGCCAGGACGAACCCGTCACGCTCGACATGCCCATCGCGATGCGGCCGGTGCTGTCGCCTGACGGGCGGCTCCTGGCCTATGGCGCGCAGGCGCAGGGGCAGACGGGGCTTCGGCTGCGCGACCTGGCCGGCGAGACCGAGCGATGGCTGCGTGTGCCGCTCGACCGCAACCAGCTCGAGGCGCGGGCCTCGCGCGACACGCTGCCCGGGTACGCATTCACCCCGGATGGCGCCGCCGTGGTCGCCGCCTACGGCGGTCACATCCACCGTCTGGACGTCGCGACGGGCCGCGACACGCTGGTGCCGTTCTCTGCCGACGTCTCGCTCACGATCACGCCGGCGCCCGCGATCCCGCAGCGGGTCGAGCAGGGCCCCGTGCGGGCCCGACTCGTGCAGCAGGCCGCCATCGCCCGTGACGGCCGCGCGGCCTTTTCGGCGCTCGGCCGCCTGTGGGTCGAGGACACGCCGCGGGCGCCGCGCCGTCTCACGCCCACCGCCGCCCCGCGCGAATTCATGCCCGCGTGGTCGCCCGACGGCCAGTGGATCGCCTTCGTCACCTGGACGGGTGAGGGCGGGCACCTGTGGAAGGTGGCCGCGACAGGCGGCGCGCCGGTGCGGCTGAGCGACGCACCGGGGTTCTGGGCCGATCCGGTCTGGACGCCGGACGGGCAGCGGATCGTGGCGCTTCGCGCACCGGTGTCGTCAGGACGCACGTCACCCCTGCCCGTCCCTGCGGACGCGCGGCTCGTCGTGCTGCCCTCGACCGGCGGGGCATTCACCGTGCTGGCCCCGGCGGGCGGAGCCCGTCATCCGCACGTCGGGCCGGACAGCCAGCGTGTCTACGTCTCCGCACCCGACGGCCTCGTCTCGTACGCGCTCGCCGGTGGCGGCCGCGTGGTGCACGCGACGTTCCCGAAGCGCAGCGGCCAGTTCGGACCGCTGCCCATGGAGGCGCGGCTCGCGCCTGACGGCACGCACGTCGCCCTTCTCATCGGCGACCGTTTGTACCGGCTGCCGATGCCGGCGACGGCCGCGGCAGTGCTCGATCCCGACGGCGCCGGGGCGGCGGAGGTGTCGCGCCGCGCGCCGCTCGGTCTGACGTTCGCGGCGGACGGCACGCTCGCCTGGCACACCGGCCGCACGCTCCA
>JALHON010000023.1 GCA_022842985.1 Acidobacteriota bacterium | reverse complement strand
GTCGTAGGCGGCCGGCACCGGCGTGGACTTCGCGCTGATGGCCGCGGCGCTCGTCACGACCTCCACGTCGTACATGAGCGGCAGGCTCCAGGCCGTGATGTCGTAGATCTGATCGGGCTGACGCCGCTTGCGGCGTTCTTCCTGACGGGCGATGAAGGGCGCATCCTGCTTCGTGTCGAGGTCGAGCAGATTGCGCACGAGACGCCCCGCCGGCTGCGCGTGCGACACGAGGTAGGCGCCGGCCGGCACCTTGCGCGTGCCAACGGTGATCGCCTCCTCGGCGCGACGCACCTCGATGCCCTGCGTGGCGAGGTTGCGGGCGAGCGCGGCGGCGCGCGAGGGATCATGACCGGGCACGAGCACGTACTCGCGCACCGGGCCCTTCTCGCCTTCGCTGACCGCGCTGCGGCGGAAGTCGAGGAAGTCCTTCACGAGCCGCTCGCGGTTCCGGGCCGCGGTGATGGCCGTGGTGATGGCGGCGTTGAAGTGGTGCATCACGCCGTCGCGGTAGGTCATCACCGTGTCGTCGGTGCGCCGGAACGAGAGCGCGCGGGCCGACGCCTGCTCGTAGGTCATGCCGATCGAGCCGTGCATCATCGGCCAGGAATCGCCGTAGCCGGGATAGAACCCGTCGTAGACCTCGCGGATGTAGTACGCCCAGCCACGCTGGTCGAAACGCGCGCCGTTGGCGCGTCCGAACAGATCGAAGCCGGCCAGCTGCGCCTTCGTGTAGTGCGGGTTGATGGGATCGGCCGGCGGCGCGAAGTAGTAGCTGTTGTTGCCGCCCTGCTCGTGCAGGTCGACGTTCACCTGCGGGAAATACTCGAGGGCAATCTTGATGCGGCCGCGCGTCTCGGGCTGCGTCTGCGCGAACCAGTCGCGGTTCATGTCGAACAGGTAGTGATTCGACCGGCCGCCCGGCCACGGCTCGTCGTGTTCGGCGTTGTAGGGCGCCGGGTCGGGCGACGCGGCGCGCCCCTGCAGATTCTGGAAGATGAAGCGGGCCCGCCCGTCGGGGTTCTGCATCGGGTCGATGAGCACGAGCGCGTCGCGCTGCACGAGATCGGCGCCGGCATCCCCGCGCACGGCGAGCAGATGGTAGGCCTCGAGCAAGGCGGCGTCGGCCGAGCTGATCTCGTTGCCGTGCACGCCGTGCACGAGCCACACGACCACCGGCAGCGTGGCCGTGAGCCGGTCGGCCTCGGCGGCGGCCAGGCCGCGTGGATCGGCGAGGCGGCGGATGTCGGCCTTCACCTGGTCCAGCTTCGCGATGCGCTCGGCGCTGCCCACGACGAGCAGCCACAGCGGCCGCCCCTCCCAGCTGCGCGCGTATTCGACGAGGCGCGTGCGCTCGGGCGCCGCCTGCGCGAGCGCGCGGAGGTAGACGCCAATCTGGTCCGGGGTGGTGATTTCGGCGCCGGGCTCGTGGCCGACGACCTGCCGCAGGGTGGGGATCTTCGGGTCGTACTGCGCACCGGGCCAGAAGGGCTCGTCGGCGGTCTGCGCAAGCGCCGGCGCGGCCGTGAGCGTGGCCGCCAGCGCGAGAATCAGGGCGTGTCGAAGGTGCATGGCCCGTTAGTGTAGCGGGCCACGCACCCTGCGAGGGAGCCGCGCTTACGGCGTGCCGGGGGCCTTCGGCATCACCGTCGGCAGCGTGCCCGGAGACTCGAGCACCTTCTTCGCGATCACGTTCACGACCGTGGCTTCACTGCGCGCGTTGGTCAGGTAGGCGGTGCGCAGCAGCCCTTCCTTACGGTTCTTGAGCGTGGCGCTGATGCCGTCTCGCACGGTCGGGGTGGACAGGTCGCGCTGGCCGGCCGCTTCCTTCGACACGAGGAGCACGATCGAATGCGCCCCGCCGATGCTCACCGCGCTCACGGTGCCCGGCGTCGACTTGAGCACCGAGTCACGCAGCGGCGGCGGCGCCTGGTTGAGCGCCGAGACCGGAATGAAGCCGAGGTCGCCGCCACGCGGCGCCGACTGCGCGTCTTCCGAGAAGTCGCGGGCGAGCTCGGCGAACTGCGCGCCGCCCTTGAGGCGTTCCATCAGCATGTTCGCCTTCTGGATGGCCTGCTCGGCCGTCGTCGCGTCGTTGCCGCTGCGGTTGTTGAGTTCCTGATCACGCACCGGCGTCACGACGATCTGGGCCAGGTGGTAGGCCTCTTCCGGAAAGTTGAACTGCGCCTTGTTGGCGTTGTAGAAGTCGGCGATCTCCTGATCGGTCACCGTGGCCTTGGCCGTGACTTCCTTCTCGAGGAGCTTCTGCACCAGCAGTTCGCGGCGCAGACCTTCCTTCATGTCGGCTTCGGTGATCTGACGGCGCGTCAGCTCCTGCTGGAACTGCTCGGGCGGCACGTCCTTCTTGCCGGCATCGTAGGCGGTGTTCAGTTCCGCCTCGGGCACCTCGATCTTGAGGGCGCCGGCCTTCGCGACGAGGATGTCCTGCACGATCATCTCGTTGAGCAGGTTGAGCTTGGCGTTGAGCGCCTCTTCTTCCGATGGCGGGGCCTGCGCCTGCATGGCGCGGCGGAACGCCTTTTCGACGTCGTCGCGCTTGATCTCGCGGCCGTCCACGACCGCCCAGGCATCAGCCGAGGGCGCCGGACCGCTGCCGGGCTTGGCATTGCAGGCACCGGCGACGGTCGCCATGGCGACCAGACCGAGCACGGGGAACGAACGGAACGAACCGGCGGAGCGGGCGAAGCGCGAATCGGACATATCCCTACAGCCTATCAGCCCCCCGCCCCGCAGGGGCGCGAATTCCCCAGGACGCGGCCGTCGTGCGGGGCAAGTCCCGGCGCGACGGCGAAGGGCTCTGGCGGGGCCTGCTCCGGACGGACGCGGGAGCCGGGCCAGCCCTCCGCCGTCGCACTTACTGGACTCTGGCAGCACGGTAGCTTCGTAGCGCATCGACTGCCTGGCCAATCGCGGCCCATTGAGCCGTCGCACACAGAAGGAAGGCCAGCGCAAGCACCCATGACCACTGACACGCCGACAGGCCCTGGGTGAAGCCGGCGTCGCGAACGAACAGATGCACCACGCCCGCAGCAATCAGAGGCACGACGTTTACAGCTTCAAGGACCTTCACAACCGTTCGTTCGCCACCGTGCCATTCGGACCAGGCGTGCAAGTCCCGGCAGGCCAGCATTCCCAGGCTGCCGCTGTCGAACAGCATGTTGCCGTGCCGGCGTGCATCGTCGAGTTCCGCCTGATACGCCGCAGGTACCGGCGCCCGAAGCACGACGAAGAGTGCGCAAGCAACAACGTTGGCCGCTGGGAGGATAACGCGCAGACGCATCGTGTTCGAGGCCGGACCTCGTACCGAGTCTACCGCCGCAGGGGGTGGCTGCCATCCGGCATCCGTGGAGGCAGAGATCAGCTGTTCGGAAGGGGCCTTAGGCTCTCGCCAGACGGCGAAGGGCTGACCCGGCTCCGGCGGCCGTCCGGAGCAGGCCGCGCATGCGTCAGACGTCAAACGCCGAGGCGGCGCCGAAGTCCGCGTGGGGTGTTCAGGCACAGCGGCGATGCGCGGAGCGCGTCGCGCAGCACCGCCCGGGGCCCCGCGCTTCCGGCCGACACTCGCCCCCGCTGGCGTTTGACGGCCTGCCCCGGGGCCCCCGCGACGCGGACTCTGCGTCGTGGGGTGGGCTGGGCCGGACGCCGGAGGCGGGTCAGCCCTTCGCCGTCGCGGCATCAGCAGTTCCGCGCCCGGTTGTCCTCAGTTCTTCGTGGCAGGCAGCAGGTAGTTCGAAGCATGGAGATGCACGATCAACCAGCGATCACCCACCGGCCGAAGCACGAAGGTTCGTCGCGAAAAGGTCATCGGCTCGCGGAGGGGCGTCGTGGGCAGGTCGCTCAGGTGGGCCGTGACGATGGCAAGGTCACCGAACATCTGGATGCTCACGTCTCGCGGCGTGATGGCGATCGCACCGGTCCGCTGCGTGAACAGCCCGGCGAAGCCCTCGCGAATTTCGTCCTTCCCGTTCGCCCGCTGCGCCTGCCCACCGGGGAAGAACACCGTCGCGGCATCGTCGAAGGTGCTCACGATGAGCTCAAGGTTCGCGGTTTCATTCGCTCGAATGAACGTCTGGACGGTCTCCATGGCCCGGTCTCGCGACGTCGTGCCCTGCGCAAGAGCCGGCGTCGTCGCCAGGAGCACGACGAGCGCCGCAACGGCCGTTCTCATGTTTGCCTGCCTTTCTCCGCCGCTCGCAGCTACTTGTCGAAATACGCCACGATCTGCTGCGTCACGCGTCCCATGCGGTCTTCGGCCTCGCCGTACGGCTCGGTGATGGCGTTCAGGAAGAACGACACCACGATGGGTCCCGACTTCGCGTAGACGATGCCCACGTCGTTGGCGAGCACGGGCGGGAAGTCGCCGGTCTTGTGGGCCACGGAGACGCCCGGCGGCAGGAAGTGCGGCAGGCGGCGGGCGCCCGACTGCTGCGCCTTCAGCATCCGAATCAGTTCCTCGGCCCCGGCCTTCGACGGCAGCTCGCGCTTCTCGATCGCCTCGAGCATGCGTCCGGTGGCGCGCGGCGTGAGCGCGCCCAGCCAGTAGGCGCGGTCGCCGTTCGTGCGCGCGTTGCGGTCGTCAGCCGGCGCGAGCGCGTTGTATTTCGCGAAGAGGTCGCCCGTGGTCTGCGTGAGCGACATGCCGTCGGCGTAACCCTTCGCGGCGAGCCACGCGTTCACCGACGCCACGCCGCCCACCTGCGCGATGGCGAGGTCCGTGGCCGTGTTGTCGCTCGTGATGATCATCTGCAGCAGCACGTCGCGCAATGTGGGCTGCAGGCCGGGATCGTGGTAGCGGAAGATGCCCGAGCCGCCGCGCACGTCCTCGGCGCGCAGCGTGATGCGCGTCGCCAGGTCCTTCGTGCCGGCGTCCACCATCTCGAGCGCCTGCACGGCCACGGGAATCTTGATGACACTCGCGCTGTTGAACGTCGCGTCGGCGTTGACGGCGCCTTCTTCGCCCGTGGTCAGGTGCTTCACCCAGATGCCGGCCCTGGCCGGGATCTTCGGCAGTTCCGCGTCGAGCAGCGCCTGCAGTGATGCCGGTGCCGTAGGCGGTGCGGGCGTGGACGTGGCCGGCTGCGAGGGGGCAGGCGCGGTGCAGGCAGCGGTCGTGAGGACCAGGGCGGCGGCGATCGCGTGACGCATGAACGAGGTCTCCTACCGGGGCGCGCGCAGCGCGTGCATCTCGAGGGCGGCCGTGAGCGCCATGGCGCCGCCACGGTCATCGGGCCCGGTGAGCGCGGGCCGGTTGAGATAGTACTCGCGCGTGGCGTTGCGGCCGGCACCGGTGCCGGTACACACGTCCACGAGGTCACCCGTCTCGGTAATGCGCGCCTGGACGGCGCGCCAGCCGCGTTCGACCACTTCATCGAAGCTGCGGTCCAGCCAGCCGAGGCGCAGGCCGCGGGCCATCGCCGCCACCGTCATCGCCGTCACCGTGAACTCGCGGTAGGTGCCGGGCTCGTCGACCACCTGCTGCCACGCGCCGTCGGGCGCCTGATGCCGTCGCATGCCGTCCATCAGCCGGCGGAAGCTGTCGAGCACCTGCGGACGCGCCGCCCACGTCTCCGGCAGGTGCGTGAGGGCTTCCATGAGACCGAAGGCCGCAAAGCCGTTACCGCGGCCCCACGCGTGCGGTCCGCTCTCGGCGTGCACGAAGATGCGGCCATCGCGCTGCAGGCGCGCGGCGTAGGTCGTGATGAGGCGCGCCACGGCATCGGCGTAGCGCGGATCACCCGTGCGCTTCGCCGCTCGCGCCAGCACGGACGTGGCCATGAACATGTCGTCCGTCCATGACGTCGCGTACTTCACGATCTCGTCGGGACCGGCGCCGAGGATGGCGTCGGCCGCCTTGCGCGCCAGCGCATCAGCCGGCCCGTTGCCGGTGAGTTCCGCCAGATCGAAGAACGCCTGATGCCCGGCCAGGCTCGTGAGCAGGAACGGCTCCGCGATGGCCGGCTTCTCGCCGGTGAGGAACGGCGTCATCTGCGCCACGGCACGATCGCGGTACTGCGGATCGCCCGTGAGCTGCGACACGCGGAACGCGCCGCTCCACGACAGCGCCGGAATGTAACTCATGATCGGGCTCGCCGGATACTTCGCCGCGAGCATCCGCGCGATGTCGAGCGGCGCGCGCACCTGCCGCGCCACGAGCGTCCGCCCGAGCGGCGAGGGCGACGGTGTGGGACGACCGTCGAGCAGGTCGCGCACGGCCTTCGTCACCTCGACTGGCGGACCGCTGACCTCGAGCGCCGCCACCGGCGCGAGACCGCCCGGGGCGCCGGTGCCGAGCGCGCCAGCGAGCGACGTGGCCGCCGCGTCTGTGCTGCTGGCCACACGTCCACGCGCCAGGGCGTTCGCGCGCCACGCCAGCCGGTCGCCGCGACGCACCTCGATGACGAGATCCGGCGCGAGCATCGTGATCCAGCGCCAGAGGTATCGTGCCTCGCGATGGTCGGGCGCGTCGTAGAAGCCCTTGTCTGGCGGGAACGCGGGACCGGGCCCGGCGGGCGGGGCCGGCGCGCCGGTCGCCGGATCGCACTGATCCGGCAGCGCGCACGGCAGCGCGGCCACCTGCCAGCGCCGACGGTTCCGTACGATCGTCGCATCGCCCAGCCGCCACGTCACGAGGTCCACGACCACGCGTGAGCCCTCGGCGGAGCCGTCCAGCCCACCCACGATCACGATGCGCGGCTGTGTGGCCAGCACGGGCAGCGACGGCTCGAGCGCGGTGATGCCACGAGCGCCGGCGGTGAGCCCGATCGGCAGCACGCGGTAGCCTTCGGGTCCGGTGACGAGCTGCGAGAGGGACGCGGCAACGGAACGCGCGGGGGTCTGCGCGCCGGCGGGCACGAGCGCGCCCAGGAGCAGACAGAGCGCAGCCACGGCATGGCGACGTTCGAACATGCGCTACAGGATACCCGCCGACCGTGGTGGCGGCGAGGAGCCGCCTGGGCGTCAGCGTCGTTTCGGCCTGAGCGCGCGAAGTACTTCCAGATCAGCGACGTCCGAGGCCCGACCTGTTTCTTTCGACCGGATGAGGTCCGCCAGGCCCAGATACGGCACGCGCACACCCGTGATGACGCGAGTCCGGCGCCGCGGCCAGGCGGCCTCGAAGGTCACCTTGGCTGCGAGTGTCAGAACGTCCACGCGAGGGTCGTCGCCCACGATCGTGAAGGACTTGCTGACCAGGTCGTCGGCATCGATCTCGCGAGCGATGCCCCACGGCAGCTGGCGGAGCGCCGCCAGTACCCTGTCTGCGTTCGCGATCTCTCGCGGGATGAGGATGTCGACGTCGCGCGTGGCCCGCACCGACCCGTGGAGGTTGGCCGCGACCCCACCCACCACCAGGTAGCGTGCCCGCTCGGCATTCAGCAGGCGGCACACCCGCAAAACGCGATTATCGGAGCCAGGGGTTGCGTTGGCCACGGCGCCACGTCTCGTAGTCAGCGAAGGAATCGAACGACTTCACGAACGGCTTCGGCGGGGCGAACGGGGTGAGCTGCGCGAAATCGCGGAACAAACGCTCGGCCTCGGCCAGTCGTTCGGCCGCAGACCGTGGGACGCCCCTGGCGTGCGCGCGCTGTCGCAATGACGGCATGTCGACATTATCTCGCGATCGAGCCCCCGTCCGGCCGGCGCGACGTCAGACGCGCGAACGAGGCGGCGTGGAGAAAGCGTGTCGGTGGCGCCACAGGAGCCACAGGGCGGGCACGACGAGCACGAGACGCGTGAAGGCCGCCAGCCGCACGATCTCTGGAGAGCTCCCCAAGAGACGGGCGGCGGCGTGCAGACCATGGCCGCCTGCAATCAGCAGGATGCCGAGTTGACAGCCGCGCCACGCCGGGGGCAGCGCCTGCCGCCGCGACGCGAGCACAACACCGAGCGTGACGAGGGCCACAACAACAGCGAAGGCATCGAACCCGCGCGGCATGCGCTGAGTCTACCGCATTCGAGGTCGCACGGGCGGGCGGTCCCGCCCCAGGCACGCGCTGGCCGGCGGCCGGAACATACGTCCGGGAGCCCGCCGACCGGCGACAGCACTCACTTGGCCGGCAGCCAGTTCACGCCGGCCGAGCTGATGTCGTAGACCGCCCCCACGAGCGCGATGGCGCCCTTTGCCTCGAGGTCGCGCAGGATGGCGCTGTCGCGCCGCATCACGTCGAGGGTGAGACGCACGTGGGTCGCGGCGACGGCATCGACGAAGGCCGCGTTGGCCGACGTGCGCGCGCCGTCGTAGACCGTGGCCTGCACGGAGGGCGCGATCTTCGCGAGCAGACCGGTGAGGTTGCCGAGCTGCACGCCGTCGATGGCGCCCTTGATGGCGCCGCACGCCGTGTGGCCCAGCACCAGCACCACTTTCGCGCCGGCCACCCCGCACGCGAACTCGAGGCTGCCGAGCAGGTCGGCATTCGCGACGTTCCCGGCCACGCGCGCGTTGAAGACGTCGCCGATGCCGAGGTCCATCACGATCTCGGCCGGGGCGCGCGAGTCGATGCAGCTCAGGATGACCGCCGCCGGGAACTGCCCGGTCGCGCGATCGCGCTGCTCGCGCAGGAAGTCGCGATTGACGCGCACGCCCTTGCGGAAGCGCTCGTTGCCCGCCTTCATCAGGTCCACGACCTGCGCCGGCGAGAGCCGATCGCGCTCGTCCTTGGGCATGGCCGCCACTACCGCCTCACCCACGCCGTGCAGCGGACTGGCCGTCACCGCGGCCGCCGCCGCGCTCAGTGCGAGAAATCGTCGCCGGCTCTGCATGCTGTCCCTCCTCATTGGTCTTGCTGATGAGACGGGAACGCCGCAGTAACCGATGCAGAGATAATCTCTTCGCGCGACGAAGAGAAGGCAGCGCGGCGGATGTAGTTGGCACGTCGTCCGCGACAACGGGACGGCGCTGCGGTGCGAGGCGTGCAGCGGGACACTCGTCCGGCGGCGACTCCGAGTCGTCGTCGATCGGAAGTCCGACACTCGCACCGGTAGTGCGGGTGACACCAGATCAGGGGACGCCACCCCATCGCGCGGAGTCCGCGCGACGGGGGCCCCGGATGGGGGCCCCCAGAAGCGCTTTGGACAGGGACGAGTCGCCGGGAGGTGCGAGTGACCGACGCGACTCGGCGGAGCCGCCGGACGAGTGTCCCGCTGGACGCCAACAGCGGCGCAGCGGGACGTCTCAGAACTAGCGGCTCAGCGCGGCCTTCAGGAAGTCGCGGTTCATCCGCGCGATGCTCGAGATCGGAATGCCCTTCGGGCACACCGCCTCGCACTCCCCTTCGTTCGAGCAGCTGCCGAACCCTTCCGCGTCCATGCGCGCCACCATGCGTTCGGCGCGGCGCAGCCGCTCCGGCTCGCCCTGCGGCAGGATGCCGAGGTGGCTGATCTTGGCCGACGTGAAGAGGTGTGCCGCGGCGTTCTTGCAGGCCGCCACGCAGGCGCCGCAGCCGATGCACTGCGCGTTGTCCATCGCCAGATCCGCGATGTCCTTCGGGATCGGAATGCTGTTGCCGTCGGGCGCGCCGCCGGCGTTCATCGACACGTAGCCGCCGGCCGCGATGATGCGGTCGAAGGCGCTGCGGTCGACCACGAGGTCCTTCAGCACCGGGAACGCCTTGGCGCGGAAGGGCTCGATGGTGATCGTGTCGCCGTTGCGGAAGCGGCGCATGTGCACCTGGCAGGTCGTGGCGCCAGGGTCCGGGCCGTGCGGAATGCCGTCGATCACGAGCCCGCAGCTGCCGCAGATCCCCTCGCGGCAGTCGGAGTCGAACGCGATCGGGTCTTTCCCTTCGCGAATCAGGTCGTCGTTCACCACGTCGAGCATCTCGAGGAACGACATGTCGGGGTGGACGTTCTTCGCGGTGTAGGTTTCCAGGCGCCCCTGCGCGGTGGAGTTGGCCTGGCGCCAGACCTTCAGCGTGACGGTCATCGACATTGGAGGATTCCTACTTGTAACTGCGCTGCGACGGATGCACTTCGTGGAACTCGAGTGCTTCCTTGTGGAGGTTCGGCCGGCTGCCGACGCCCTGGAATTCCCAGGCGGCGGCGTAGGAGAACTCGTCGTCCTTGCGCTGGGCCTCGCCGTCGGGCGTCTGGTATTCCTCGCGGAAGTGGCCGCCGCACGACTCGCGGCGTTCGAGCGCGTCGAGCGCCAGCAACTCGGCGAATTCCATGTAGTCGGCCACGCGGCCGGCGTAGTCGAGCGCCGGGTTGAGGTTGTTCTTCTCGCCCGGCACCGAGACGTTCTGCCAGAACTCGTCGCGCAGCGCGCGAATCTGCTGGATAGCGCCCTTCAGGCCTTCTTCGTTCCTGGCCATGCCCACGTGGTCCCAGCAGATCTGGCCGATGTTGCGGTGGAAGTCGCGGATGGTGCGCTTGCCCTTCACCGCGAGCACCTTGTCGATGCGCTCCTGCGAGACGGCGCGCGCTTCCTTGAAGGCGTCGTGGTCAGTCGAGACGGCGGGAAGCGACGTGCCGCCCAGGTAGTTCGCCACGGTGTAGGGCGCCACGAAGTAGCCGTCGGCGAGGCCCTGCATGAGCGCGCTCGCGCCGAGGCGGTTGGCGCCGTGGTCCGAGAAGTTCGCTTCGCCGAGCACGAAGAGGCCCGGCAGCGTCGACATCAGGTCGTAGTCCACCCACAGGCCGCCCATCGTGTAGTGCACGGCCGGGTAGATGCGCATCGGCACCTGATACGGATCCTCGTCGGTGATCCGCTTGTACATGTCGAAGAGGTTGCCGTAGCGGCCCTTGATGGTCTCGGCGCCCAGGCGCTTGATGGCGTCCGCGAAGTCGAGATACACCGAGAGGCCCGAGTCGCCGGCGCCGCGGCCTTCATCGCACACGGCCTTGGCGGCGCGCGACGCCACGTCACGCGGCACGAGGTTGCCGAAGCTCGGGTAGCGGCGTTCGAGGTAGTAGTCGCGCTCCGCATCCGGAATCTGCGAGGGCGGACGCTTGTCGCCCTGCTTCTTCGGCACCCACACGCGGCCGTCGTTGCGCAGGCTCTCGGACATCAGCGTGAGCTTCGACTGGTGGTCGCCGCTCACCGGGATGCACGTGGGGTGAATCTGGGTGAAGCAGGGGTTGGCGAAGAAGGCGCCACGCTTGTGCGCGCGCCACGCCGCCGTCACGTTCGAGTTCACGGCGTTGGTCGAGAGGTAGAAGACCGTGCCGTAGCCGCCCGTGCAGAGCAGCACCGCCGAGCCGGCATGCGACTCGAGTTCGCCGGTGACCAGGTTGCGCGTGATGATGCCGCGCGCCTGCCCGTTCACCATCACCAGGTCGAGCATCTCGCGGCGCTGATAGAGGTCCACCGTGCCGGCATCCACCTGCCGCATGAGCGACTGGTAGGCGCCGAGCAGCAGCTGCTGCCCCGTCTGGCCCCGCGCGTAGAACGTGCGCGACACCTGGGCGCCGCCGAACGAGCGGTTGTCGAGCAGGCCGCCGTACTCGCGGGCGAACGGCACGCCCTGCGCCACGCACTGGTCGATGATGTTCACCGACATCTGGGCCAGGCGGAAGACGTTGGCTTCGCGGGCGCGGTAGTCGCCGCCCTTCACCGTGTCGTAGAACAGCCGGTAGATGCTGTCGCCGTCGTTGCGGTAGTTCTTGGCGGCGTTGATGCCGCCCTGGGCAGCGATGCTGTGGGCGCGGCGCGGGCTGTCGTGGATGCCGAACAGCTTCACCTTGTAGCCGAGCTCACCGAGCGACGAGGCGGCCGAGCTGCCCGCGAGGCCCGTGCCCACGACGATGACGTCGTACTTGCGGCGGTTGGCCGGATTGACGAGCTTGTTCTCGAACTTGCGGCGGTCCCACTTTTCGGCAATGGGCCCGCTGGGAATCCTGGAATCGAGCGTCATCGCGCGCCCCGCGAAATGAAGAAGGTGGCAATCGGGAGGAGGAAGAACCCGCCCGCGATGGCGGCCGTGAGCACGCGGCCCAGCACGAGGATGCGCGGCGTCCAGTTCGGATGGTCGATGCCGAGCGACTGCGCGGCGCTCGAGAGGCCATGCCACAGGTGGAAGAAGATGACGGCCATCGCCACGAGGTAGAAGGCGACGTAGCCGGGGTTGCTGAAGATTTCGATCTGCAGACGATACAGGTCGCGGATGCCGGACGCCGTCTCGTAGTGCGGCCCGAACTTGAACGTGAGCAGGTGCGACACCACGAAGAGCAGCGTGATGGAGCCGGTCACGATCATGGTCGTGGAGGCCAGTGACTTCCGGCTCGCCGGATTCTTCGTCTTCGCCCACTTCTTCGTGGCGTAGGGCTGCGGCCGCGCCGCCTTGTTCGCCAGGAAGCCCGCCAGCGTCTTGCCCAGATGGGCCAGGAAGACGGCGATGAGGCCCACCTCGGCCACGTAGATGAGCGGGTTGCTCACGAGCGTGTGGCCGTACTGGTTGAAGGCGTCGGGGCCGGCGAGGAAGAGGAGGTTACCGGCCAGATGACCGATGAGGAAGATGCCCAGCGCCAGTCCCGTGAGGGCGATGAGGATCTTCGAACCGATCGATGTCGAGGCTGCCTGAAGGAGTCTCATGCGTGGTGCTCAACCGTTGATTCTAGTCGATTCGGGCTGGGGCCTGCCGCTCTCCCCTTCTCAAGACGCGTGTGACGGGGAAAACGTGCCCGGACGGCAGGTCACCGTGTGCCGGGCCGGGCAGTGCGCTGCTCGAGCGCCTTGCCGGCGTCGAGTTCCCGCGCGGCCTCGTCGAGACGGCCGTCGCGCATGGCCACCTCGGCCAGCACGAAGTGACCGAGCGGCGCCGTGGCGGATGTGCGGTCGAGCGCCAGGCCAGCGCGCGCCGACGCGGCCGCGCCGGCCGCGTCCCCGGCGGCGAGCTTCGCCTGGGCCAGGTAGAAGTGGCCCTCGGCGAAGCGCGCATTGATGGTGACGGCCCGCTCGAAGAGCGCCCGCGCCTCGGGACTGCGGCGCTGCAGCAGCAGCCGCGCGGCGTTGAAGATGGCCTTGTAGGCATCGTCGTGGCGGGCGAACTCCTCGCGGTAGGCCGCAAGGGCGGCGTCCGTGTCGCCACGGCCTTCGGCGATGACCCCCAGGTTGAAGTGCGCCAGCCGGACCTCGGGCGATGCCTCGAGCGCGGCGCGCAGTTCACGCTCCGCCGCCGCCGTGTCGCCGCGGTTGAGCGCCACGACACCCAGCGCCACGCGCGCCGAGGCCACCTTCGGGTCGATGGCGAGCGCCTGGCGGAAGTACTCGGCGGCGCGATCGGTAGCGCCGCGATCGAGATGGATCTCGCCGGCCTGGTAGTGGACCCACGCGTTCTTCGGATCGACCCGCAGGTAGTGCTCGTAGCCGGCGAGCGCCTCGTCGTCGCGGCCGAGCGCGCGGTAGGCGTTGGCCATGTTGATGAGCGCCAGGTCGTAGTCCGGCTTGAGCGCCAGCGCCTTGCTGAAATGTGTCAGCGCCTCGGCGAAGTCGCCCTGGCGGTAGTAGACGTTCCCCAGGCTGAACCAGGCGTCGATGACCTGCGGGTCGTCCTCCACCACCTGTCGCAGCAGCGCAATCATCTTCGCGGTGTCGGCGGCCTCGTCGTGCCCGAGCTCGCGCGCGTCCGACATCAGGTTGAAGAGCGCGATCTTGTCCTTGGGATCGGCGCGTGCGACGGTGTCGTCGGTGTCGGTGGCGACGAAACTCGACACATAGCCCAGTGACGTCAGTCGGGCACGTGTTTCCGGGTCGATCGTCTCGGCCTTCGCCGGCGCCGCGGCCCGCGCGAACTGCGCCTCGAGCGCCCGGAGCGCGCGCTGCAGACGGTTGCCCACGTCGCGCCGTGACTCGAAGAGGTTCGTCGTCTCACCGGGGTCTGCCGCCAGGTCGAAGAGCTCGGGACGCGGCGCGTCGATGAGTTTGTACTGCCCGATGCGCACCGCGCGCAGCGCGCTCCAGCCGTAGTGATGCAGCGGATACATCGCCTCGGCGTAACCTTCCGCGCCCAGATCCGCCGCGGCGCCGGTCATCACCGGCACGAGGCTCTTGCCCGGCGCCGGCGCCTCACTGGCCGCCGGCTCGGTGCCCAGGAGATCCAGCACCGTCGGGGCGAGATCCGCCGTGCGCACGAGACTCGTCACGCGGCGTCCCCGCGTGCGGTCGAATGGTGCGCGGATGAGGAACGGCACGTGCGTGGCCGTTTCGTACACGAAGAAGCCGTGCGTGCCTTCTTCGTGTTCGCCGAGGCTTTCGCCGTGATCGCCGAGCACGACCACCACGGTCTTCTCGAGCAGGCCGCGTGCTTCGAGAAAGGCCACGACGCGCCCGAGCTGCGCGTCCACGAAGGCCACCTCGCCGTTGTAGGGCTGGGTGCGGTACTGCGACGCGAACGGCTCCGGCGGTTCGTAGGGCGCATGGGCATCGTAGAAGTGGAGCCAGGCGAAGAAGCGCTGGCTGGCGACGGACTGCAGCCAGGGCAGGGCCAGATCGACCACCTCGTTGGCCGGCCGCTGCACGTTCCCGAGCGACATCGCTTTGACCTTCGAAAGGTCGAAGTCATCCGCGTAGTGGTCGAAGCCCTGGTCGAGGCCCCACTTCGAGTCGAGCACGAACGCCCCCACGAAGGCACCCGTCTGGTAGCCGCGGGCCTTGAGGCGTTCGGCCAGCGTGGTGGCCGACGGGTCGAGGAAGAACCCGCCGTTGTCGCGTACCCCGTGCTGTGGCGGGAAGTGCCCGGTGAACATCGTGGCGTGCGCCGGCAGGGTGAGCGGTGCGGAGGTCATCGCCTGCTCGAAGAGCACGCCGTCGCCGGCCAGGCGATCGAACACCGGAGTGGTGGACGCGGTGGGCTTCCCGTAGGCACCGAGGCGGTCGGCCCGAGTGGTGTCGAGCGTGACGACCAGGAGATTGAGCGCCTCGCGGCGGGCCCCCGCCGGCAGACGACCGAGTTCGATGGCGCCCGCCGCCCGATAGCCGGGGGACGACCACGCCCACCAGCCCCACGCGGCCAGGGCCGCCACGGCGAATGCCGACAAGATTGGTCCCGGATGTCGCATTGCAGGGTTCAACAACCAATACACGGGACGAGCGGCTTGACATGTGTGACAATCCGGGCCAACTGATGAGTCAGCCCCCAGACTCCAGGCCACCCTGTACGTGTGTTCACGGAGGTCATGTCCAATGCCAAGACAGTCTAACTGCTCGCGGCTGATTGCTCTGGGATGTGTGGCGCTCACGCTCGGCCTGCTACCGGCCCGCGCGTTCGCCGAACCGACTGCCCGTCCCGCCACACTCCTCGAGTCCGCCCGCGCGGCTGCCACGCGCGAAGCCGGCGCGATGAAGGAGCGTCGGGCCGCCCAGGACCAATCAGCTTCATCCACCGACCTGCGGTCGGGGTCGTTCTTCAAGTCGAAGGCCGGTGTCGCCACGCTGGTGCTCTTCGCGGGCGGCGTGGCCTACGCCGCCTACTCGTCGCGCAACGACCGGATCCGGAGCACGGGACGATGAGTGCCACCATGCGGTTGCTCCGCGGCCTCCTCACCGCCGCAGCGCTGACGCTGCTGGCGACATCCGCGGTGGACGCCCAGTCGCTCACGGGCACCATCAGCGGTCAGGTCACCGATGCCCAGGGCGGCGTGCTGCCGGGCGTCACGGTGGTGCTCACCGGACGCACGGGCACGGTTGACCAGGTATCGGATGCGGGCGGCAACTACCGCTTCCTCGGCCTCGCACCGGGCACCTACAGCGTGCGCGCGGAACTGCCGGGCTTCCGTCCGTTCGAACTCGTGGACATCGTGGTCGGCATCGGCGCCACCGTGCCAGTCCGTGTCTCGCTGCAGGTGGGCGGCCTGCAGGAGTCGGTCACGGTCACCGGGGCAACACCGGTCGACACCACATCGACGCAGACGAACAACGACATCGGCCAGGACCTGCTCTTCGCCATGCCGATGTCCCGCACCAACGCCGCGGTGAGCCTGCTCAACTACTCACCGGGCGTCAACGGCGGCGCGGCATTCGGCGGCGCGGCGGGTGCGTCGAACGCGCTCCTGCTCGACGGCGTCGACACTCGCGACCCGGAGGGCGGCGGCGCCTGGACGTTCTTCAACTACAACCTCGTGGAGAGTGTCGAGGTCGGCGGGCTGGGCCAGCCTGCCGAATACGGGGGCTTCCAGGGCGCCGTCGTCAACTCGATCACCAAGTCCGGCGGTAACGCCTTCTCGAGCCTGTTCGAGTATCGCTACACCAACAAGGACCTGCGCGGCGACAACCTCACGAGCGAGATCAAGGCGGAGAACCCGTCGCTGCTCGCCGCCGGCGTCGACCGGCTCGACGACTACACCGTGCAACTCGGCGGCCCGCTCAGGCGCAACAAGGCGTTCTTCTTCGGCAGCGTCCAGCGCTACTCGGTCAAGGAAGATCCCGACGGCCCGCGTACCGTGCGCACGGAAGTCAGCCCGCGCTTCAACGGCAAGCTGACACTGCAGCCTTCGAGCAGCGACACGCTGTCGGTGAACCTGCAGTACGACCAGTACAACCAGACCGGCCGCGCGTCGACACTCGGTGGCGCCGCCAACACCACCGACGACCGCTCGATCGAGCAGGACTCGCCGGAGTGGATCTGGAACGGCTCCTACCGCAAGGTGATCGGCGGCTCGGCGTTCTTCGAAACGAAGTACACGGGTTACTGGGGCTACTTCGATCTCGACCCGGTCAACCCGGCGCCGGCCAGGAACGACGACGAAGGCGGGTGGTCGGGCGGCGGCGGCTTCAATGCCAAGTACGACCGGCTGCGCAATCAGCTGAACGCGTCGGTGACCAAGTACGTCGATGCCAAGGGCACGCACAACTTCAAGTTCGGCGTGGAGGTCGAGCGCAGCAAGATCCGCAACCGCTACGCCTACAGCGACAACGTCCAGTATTACGACATCGGCGGGCAGCCATACCTCGCCTACTCGTACAGCTACGACGTCGAAGGCACCAACAAACGGCAGTCAGCCTACGCCCAGGACCAGTGGACGATTGGCCGCGTGACAGCCAATATCGGCTTCCGCTTCGACGCCATCGGCGGCGAAGGCAAGGATGGCACGACCTATTACGACACCAGGCAGATCGCGCCTCGCCTGGGGCTCGCCTGGGACGTCACCGGCCGGGGCACCTCGGTGCTGAAGGGCTTCTTCGGCCAGCTCTACGAAGGGGCGATGTTCCAGACGTGGAACCGCGCGGTTCCGGGCATCGGCGACTATGTGATCTACGAAGTCGACGCCAGAAACCGCCTGACCGAGATCGATCGCATCTCGGGGGCCAGCAAGTACGTGGTCGACAACGACATCAGGCATCCCCGCACCGACGAGTTCAATGTGGCCTACGAGCAGCAACTGGGCCAGAACTGGCGCGTGACGGGCACCTACATCCGCCGCACGGCGAAGAACCTGGTCAATTCCGTGCTGATCGACGGCCAGTGGGCGCCGAGCACGTTCCTCAACCCGTTGACCAACCAGAACGTCAATGTCTTCACGTGGGCCAACCGTAACGCGATTCCGCAGCGTTTCGAGATCACCAACATCGATTCGGTGAACTTCCCGGGCGCGGGCACCTTCGAGGGCTACCGCGACTACAACGGCGCGATGTTGGTGCTCGATCGGCGGCTGAGCAACCGCTGGCAGGGACGGATTTCCTACGTCTTCTCGAAGACCAACGGCACGGTCATCAACAACGCCACCGCCGGGTTCTCGAGCGCCCTCACCGAAACCCCGAACACCAGCCTCATCAATCGTGATGGCCGCGTGCCGCTCGATCGGCCACACGAGGTCAAAGTGTTCGCCGGCTATCAGATCCCGAAGATCGAAGTGGCCTTCAACGCCTACTTCCGGAATCTGAGCGGGCAGACCTACACGCCATTCTCACGCCTGACGGCGACGCGCCTCAACTGGACGGCCTTCAACGACGTCCACATTCAGGGTCAGGGGGAGAATCGGATCAAGCCGCTCAATATCCTCGACCTCAGACTCGAGAAGGTGTTCTCGTTCGATGTGCACCGCTTCGGCCTCTATGCCGACATCGAGAACGCGCTGAACGGATCGGCTATCCTCACGCGCAACGCCCGCTTCCCGAGCGCGTCGATTGCCGGCAACACCGTGCTCTTCGGCGGTGTCACGGCCGTCACGCCGGCACGCCAGATCACCCTCGGCGCCCGCTGGTCGTTCTAAAGGGCAGGGAACAGGGAACAGGGACCAGGGACTCGGCACGAACGACCGGCCACCTGGTCTCTGTGCGCTGACAACACGACGGGGGAGCTGGAGCGTCTGCTCCGGCTCCCCCGTTGTCTGTACGGCGATTCGGGCGCGGGCTAGCGCGTGAGCGACGGGCCGGCGGCGCCGCCGTAGTTCACGAACACCGTCTTGATCTCGGTGAAGAAGTTCAGCCCTTCCTCGGCCATCTCGCGTTCGCCGACGCCGGTGGACTTGGTGCCGCCGAACGGCAGCTGCGCCTCGCCGCCCACGGTGGGCTCGTTGACGTGCACCATGCCCACTTCCACGTCTTCGATGAAGCGCATCACGGTGTTGATGTCCTTCGTGAAGATCGAGGTGGTGAGGCCGTACTCGACGCCGTTGGCCTTCGTGAGCGCGTCTTCGAGGCTCGTCGCCGTGGCCACCGACAGCACCGGCCCGAAGATCTCTTCCTGGAAGATCTTCATCCCGGGCTGCACGTTGTCGAAGATGGTCGGGGCGATGAACCAGCCCTGCGAGAGATGGTCGGGACGATGGCCGCCCGTGAGCAGGCGCGCCCCTTCCTTGCGGCCGGCCTCGATGTAACCCATCACCGTCTGCCACTGCTTGTCGGCGATCGACGGCCCCATGTCCATGGACGTATCGAGCCCCGGGCCGACCTTGATCTTCTCCGCCGAGGCGACCAGCCGGTCGATGAGCGCCTGCTTGATGTCGGGATGTGCGATGACGCGCGACGTCGCCGTGCAGCGTTGCCCGGTCGAGCCGAACGCGCCGCCGTGGATCGCCGCCGCCGCCTTGTCGAGATCGGCGTCGGGCATCACGATGACGGCGTTCTTGCCGCCCATCTCACACGTGACCTTGGCGCCGCGCTTCGCGGCCTTCACGTAGAGCTCGCCGCCGACGCGGTTCGAGCCGGTGAACGAGATGGCGCGCAGCTCGGGCGCATGCACCATCGCCTCGCCCACTTCGGGGCCGCTGCCCACCACCATGTTGAAGACGCCCGGCGGCAGCCCGGCCTCTTCGTAGACTTCGGTCAGGATGGCGGCGGTGGCCGGCACGAGTTCCGACGGCTTGAACACCACGCAGTTGCCGGCGACGAGCGCCGGCGCCGACTTCCACACGGGAATCGCCCACGGGAAGTTCCACGGTGCGATGAGGCCCACGGTGCCGAGCGGCTGGCGCAGCGTGTAGGTGAAGCAGTCGCGCGTTTCCGACGGCAGCGTGCGGCCGTGCATGCGGAAGCCCTCGCCGGCGTAATACTCCAGCAGCGAGATGCCCTTCATCACTTCGCCCTTGGCCTCGCGCAGCACCTTGCCTTCTTCGCGTGTGAGCGTGGCGGCGATCTCGTCGGCGCGGCGGCGGGCGATGTCGGCGGCGCGCCAGAGCACGCGGCCGCGCTCGGGCCCGGGCGTCTTCTTCCAGCCCGTCCAGGCGGCCTTCGCGGCGGCAATGGCCCGCTGCACGTCGGCCGCGGTCGCGAGCGGGAACTCGGCGATCACATCGGAGGTGTCGGCCGGATTGATGTTGCGCGCGATCTCGCGCGAGTCGGGGTGATACCAGGTGCCGTTGACGTAGGAGCCGGTGTGCATACGGAGAGCCACGTTAACACGGCGGCTCGGGGGTAGAATCGGGCATGTTCGAACCGGCTGGCCGGGAGGCTCAGATCGTCTCGCTCATCCGTGCCGCGATGCCCGACGTGATTGCGGTGTATCGATTCGGGTCGACGGCACACGGCCAGGCCTCGGCCGAGAGCGACGTGGACCTCGCCGTGCTCGCTCCCGCGCGCCTCACGGCGGAGGCGCGGTGGGCACTGCAGGAGCGCCTGGCTGAAATCCTGAGACAGACGGTCGATCTCGTCGACCTTCGCCAGGCGTCCACGGTCATGGCCAGTCAGGTCATCACGACGGGCCGGCTGCTGTTCGATGCGGACGAAGCCGGACGCGGCGCCTTCGAAGACCTGGTCTACAGCACCTACGCCAGGCTGAACGAGGAACGCCGCGGGATCCTCGAACGTGTGGCCGCCGAAGGTACCGTGTATGGCCGATGACGTGGTCATCAACAAGGCGGCGTCGATCGAACGCGCCGTGCGCCGCGTGCGCGAGGAGCACGCCGGCGACGACGCGAATCTGTTCGCCAATCAGACGCGCCAGGATGCCATCGTCCTCAATCTGCAGCGGGCGTGCGAGAGCAGCATCGACCTGGCGATGCACCTGGTGCGCGTCCACCGGCTGGGCGTACCGCAGGACAGCCGCGAGGCGTTCGACCTGCTCGAGCGTGCCGGGCAACTCGACGCGGTACTGGCCGGCCGCATGAAGCGGATGGTGGGCTTCCGCAACGTCGCCGTCCACGACTACCAGCGGCTCAGTCTGGATATCGTGCGCAGCATCGTCCACGAGCGCCTGGACGACTTTCTGGCGTTCACGACGTTGCTGCTGCGGCGCTGACGCCTCAGCGCGCGCCGGTGCAGGCGGCGATCGGCGCGGCGGCACCGGGCACCGCCGACTGGAAGTTGCGGCCGAGGAGCGCGGCGATCGTGCCGGCCACCTGCCGCGAGTAGAGCGGACCGGCGTCGCGCGATTCGCCGCGCGCGGTCACGGCCGGCCCGAAGCAGCCGAGCCAGGTCTCTTCCGCCCCCTCGACCTTCGCGCCGTGGTCCGTCCAGTCGGCCGGCGTGCGGCCGCGGCCGTGATCCACGGTGAGGATGAGCGTGGTCGTGCCGCGATACTCGGGATCGGACTGCAGCCACGTCCACAACTGCTCGAGCTGGCGGTCGGTGCGGTGCAGGGTGTCGAGCACGAGGTCGTAACGCTTCAGGTGCGCCCAGTCGTCGGTCTCGTCGAACGCGAAATACAGCACGCGCGGACGCGCCGTCTGCAGGTGCGCGAGGCCGAAGCGGAAGGTGTAGATGTCGTGGCGGGCGCCGTGGAATCCATTGGGCGTCAGGTGCTGCAGCGCGCTCAGGGTCTTCATCTCCGGGTCGGGATGCGCGAAATCCTCGTAGCCCGCGTTGATCGTGATGGCGCCTTCCTCACGTTCCGCGATGTAGTTGAAGGTCTCCCACGAGCCGAAGGCCGCGATGCCTTCACGCGGCAGCTTCAGATCGGCGCGCAGCCACTCGAGCACGGTGAGGAACGGGTAGCGCTTGTTGTCGTTGCTCGTGATGACGTCGTCGTGCGGCGCGCCGGTCAGGAGCTCGCTGTAGCCGGGATACGAGAACTTCATCGTGTTGGCCACCTGCATGCGGCTGCCGATGGTGCGATTGCCGGCGATGAACCCCTGCTGCGCCACCAGGTGATTCCACAGGAACGGCATTACCTTCGCCCGGCGCTCGGCGGCTGTCGCCGCCCAGAAGCGCTTGTAGGTGTCGGTCTGCTCGACCGGCGTCTCGCCGCTCGTTGCCTTGAGGATGTCGAGATCGATGCCGCCGAAGATGTCCTGCCAGCGCGCGCCGTCCACGGTCACGAGCACCACGTGTTGCGCCGGCGTCGCTGCCGTCGTGGCCGGCTGACGCGCCTCGAGGCCCACCACCGCCGCGCCGGCCGCCATCAGGCCCGCCATCACCCTCATTGCTCGCTGCATGCGTGCCGCCTCCGGGCCGCTCGCGTGCACGGCCCGCCGAGAGCATACAATCTCACGCCACATGCGCCCAGCCGTCCTGGCCGTCATCGCGATGTACGGCGCGTTCCTGTTCGTGGGCTGGCGCGCCTCACGCAAGGTGCGCGAAGGCACGGCCGCCGATCTCATCGTGGCCGGCCGCGCCATGCCGCTCTGGGTGGCCGCGCTCACGATGACCGCCACCTGGGTGGACGGCGGCTATCTGCTCGGCACGACCGAAGGTGTCTACAAGTCGTCGCTGCAGCTCGGCATCCAGGGCGGGCTCTGCTTCGGCCTGAGCCTCATCCTCGGCGGCCTCTTCTTTGCCGGCATCATGCGGCGGCACGGCTTCACGACGCTCATCGACCCGCTCGAGGCGCGGTTCGGCGCCCGCTGGGCGGCCGTGCTCTTCCTGCCGGCGCTCGCCGGCGAGCTCTTCTGGAGCGCGGAGCTGCTCGTCGCCATCGGCGCGACCTTCGGCGTGCTGCTCGACATGCCGATCACGACGGCGATTCTTCTGTCCGCGGTCGTGACCACGGCCTACACCGTGCTCGGCGGCATGTGGTCAGTGGCCTACACCGACATCGTGCAGCTCGGGCTCGTGGCGCTCGGGCTCGCCGCCGCCCTGCCCTACGTGCTCGACGCCGCCGGCGGCCTCACGGCCGCGTGGGGCAGCTACGTGGCGGCGCGTCCGGATGGCGCGGCGGTGTTCCCGCCACTCACGAGCGCGTCGGCGCTCTGGAGCGGCGGCGCGGCGTTCACGTGGTGGGACACGTCGCTCATGCTGGTGCTCGGCGGCATTCCGTGGAACGCGTACTTCCAGCGCGTGCTGTCGTGCCGCACGCCGCGCGACGCGGCGCGCCAGTCGGTGCTCGCCGGCGGGCTCACGATCGCGCTCACCGCACCGCCCCTGCTCATGGGCATCGGCGCGTTCGCGTTTCCGTGGCCGGACGTGCTCAGCGCGCGTCTGGCGGCGTCGCCCGCGGATGCGATGCCGCTGCTCTTTGCGAACGCGGTGCCGCCGGTGATCGGCCTGCTGGGACTCGCGGCCATCATCGGCGCGGTGACGTCGAGTTTCAGTTCATCGATCCTCTCGGCCGGATCGATGCTGAGCTGGAACTGCCTGAAGCGCCTCGTCTGGCCCGGCCTCACGGTCGCGGGCATGCGGCGCGCCATCCGCGCCTCGATTCTGCTCTTCGGGGCGCTGGCCGCCGTGCTCGCCCTCGAGGTGCAGAGCGTGCAGGCGCTCTGGTTCTTCACGAGCGACCTCGTGTTCGTGCTGCTGTTCCCGCAGCTCGTCGCCGCGCTCTTCGACACGAAGGCGAACCGTACCGGATCGATCGTGGCCTTCACCGTGTCGGCCGTGCTGCGCATCGGCGGCGGTGAGCCGTTGCTCGGCGTGCCGGCGCTGCTCGCCTATCCCGAGGCGTTCCCGTTCCGCACGGTGGCCGCGGCCGCCGGCCTCGTCCTCCTCCCGCTCGTCTCCCGCCTCACCGGCACCTGGGACCCGCCGCAGGCGCTGCGAAATCCGCAGAGCTGAGAAAGTCTGCCCCCAGCCAGAATGGGGACAGTCCCCATGTGCCGTGGAGTGACGCACGCGTGTGCCGAAACGGCACATGCCGGGGCGAGCCCGGCCCTGGCCAAGCGTCGTAAGTCATTGATGGGCTGAGAGATCCGTGGATCACGGCTGCGGTCGACGATTTGCAGCGGATGCCCGGCGGTAAGAGCCCAGAGTTGCCGATTATGGACATGGCACTGGTGCGCCTCCCTGGGGCGGCCGTGCCGACGATGACCGCCAGACCGCGCATCGACGCCCTCACGCTGTACACGACCGCGGTCATCGCCGCCGGCGCAGCCCTGCTCGCCTGGGCGCTGCCCGACCTGCGGGACGTCGAGCCCGTGTGGTTCGGCGTGCTGCTCGTGGGCGAGATCCTGGCATCGCTCTACAAGGTCAGCCTGCAGCTGCCCCTCGGCGGCGGCGCCACGATGACGCTCGGGCTCGCGCTCGGCTTTGCCGGCATCCTCACGCTCGGCACCGGTCCGACCGTGCTCATCATCAGTGCCGGCGTGTGGACGCAGAGCACGTGGCGCACGAAGCGCAAGGGCTCGATCGACCTGCGGCGCCGGCTCTTCAGCGTCGCGTGCGGGGCGATCACCGTCGAGGCCGCGGGCCTGGCGTTCGCGTGGCTCGGCGGCGTGCCCGGCCGGCTCGATCCGGTCCTCGTGCCGCTCACCGGCGCCGCGCTCGTCTACTTCGCGGTGAACACCGCGCTCATCGCCGGCGCCATCGCGCTCTCGGACCACAAGTCATTCGCCGCCGTCTGGCGCGAGGGCTTTCTGTGGAGCGCGCCGAGCTACTTCATTTCGGCCGGCACCGTGGGCCTCGCGCTCGTCATCGCCGATCACTACGGTCCGCTCGCGCTCGTGCTCTCGACGGCGCCGCTCGTGCTCACCTACCGCGCCTACAAGGTCTACCTGGGCCGTGTGGGCGAGGAGCAACGCCAGCTGCGCGTGGCCCGCGACTACACCGAAGGCATCCTGCATTCGATGAACGAGATGCTGCTCGTCATCTCGGCCGACGGCCGCATCACGACCACCAACGCGGCGACCCGGGCCGCCCTCGGCTACGACGACGCCGAGCTCGAGGGCCAGCCGATCGCGACGGTGCTCGCGCCGGCCGGTGATGCCGACCCCGGCCTGCCGGGCGGCGGCCGCAACCGCGAACGCGTCTTCCGCACGAAACAAGGCGAACTCATCCCGGTGCTGCTGTCGACCTCGCCGCTCGCGGCCGGCGATCACGATCGCCCGGGCACGGTGTGCGTGGCGCTCGACATCCGCGAGCGCATCCGCTTCGAGCAGCAGGAGCGGCAGCGTCTCGAGCGCCTGCAGCGCCAGCATGCGGCGCTCGCCGAGCTGGCGCGCGAAGACGTGCTACACGCCGGCGACTTCACGGCCGCCGCGTGCCGCCTCACGGAAGTGACCGGCTACATGCTGCGCGTGGCGCGCGCGGAACTATGGCTCTACGACGCCGACGGCACGCTCGTGTGCGTGGACGCCTTCGACCCGCGCGACCGGCGGCACCACGCGCTGCCGGCGGGCCGCGTGGCGCCCGCCGAGGCGTTCGCCGCGGCGCTCGATGCCGAACGTGTGGTGGCGGCTCGCAGCACCACCCCGGACGATGACGGCTGGGCGCTCGGCGACGTGGCGGCGGCCACCGCCCTCCACGCCCCGATTCGGTACGACGGGGAGGCGGTGGGGGTGGTGTCGATCTCGCAGCTCGGTCCGGCCGGCGCCTGGACCATCGAAGAGCACCACTTCCTCGGCTCGATCGCCGACCTCGCCTCACTCGCCATCGCGGCGCGCAACCGGCGCCAGGCGCAGGAGGAACTGCAGCGCGCCAAGGACGCCGCCGAAGCCGCCAGCGTGGCCAAGAGCGCGTTCGTGGCCAACATGAGCCACGAATTGCGTACGCCGCTCAACGCCATCATCGGCTACACCGGCCTGCTCAAGGACGAGGCCGAGGACGACGGCCAGGTGTCGCAGCTCACCGACCTGCGCCGCATCGAAACGGCGGCGCACCACCTGCTCGGCCTCGTGAACGACGTGCTCGACTTCTCGAAGATCGAAGCCGGCAAGATGGCGCTGCACCCCGAAGCCGTGGACATCGCCACGCTCGTGCACGAGGTGGCTTCGACGTGCGACGCCGCCGCCGCCAGGAACGCCAACCGCCTCACGCTCGACCTGCACCTGCCGGAGGGCCCCTTCCACACCGACGCCCTGCGCACGCGGCAGGTGCTCATGAACCTGGTGGGCAATGCCTGCAAGTTCACCGCGAACGGCGAGGTCACCGTGCGGGCACGGCAGGAGCTGGTGGATGGCCTCGCGTGGCTGGTCGTCGAGGTCAGCGACACCGGCATCGGCATGACACCGGCGCAGATGGAACGCCTCTTCGACGAGTTCGTGCAGGCCGACGTCACGACCACGAGGCGCTTCGGCGGCACGGGTCTGGGCCTGGCGATCAGCCAGCGCTTCTGCCGCCTGATGGGCGGCACGCTCACCGCGCAGAGCGCCGAAGGCCAGGGGTCGACCTTCCGCGTGCGCCTGCCGGAGGCCGCGATGGCGGCCGCCGCGCACGCCGCTGTCGCCTGAGCTGCGCCGCTCAGCCCCGTTCGTGCGCGTCGATGCCCGGGTACCACTTCGCGGTGCAGGCCGGACACATGCCGTGCGAGAACTCGGCGCCGGTGCGATCGCGGATGTAGACCTCGAGCTGATGCCAGGCGCCCTGGCCGTCGCGGATCTTCTTGCAGCCGGCGCAGATGGGCAGCAGGCCGGTCAGCGTCTTCACGTCGCCGAGCGCGCCCTGCAGTTCGCCGATGAGCCGCGCCTGCTCGTCTTCCCAGCGCTGGCGCTCGGTGATGTCGTGCAGCACGAGCACGCGCGCCGCCGTGGTGCCCACCGGCACGGCGCGCACGTCGAAGAGACGGCCGTCCACGGCGAGGGGCGCCGGCATCAAGGCCGCCCCGGGCGCGAGCGGCATGCCGGCGGCGGCACGCAGCGCATGGCCGAGGGGCCCGTCGAGGACGCTGTCGAGCGGCCGGCCGAGCAGCCGGTCGGCCGTCGTGCCGGCCAGGCCGGCGAGCCGCTGGTTGACGTCCACGATCCAGCGGCGGCCGTCCACCGTGAGGATGGCGTCCTGCAGTGCGTCCACGAGCGCGTGGCGCCCCACCGGCGCGAGGTCGAGCATCTGGTGCCGGAAGACACCCCAGAAGAGCGCCGCTGCCGAGAGCCCGTGCGCGAGCGGCATCAGGTCGAACACGCGCGGCACGACATCGACGAGCACGAGCACGTTGGCGAGGGCCGGGATGAGGATGGTCATGACGAGCGCCGTCCCCTGCCCGCGCGCGATGGCGCCGCCGCGGCGCATGTACTGCGCGATGAACCCGAGGCTCACGAAGATGAGCGCGTAGTGGAAGGCCGTGGTCAGCAGATACAGGGGGCCGTATCCGATCGACGCGAAGTACGTGAGCCCGTAGGCTTCGGCGAAGACGGCATCACGCAGCGAGCCGGCGCCGTCCCACCAGGCGGCCAGGTGCCCGGCCACCGGGAGGGCGAGGAACGCAGCGGCCGCAAGCGGACGCGTGCGCTGCCAGTGGCCGGTGTGGCGGGCGATGAAGAGGAAGGTCGTGACGTTCGACAGGCCAAGCATCGTGTACTTGGCACTGAGGGCGAGGCGGGCGTGTTCGAACGACGACGTCGCCATCACCACGGCCATCACGTCCCACAGCGCGGCGGCGAGCGCCACCGCGGCCATGCCGCGCCAGTTGCCCGGAGAATGCCGCCGCGACCAGCTGTAGACGGCCAGCGCGACCAGGCCGACGACGGCCAGGTTCACGGCGAGCAGATACAGAACCTGAATCTTCATGGAGGCGGCAGCGGAAAGCGCGTTACCAACGCGCGCAGGTTTCGACTAACGCGCCACCCACGGCGCCTTGATGAGCAGGGCCGGATCGGCGCCGGGCTTCGGCACGAACTTCTGCGTGCGCCCGTACTGGTTGTCGCCGCCGTACAGATTGCCGGCGCTGTCCACCGAGAAGGTGTGCACCTCGAGGTAGCCATCCGGCAGGTCGGGCGGCACGAGCCACGTGTAGAGACGCTCGCCCTTGAAGTTCAGCTTGATGAACCGCAGCGGACTCAGGTCCGTCATCCACACCGCGTCGTCGTTGACGATGAGGTCGAGCGGCAGCCGGAAACCCGGCCACGAGGCCTCGACCTCGACCTTCTTCGGATCGGCGGTCGTACGGAAGACGTTGACGCGGCCGCCGCTGCGGTCGAGGGCGAAGATGCGGCCGCCGGGGCCCACGGCCACCGCGTGCACGCCGTTGAACTGGCCGGGGCCCGAGCCTTTGCCGCCGAACTCCGACAGGTAGTTGAGATCCTTGTCGAAGATCATGATGCGGTGGTTGTCGAGCCCGTCGGCGATGAGGATGCGGCCGTCGGGCAGGAAGGCGACGTCCTGCGGCTTGGCGAAGTGCGTGGCGTCGGCGCCGGGCACGTTCTTCTCGCCAAGGGTCTTCAGCAGCTGCTTTCCGTCGTTCGAGAAGATGTAGATCGTGTGGAAGGTCTCGTTGATGACCCACACGCGCTTTGCCGGATCGTAGGGGCTGATGCGCAGGCGATGCGGCCCGGGGCCATCCGAACCGGCGCAGAGGTGGTCCCACTGCGTCCAGCGCTCCTTCACCTGGCCGTTCGCGTCGAGCGTGTAGAGGCAGTTCTGCCACACCCGTTTGTCGGCGAGCGTGAGGACGTTCATCTTGAGCGAACCGGCGAAGCCCGCGTACTCGGGCGGCACGGGCGAGGGCAGCCGGAACTCGCCGCGCTGCGCGACGAGGATGCGATCCGGCGATTCCGCGAACACGCCGGAGTTGCCGCCGAAAGCGAAGCCGGGCGCCGCGAACGGCTTGTGCCAGCCGCGGATGATGTCGTACGGACTGGGTCCGGTGGGCCCCATGATGACCGGCGGGGGCGCGGGAGCCGCGGGCTTGGCGGTGGCCGGGGCCGGGGCCTGGGCGCGCAGCACGGGCACGGCGACGATCGCGGCCACGAGGGTCAGGGGGGCGAGCGCGGCTCTCAGCATGGCCGCCAGCGTACACGACATCCGGTTACACGCAAGCGGTTCGCGATGAACCGGGACGGCGGTGGCCCGGCGGTCACGGCCCGGGGCCGGGCCGCCCTGCCACGCCGTCCGGAGGCTTACGCGTCCCGGGCGTGGTCCGGTGTCCTGAGGGGCCGGACGAAGAGCGTCAGCACGGCCCCCACGGCCAGCAGCCCCGCCAGCACCTGGAGCGGCGTGTCGTAGATGCCCACCTTGTTGGCGCCCGGCGCCAGCGCCTCGCGGGCGCGATTCGAGAGTTCGGTGATGATGAGCGGCCCCACGATGGCCGCCGCCGACCACGCCGTCAGCACCGCACCGTGAATCGCGCCGACGTTCTGCGGTCCGAAGATGTCGGCGAGGAATGCGGGGATCGTCGCGAAACCTCCGCCGTACATCGTGAAGACGAGGAACAGGCTCGCCTGGAAGAGCCACCACTGCCCCGCCGCGGCGAGCCCGGGAATGACGAGGAAGAGCGCAAGCTGCGCCAGGAAGAAGATCGTGTAGGTGTTGCGCCGCCCGATGTAGTCGGAGGCCGAGGCCCAGGCGAAGCGTCCGCCGGCGTTGAAGATGCTGATGAGCGACACGACGGCCCCGGCTTCGAGCGGTGTGCGCCCGAACATGTCCTGCATCATGGGCGAGGCCTGCGCGAGGATGCCGATGCCCGCCGTGACGTTGATGAAGAGAATGCCCCACAGCAGATAGAACTGCGGCGTGCGAATCGCCGCATCGCGCGACACGCTGCGGCTCGCGATCATCGGATTCGTGTGTTCGGACGGCACCCAGCCGGGCGGCAGCCATCCAGCCGGCGGCGATTCCATCAGCCGCGAGCCCGCCAGCATCACCACGAGATACACGACCCCGAGCGTCATGATCGTGGGCGCCACGCCGAGGAGGTTCATGAAGAACACGTTCAGGTAGCCGGCCACGAACGCGCCGCCGCCGAACCCCATGATCGCCATCCCGGTGGCCATGCCGCGGCGATCAGGAAACCACTTCACGAGCGTGCTCACGGGCGAGATGTAGCCCAGGCCGCAGCCGATGCCGCTCACGATGCCGAGTCCGACGAACACCAGCAGCGACTGGCGGAGGGCGAGCCCGACGCCGCCGATGAGGAGGCCGGTGCCGAAGAAGAGCGCAGCGGCCGTGGCCGCCACACGCGGCCCGCGCCGCTCCACCCACGGCCCGCCGAAGGCCGCGCTCAGACCGAGCAGCGCGAGCGCCGTCGTGAAGGTCGTGTAGGGCGGGCTGAACCACCAGGGCGCGTCGGGGAAAAGCGCCTGGATGGGCCGGTTGAACGTGCTCCACGCATACACGGAGCCGATGCAGAGGTGCACGAGGACGGCGCCAATCGGAATGCGCCAGCGGTTGGGCGTCGGAGCCATCGCGGCGTACGGTAGCCGCTTCGTGCCTCGCCGTCAAAGAACGACGGCGCGGCCCGTGACCGCCCCCGCCCCGAGGCCGATGCGCGAGCCGGCGGATCAGCGCACGAGCGCGCGCGCGGCGCCGAGCTCGGCCAGCATGCGATCGAGTGCCCGTTCGATGCGGCCGCGTTCGTGAGCGACACGGCCGGCATCCTTCAGACGAAACGCCTCGGCA